>NZ_SPQN01000011.1 GCF_004571065.1 Geodermatophilus sp. DF01-2
GGGCACCAGTACCGCCGCCGTGAGCCCGGGGGTGTCCGGCCGCCAGGCGAACTCGCGGACCGCGAGCCGGTACCGGTCGGTCGCGGCAAGAGTCACCAGGTCGTCGTCGATCTCCAGGCGGACGCCGCGTTGCTCCCGCGGGCCAGCCAGCCCGGCGCGGCGCCGGACTCCAGCACGCTGGCCAGCTGGTCGGCCGTCAGCGTCCCGGCGTCCTGCTCGGCCCAGGCGTCGGCGAACAGCCAGACGTCCAGGCGGCGCAGGTCGGCCAGGTCGTCCGGCGCGAGCTCGGCCTTGACCGCCGCCTCGAGCAGCGTCCGGGCCCGCTCGGTGTCGGCCGTGGGTGCGGCGGGGGGCGATAGGGCCCCGCGCCCCGGGGCCTCGACCAGCTCCACGGTGATCGGCGCGGTGTCGCCGTCGTCCTCCCGGGTGCCGGCGTGCAGCGACACGCCGGCGGCCAGCGCCCGGGGCAGGACGGTGAACACGACCTCGGCCACCTCGCGGCCCGTCGGGGTCCGTCGCGGCAGGGTGCAGGCGCCCGTCCCCGCGGCGAGCGCGGCCAGCACCTGGGCCAGCGGGGGGGTGAGGGCGTCGACCTCCTCGGGGGTCAGCGGCGGCACGCCGCGGTCGGCGAAGGTCACCGGTAGCGGCGGCAGGTCGGCGGTGGGGGAGGAGTCGCCGGGCAGCTCGTCGAGGAACCGGCCGGCCCGACGCAGCGCCAGCAGCTCGCGGACGCCGAGCCGGCCGCTCTCGTCCCACAGCAGGTGCACCAGGTAGTTGCCGGGGCGGCCGAAGTCGTCGGCGCGGGCGGCGACCGTGCGGTAGAGCACCCGCCCCGTCCCGCGGGAGAGCAGCCCGTACGCCTCGCCGTCCCCCGGCCGGAAGCCGACCAGCGCCCCGAGCACCTTGCGGGTGCGGCCGACCTCGGCCGGCCAGTCCGCCGAATGCGCGTAGACGCCGAAACCCGGCCCCTCCAGCGTGCGGCTGGCGGAGGTGTAGAGCGCCTGCGGACAGGCCCGGCCGCTCATCGCGACCACTCGCCGCGCAGGCCCGCGCCGTACTCCTCCGGGTCGAGCCCCTCCTCGGAGAGGAAGCCGGACCGGGCCAGCAGCACCAGCAGCGGATCGAGCACGCCGGCCGGCGCGATCCGCGGGTAGCCGCCGTCTCGGGCGTCGGCGCCGGTGGCCGAGACCGCGTGCACGGTCGGCCGGGGCAGCCGGTGCAGCACCGCGGTGAGCAGGTTGGAACCGCCGCTGACCTCGAGGAAGTCGACCAACCGGGAGCTGTTCTGCCGCACGTCGGCGAACCAGTGCGCCAGCGGCGCCGCGCGCAGGTCGGGATCCCGCAGCGTGTCGGCCGGGAAGTCCGGCACCGCGCGCAGCTTGTCGGCCTTGCTGAGGACGACGGCGGTCGCGACGTCGTCCAGGTGGCTGTCCGGCGGCAGGTTGCGGGCGCTGCGCAGCACGTTGGCCAGGTTGACCACCATCTGGGTGTGCCGGGCCAGGCCCATCGAGTCCTCACCCGGATCGGCCACGTGTCGCAGCCGCGGAAAGACGCCCGGGGAGAGCACCACAAGCACCGCCGTCGCGGCGTAGAGGAACCTGCCGTACTGGCCCATGTCCTCGCTGCGGTAGAGCTGCTCGCCCGAGGCGTCGAAGAAGACCAGGTTGACCGAGCGTTCGGCTCCGTTCCGGCCCGCGCCGCGCAGCACCAGCATGAACGGCTCCGGCGAGCTGCCCTGGCCCAGCAGCGGCAGGGTCAGCGGCAGCTGCTGGCGCTGCACCATCAGCCGGTAGCGGTGGTCGTCGAAGCGGGCCGCGCTCTCCTCGTCCATCTCCACCGAGATGCCGAGCGGGGCCAGCGCCCCCTCGTGCAGCAGGTCGACGAGCACGGTGAGGTAGGTGCTCTTCGACGCGCCGGTCAGCCCGACCAGGCCGACGACGATCGTCGGCCGGTCGAGGTACTCCGGCGGCAGCCGGTGCCCGCGGGGGCAGGTGGGCACGACGTTGGCCGCGGCCGCGCCGGCGGCGTCCCGGGCCGTCGGCGCGGGCAGCGGGTCGGCCCGCAGCGGGTCGAGCAGCCGCTGCCAGCGGCTGCGGCGCTCGACCGGCGGAGGCTGGGGCGCGCCGGTCGCGTCGCGCCAGATCGGCGCGGACAGGGTCTCCAGACAGCGGGGGCAGACGCGGCGCCTCATCATCAGCGGACGAACAGCGCGAAGAAGAGGACGGCGGTCACGCAGAAGACCGCCAGCAGCACCCGCTGGCGCTCCCGGAACCGCTGGCGGCGCGCGTCGAGCCGCTGCTGGGCCAGCGCGCGCTCGTACATCCCGGACACGGTGCTCCTCCTCGGTACTCGGGGCTCGGAAGACGACGACTCAGAAGACGACGACTCAGAAGACGACGACTCAGAAGACGACGTGGTACAGCACGGCCAGCACCAGCCCGGCGACGACGCCCAGCAGCACCATCGCCACCGCGGCGACGGCGAAGCCGGTCCAGGTGTCGGCGACCGCCCGTTCCAGCCGGGCCAGCTCGTAGCGGGCCGCCTCGGTCACCGCCCCCAGGGACTGCAGGTCGCGCATCGTCGTCCGCGGGTCGGGGATCTGCGAGGTCTGGCCGAGCCAGCGGGTGCGCTGCTCCACCTGCCGGGCCAGCTGTGCCACGGTCGGCCGTCGCTCGGGGTTGAAGCGCAGCGCGCGTTCCACGCTGTCGAGCAGGTTGGCCGGCACGCGGGTGAGGTCGAGCCGGCCGGCCCGCAGCGCGAGGTAGTAGTCGGAGTCGGGCATGGTGTCGTCGGGGTCGACCGGATGCGCCGCGCCCGCCGCGAAGGCGATCACCATGCCCCAGCTGTAGACGTCGCTGGCCTCGGTGAGCACGGCGCCGGCCAGCTGTTCGGGGCTGGCGAACAGCTTCGTGCCCAGTACGGCCATGCCGGTGGTGGCGGTGCCCGCCGGTGACTCCGGGCCGATGTAGCGGCTGATCCCGAAGTCGACCAGCCACACCTCCGAGCCGGAGATGATGATGTTGCCCGGCTTCACGTCCCGGTGGACGACGCCGGCGGCGTGCACGTCGCGCAGCGCCCGCAGCAGCCCGATGGCGATCCGGCGCAGCTCCTCGGCGTTGAGCCCGCCCGAGCGGGAGGCCATGAACTCGTCCAGCGGCGTGCCGGCCACGTACTCCTGCACGTAGTAAGGCGCGTCCGCGGCGAGATCCTGGTCGATGATCGCGGCGACCCGGGAGCTCTTCACGCGGGCGGCGTTCTCCACCTCCCGGGCCAGCCGCTTGCGGGCCAGCTCCGGCGCGGCCTCGGGCAGCCGCTTGATGACGACCAGCGCGCCGTCGGGGCCGGCCGACCCGACGAACACGTCGGCCCCCTGGCCGCCGCGCGGCAGCCGGCACAGCAGGTCGTAGGGACCGATGCGGTCCGGGTCGCCGGGTTCGAGCAGGCCGATCTGGCGGGTCCCGGCCAGATCGGCCACCGCTCCGGCGGGGTCGAGCGCCTCGTCCACGGTTGCGCGGCCCTCCCTGTCGGCGGCAGGTGGCCCCCGACGGTAGTGGCTCGGCCTGTGAACCGGCTGGGAGTCGCGCGCGGCGGGAAGGGCACGGGGCGGCGCGTCCCGGGTCCCGGGTTTCCGGCGGCCCGGGCCCCTCCGTCCCGGTGCCGCCCGGAGCGAGGGTCGGTCCCGGCAGGCTCAGGCGGTGAGTGCACCTGCACTCACCGCCCGAGCGTCCCGGGAGGGACACCTGCCGGCGCGGTCGCCACCGGCTCGCTCGGCGGACCGGGGACGGTGGGACCGGGGAACCGGTGCACGGCGGGGTCCTGGTGTGGTCGTCTCCACAGCGAGCGGGCTCCTCCACACCTGCTGGTCGGCGAGGCCGACGGTCCCGGTGGGACGACACCCTTGGGACGTGTCGTCCTTCGACCTCTCCGGGGTGCTGCGCCGGATCCGCCGACGGGCCGACCTGTCCCAGCGACAGCTGGCCGCTGTCTGCGGGCTGTCGCAGTCGGCGGTGGCGCAGGCCGAGAGCGGGCGGCGCGACCTGCCCGTCGGCGCCCTTGTCCGCGCCGCCGAGCAGGCCGGCCTGCGGCTCGCGCTGCTCGACGCGGCCGGCCGCGAGGTCGCCGGGATGTCGCCGGACGCCGTGCGCGACCGCTACGGCCGCCACTTCCCGGCCCACCTCGACACCCACTTCGCCGACGAGCGCGAGGGGCGCTACGAGCACCGCTACGACCGCCCGCGCCCCTGGTTCACCGTGGACGTGGACCGGGCCGCGCGCGACACACTCCGAGGCCGCCTCGGCACGCCCGAGGACCACCACCCCGTGCGCCCCGGGGACTCGCCGCAGGAGCGACGTGCCCGGCGCCAGGAGGCCGCACGGCAGCGCCGACAGGAGGAGGCGCGGCGGAGCCGGCTCGCCGGGGCGGGTCCCCGCGTTGCCGACGAGTTCGCCTGTCGCTGTCCACCGGCCTGCGACGAGCTGGATGACGGCAACGGGCGGCCGGTGCACTCCCCGGACTGCCCCTGTGGGTGCGACCTGGGTTGAGCTCGCGAGGCGACGACGCGGGTCAGCCGGCGATGAGGTGACCCGACTCCTGGCGCACCAGCCGGCCGGCGTCCAGGACCCGGGTCAGCGCGGCCTGCAGCAGCGGGGCGAGGGACGGCGTCCGGCGGCGGTAGCCGAAGACCTCGGCGGTACGGACGAGCAACTCGTCCTCGGCCATCCCGGCGGCGGCGGACCGGCACAGGGCCACCATGGCGTTGCCGATCTCCTCGGGCGTGACGTGCTCCAGCGGCCGGTCGGCGCTCGACCCCTGGCGCCGGAAGCCGGTCCAGGCCGCGGGGTCCAGCGACTCGGGCCAGACGAACTCGCCGTCGACGGCACCCGCGGGCAGCAGGGCCAGCAGCGCGTCGCGGCGGGCGTCGCTGACCCGGGAGAGGCCGAAGGCGCCTGCGGTCAGCCGGACCAGCCGGTCGCGGTGCACCGGTCCCTCCGCCCTGAGCCCGGCGGTGAGCACCCGCCGGACGGTGCGGGCGGCCCGCGGGTCGTCGAGGGAGTCGAGTGCCCTGCGCTCGCCGCCGCTCCTGGGCGTCCACGGCACGAAGAGGGTCTCGCCGTCCAGCAGCGGCGCGACCGGCGCCTTCTTCGCCGTCCGCCGGGCGGGCTTCGCGGACGGCGGCGGCTCGGCTCCGGCGGTCTCCGCGGGCGCCGCCGTCTCGGACCCGGCGGCTTCCGCGGGCGCCGCCGGGCCGGTCACGACGGGCTCGACGACCACCGAGGGCCCGGCGCGCAGCGGGACGACCGACCGCACCTCGGCGGCCGGCGGCGCAGCAGGCGCCGGCACCGGCGGGACGACGGCCACCGGCACGACGGCGACCGGGACGACGGCCGCCGGCTCGGCTGCGGGTTCTGCGGCCACCTGCGCCGGCACGGCGACGGCCGGCTCGAGCACCGGCACCGCCGCCACCGCGGCGTCCAGCCGGTCGAGCACCGCCTCGCGGTCGCGCAGCCACGTCGGCAGCCACACCCGCTCGACGGCGGGCCAGCCCAGCATCCCGGAGAGCACCTCGACCGGCAGGCCGTCGCGGTCGCCGACCGTGCGCCGCCGCGCCCACGCCGGACCGTCGAGCAGCACCGCCAGCACCGGCTCGTCCGGGGTCTCGCCCCGCGCCACCGACAGGTCGACCCGGAACTCCGAGAGGCCGACGTCGGTGCGCACGCTCAAGCCCCGGTCGCGCAGCGCCGCCGCGACCTCCTCGCGGTGCCGGTCCGGGACGGCGACCGGCCGGGCGTCCCGCGGCAACGCGTCGGTGCCCAGCGCGGCCAGGTCGAGGTAGGCGCGCAGGTGCTTGACGCCCACCGACGAGGTCTGCTCGGCGCGCAGCTGGGACGGGTCGAAGGAGGAGAAGACGACGACCTGCCGCCGGGCGCGGGTGACCGCGACGTTGAGCCGCCGCTCGCCGCCGACGCGGTTGAGCGGCCCGAAGTTCAGCGGCAGGGAGCCGCGGTCGTCGACGCTGAACCCGGTGGAGAACAGGACGACGTCACGCTCGTCGCCCTGCACGTTCTCCAGGTTCTTGACGAACAGCCCCTCGCCGTCGGTGCGGTCCAGCGCCTCGACCAGCCGCTCGTCGCCGGCGTCGCGCAGCAGACCCTCAACGTAGGCCCGCTGCTGGGCATTGAAGGTGACCACGCCGATCGAGGGCAGGGTGTCCGGGGAGGCGTCGAAGCGGCGGCGGACCTCCGCGACGACCGCCTTGGCCTCCATCGGGTTGGTGCGCAGCAACCGCCCGGCGCCGGTGCGGTGGAAGGTGCCGTTGACCCGCACCAGCGAGATGCCGCGGCCGTCCGGCCCGGACGACGGCCGGCCGTGGGTCGGCGCCGGGAAGGACGAGAGCCGGTTGTCGTAGTAGGTGGCGTTGCTGAACGCGATGAGGGACTCGTCCTGGCTTCGGTAGTGCCACGACAGCCACTGCCGCGGCACCCGGGCCTGCACGCACTCGGAGAGGATCGACTCCTCGTCCTCGACCGCGGTGCCCAGCAGCTCGACCGCGTCGTCCTCACCGGTCCCGGCCACCGGCTCGGCGAAGGACGTCGGTGGCATCTGCCGGCTGTCCCCGACGATCACCGCCGCCTTGGCCCGACCCAGTGCCCCGACGGCGTCGGCCACCCGGATCTGCGAGGCCTCGTCGAAGACGACCAGGTCGAACAGGCTCGCCTCGGCGGGGAAGAACCGCGCCACCGAGTCGGGGCTGACCAGCACGCACGGCAGCGCGGTGGTGACCAGCTCGCCGTACCGGGCCAGCAGCCCGCGCACGCCGAGCCCACGGCGGGCCTCGGCCAGTTCCCGCTGCAGCGCACCGACCTGCCCGTCGCCGGAGGCCGCGTCGAACGGCCGCGCGGCGAGCACCGAGCCCGGCAGCGCCGTCCGCAGGTGCGCCCGCACCGCACGCGAGGCGGCGGTGAACCGGCTGATCGCCCGCTCGTGCGCGTGCGCGTCGAAGCCGTCGAGCCCGGAGGCGTCGCGCCGTTCGGCCACCGAGGCCAGCGCGAGGCCGCGCTCGAGCGCGCGGACGGCGTCCTCGGCGGGCAGCTCGCCGCTGACCAGCAGCGCCCGCGCCTCGTGCAGGCCCGCGGCGCGCAGCGGCTCCAGGGTGTCGACGAAGTCGGCCCACCGGCGCAGCGACATCAGGCCGGTGTGCTCGACGCCGCGCTCGGGGCGGGTCATCTGCCAGCGCAGCACCAGCCCGTCGTCGCCGGCCCAGTCGGCCAGGCGCCCGGAGTCACTGCTGCACACCCGCAGCAGCGCGGCCACCGCGTCGCGCAGCCGGGCCACCGCCGCGCCCACGGCGGCGTCCGGGCCGGGGCCCTGGACCACCCAGCGGCGCAACGCGACGGCGAACTCGCTGGCGCTGTCGGTGGCGGCGCCGGCCCGCTCCAGCCACTCGACCTGCCCGACGAGCAGCTCCGGGTCGGCCAGCGGGTTCCAGGTGGGCGGCACGGACAGGCCCGGGATCACCGAGGCGCGGGCGACGATGCCCTGGGCGGCGGTCTGCACCCGCCACAGCTGGGCGGTGAGCTCGGGGACGTCGCGCAGCTTCACCTGCACACCCGGCCGCAGCACCGGCGCCAGCTGGCGGCGGACGACCTTGAGCCCCTTCCGGCGGGCCGTCCACCGGCCGGCCTGCGCGGTCTGCGCGGTGACGTACAGCTCGGCCAGCGGCAGCTCCAGCGCGGCGGGGGTGGCCCGCTCCAGCCCCGGGTGGACGGCGCTCGTGAAGGCGGCCACCTCGCCGAGCACCGCCGTCGTCGCCACCGCCCACCGCTCGGTCGGCACCTCGTCGAGCACGTCGAGCGGCGTCGGTGGGCCGGACAGCAGGTGGGCCAGCGCGCCGAGGTCCCCGGGCGTGCGGACCTCGCGCAGCGCGCGGGCCAGGTGCGGTTCTCCGGGGATCTCCCGGATGGCCTGGTCGACGGCGGCCGCGGTCTGCTGGGCGGCGAGCAGGTCGACCCGCGAGGTGTCGACGAACGCCCAGGCGTGCCGCGGCGAGGGGCGCACCAGGTCGGCGATGTCGGGAAGGAGCGCCAGGGCGCGGCGCACCGCGGTGAGCGTCTCCTCCGACGCGGCGGCCACGAACGCCGGGGACAGCGGCAGGCAGGGGACGCCGTCCGGCGTCGACAGCACCGCCGTCCGCGCCGAGTAGAACGACAGCCCGGCGGCGTTCTCCGCGTGCAGCCGGTCGGCGTAGCGGGCCAGGGTGCGGCGGGCCGAGCGCAGGTCCGCGCCGTCGTAGCGGCTCCGTTCGTCGGCGGGACCCTGCTCGTCGACGGCGACCGCGTGCTCCAGTGCCGCCTTCACCTGCGCCCGCACTCCTGCGGCCTTGGCGCCCTTGTCGTGCAGGTCGAGGACGAACGGGCCCATGCCCACGGCCTCCAGCCGCCGCGCGACGACGTCCAGCGCCGCCCGCTTCTCGGCGACGAACAGCACCTTCTTGCCGTCGGCGACCGCGCGGGCGAGCAGGTTGGTGATGGTCTGCGACTTGCCGGTGCCGGGCGGGCCCTCCAGCACGAAGGTGCGCCCGGCGGCGGCCTCGGCGACCGCGCGCAGCTGCGAGGCGTCGGCCGGCACCGGGCACCGGGCGGCCAGCTCGTCGAGGTCGGTGGCGCCGACGGTGTCGGGGACGGGGTCGGCATAGGCCTCGGTCGGCCGGTGCACGAGGTGGTGCACCAGCGGGTTGGCGGTGAGGTCCGCCCAGTGCTCGTCGAGGTCCTTCCAGAGCCGGTACTTGGCGAACTGGAGGACGGCGAGGTCGGCGGTCGGCTCGACGCGGTGGGGGAGCCCGGCGTCGGCCAGCGCCTGCCGCACGGCCTGCAACGCCTTGTCGAGGTCGAGGCCGGCGCCGTCCTCGACGGTCTCGGTGAGCCCCGGGACGGTCAGGCCGTGCACCTGCCGGAGCTTCTCCAGCAGGCAGTGGTTGGGCGTGCTCGACCCCGTGTCGTCGATGGTCAACCGGTAGACGCCGTTGCGGCTGGTCGGGGTGAGGATGACCGGCACCAGCACCAGCGGGGAGCGCAGCGGGCGGCCGTCGAGCTCCCACACCAGGCTGCCGAGGGCCAGGTAGAGGTTGTTGGCGCCGGTCTCCTCGCGGACGGTCCTGGCCTTGTAGGCCAGGTGGCGCAGCCGCGGCAGGTAGCCGCCCTCGCTGACGTCGGCGTGCACCGCCCTGCGCTCGACGAGGACCTCGGCCAGCTGCGTGGCCGGCAGCTCGCGTGCGGAGGTGACGCCCCGCTCGCGGTGGACGGCGGCGATGCGGTCGCTGGGCAGCAGCGAGACGGCGGTGCCGGTCTGCAGCAGGTCCTCGAGGGCGGCCAGGTGCGTCGCCGGGACGGTCAGCGGCAGCCCGGCGCGCTCGGTGTAGTTGATCAGCCGGTTGCGCAGCGAGAGGTCGAGCAGGCTGTTCTTCCACTGCTGCACGCGAGCCGGTGGAAGGACCCCGTCCTCCTCACCCCTCGCAAGCTCGGGGCGAGCCTCGGGACGGGGCCGTGGAGCGTAGGGGGGTCCTTCCGGGGCCGCGACGCCGTGCACCGCGGGCCGGTACTCGACCACCTGCACCGCGCCGTCCCGGCCGCGGGTGCGGGCCGGCAGCGGCACGATGCCGTCGCGCCGGGCCCGGTGGACGTCGGTGACGCCGAGGACCCGGTCGAGGTCGCCGGCCAGCCAGGTGGAGTACGCCGGGCCGTGCAGGTCCTGCGGGGCGGCGTCCCGGGCGCGGCTGGTGAGCAGCGTGGTCTCGACCAGCCGGATCAGCCCCAGGTCGACGAGGTTGACCAGCGGGGCGACGTCGGTGGTGGCGGCGCTCTCCCCGCCGCGCTCCTCGCGCCAGTAGCCGCAGAACGCGTGTCCCTCCGCTAGCCACAGCAGCGGCCGGATCCCGGCCTGCTCGAGCGTGGCGGCCAGCGTGACGGCGGTGTCCAGGCAGGTGCCGACCCGCCCGTCGAGGACGTCGCCGGGGGTGCGCACCTTCTGCCCGACGTCGGCCCAGCCGGCCGGCGGCTCGCTGTAGCGGATCTGCCGGCGGCGCATCGCCTCGGTGAGCGCGGCGACGATCTCGTCGACCCGCTCCGGGCCGGACCGGTAGCCCTGCACCGACCCGCTGCCGGTGCGCTGCTCGAGCAGGTCGGCGGCCTCGCCGATCAGTGCGGTCACCGTCGGGTGGTTGGGCATGACGTGCGCGGCGAGCATCTCCAGCGCCAGCGGCACCGGCGCGGCCAGCCACTGGTTGGCGGCCAGCACCTGCACCGGGACGGCGGTGCCGCCGACGTCCTCGCCGTCCACCAGCAGGTCGACCTCGACGGAGCCGGGGCGCTGCTCCTCGATCTGCAGCATCGCCGCCGGGTCCATGACCAGGCCGACGTCGCTGAGCACCGTCGTCTGGCCCGCGTCGAGGTCGACCAGCACCTCGACGGCGCTGCCGATCGGGCCCTCGGCGTCCTGGACCCCGAGCCGCACCGTCGCCCCGCGCACCGCGCTGCCGTGGTTGGTGAACGCCAGCCGCGACACCACCGGGACGCGGTTGTGCGCCAGGGCGTAGCTGAGCACCGGCGTCGCGGTCGCCTGGATCGCCACGGCCGGCCGGGTTCCGGGGGTGGAGGGCCGGACGTCCGTGGTGCTCATGCCGTTGTGTCTACCGGTCCGGACGGACCGGTCCGGTCAGGCTGCCGAGGCGTCTGGGACGGGTGTGGCGGGTGCGTCCGGACTGAAGAAGGACCCCCCTGCCCCCCACCGCTCGCAGGCTCGCGACGGGCCCCTGCAGGGGGGCCGACCCTCCCGGGTGGCGTCGGCGGGTACGTCACCAGCGAGGTCGCCGAACGGTGGGGGCTGGTCAACCGGCTCGCCTCCGAGGGGAGTCTCGACCGGGCCCTGGGCCGGTGGGACACCGGGCGCTTCCGCATCACCCGCACGACGGGCGCGGACGCGTCGAGCACCACGCAGCGCTGAGCTCACCCCTCGCCCAGGGCCGCCGACCGCCCGAGATCGGGCGGCGTCCCTCGGTCGGGTCGGCGCGCGACTCCGAGCACGTGTGGGGTGGAGGGTTGGGTGATGAGGGTGTCGGGAAAGCGCAGCCGGCGCAGTTCCGTGATGACGAAGCCGGCCCGGTCGATGAGGCCCACCGGATCGGTGGCGGTGTGGCAGCCACCTGCCAGCAGCGGCCACACCGTGGCGTCGGCCAGGCGCTGCATGGCGCGCTGCCTTCGGGTCTGGCCGAGGCTGTGCTCCAGGAAGGCTGGCCGAGGCTGTGCTCCAGGAAGGCCAGTACCCCACCGGGGCGCAGCACGCGGGAGATCTCGGTCAGCGCGGCGGCGCGGTCGGGCAGCGAGCACAGCACCAGGCACAGGACGGCGGCGTCGCAGCTGGCGTCGGGCAGTGGCAGCGCCTCGGCGGTACCCGCGACCACGGTGACCGGTACCGGCGCGTCAGTCGCCGCACGAACGGCGAGCGCACGTAGGTGCGGTTCGGGCTCGACCGCGGTCACCTGGGTCACCGCCGCCGGGTAGCGGGAGAAGTTGCGGCCGTTGCCGGCGCCGATCTCGATCACCGACCCGGACAGCGGCGCGAGCAGCTCGGTGCGCAGGGCGGCCAGGCCCTCGGCGTCCATACCCTCGCTGATGGCCGCGTAGAAACGGCTGAACACCGGCCGCCGCAGGTCTGTCGGAGACGCCTGGGGAACGGGGTTGGAAGGACCCATCACCGGATGGTCCCGCACACGAGTCGAGGTCGACACCAGCCGAGTACCCACCTGGGGCCGTTGCCGCCGGCGGTGGGCTGTTCGGCGCGGAGCTCGACGGGACACGTGTCGAGCGGCCCCGCCCTGTTCGTGTTGCTCGGTGCCCTGCGCCGACCGGCGACGGCGACACGTCCGAACCCCCTTGATCCAGCGGCTCCGTAGGTCCAGGCGAACCGTTCGTGAACGCTTACCGTTCCGACCAGGCGTGGAGCGCCCTGGGAGACCGCCGGCGCGCCATCGTGGATCGCCTGGCCGAACGGCCGCGGGCGGTGGGCGAACTGGCCGACGAGCTGCCGATCAGTCGGCCGGCGGTATCCCAGCATCTGAAGATGCTCAAGGACGCGGGGCTGGTCAGCGAGCGCGTAGCCGGCACCCGGCGGATCTATCGGCTCGATCCGGCCGGCGTGGCCGCGTTGCGCGATCAGCTCGACACGTATTGGTCCCGGGCGCTGGCCGGCTATCAGGACGCCGTCGAACGCCCAGACGCCACCGGAGATCACCCAGACGCCACCGGAGATCCGGGCGTCGCCGAACCATCAGGACAGGAGCCCTCACCGCCGACCGGGCCCGCGTGGCGATCGCCGTCGACGTCACCGGTCACGGCATCGGCCGTGTCCTCGTCCCGCTCGTCGTCCGCCGGGAAGCACCCAAGGAGATGCCGGCCAACATCGTCCGGCTGAAGCAGCGCCTCGAACACCGCAGTGGGTTCTCCACCGGGTGCGTACCGACCTGACCGGCGCGACGCAGTACGTGGCGCCGGGGCGGGGGATGCACAGCCGGGAGACGTGGCACGTGCAGGGTCCCGTGCTGTCTACGTGCAAGAACTCAGGGACGCCGACGGGCGCCGGCCGGGCGGCCGGGAGTGCTGCGCGGCCCGCACCCGTCGCTGCTGATGAGGAACCAGACCGACCGGGCGACCGGGCGCCGCAACGAGGAGCTACTCCGCGCGGTCCTCGCCGATGCCGCTGACGGGAAGGCGGAGTGGCGAGGACGGCCGTGTCGGGCGTTACGTTCGGTGCTGGCGCCGCACCCGCCGGCGTCCCGACGAGGAGGTTGCGCCGTGTCAGATCCGCAGCACAACCCGCCACCACCGCTCCCGCCGGGCTACGCGCCGCGCTACGACCCCGGGCAGCCGGCCGGCCCCGGCCCCGCCCAGCAGAAGTCGGGCCCGCAACAGTCGGGCCCGCAGCCCGCGTGGGCCCAGCAGGCGGGGGGCCAGGGCTACGGCCGGCCCGGCGACGCGCAGCCGGGGCACTGGCAGCCCGGCAACGGGCAGCAGCCCTACGGCTACGCGCCCATGCCCGGGCTCCCGGCCTACGCGCAGTACGCCGAGCCCACCGGCCGGCTCGGCGTGATGCGCCCGACCGGCCTGACGATCCTGCTCTTCCTCGTCACCTTCGGGATCTGGGGCTTCGTCTGGTACTTCCAGGTCCACGAGGAGATGAAGCGGCACAGCGGCCAGGGCATCGGCGGGGTGATCGCCCTCGTCATCGCGATCTTCCTCGGCATGGTCTCGCCGTTCCTGGTGAGCCACGAGGTCGGCCAGCTCTACGCGCGGCGCGGCCAGCGACCCCCGGTCAGCGCGCTCACCGCGCTCTGGTTCTTCCCGGGCATCGTCATCCTGGTCGGTCCGTTCATCTGGTTCGCCCGGACGAACAGCGCGCTCAACCGGTACTGGCGCAGCCTCGGGGTGGACCGGACCAGCATCGTCTGAGGCCGAGCCGCAACCGGCGTCGTCGACGTCGGACGACCGGGTGCGCACGCGTCGTGCTCGACAGACAGCCGGGACCACGCTGGGGCACGAACCGCGGGCCGCGGTGCCCCCAGCGGGCGGCGACCCCCGCGGACGAGGAGGTGACCGGTGTCGGTGACCAGCGCCGGGCACGAGGAGCTCGGTGCGCCCGCGCCCGCCGCCGCGCTCCGGTCGGGTGCAGGAGTTCCCGGAGATCGACCGCGCCGCATGGGTGGCCATCGACGACGCGCGGGAGAAGCTGGTGGCCGGCCAGGTGCCGTTGCTCGACCGGCTGTTCGACCTCGTGCGCTGACCGCTGCCGGTCGCCGGCCTCTGTAACGGTCCGTTGTCGGGTCGTCCCACCCACCTCACGGCACGGTGACCGGGGCGTTCGGCCTGGCAGGGTCCCCGTGAGCGAAGTCGACCGGACTTCCGAGACCGAGGAGGCAGCCTTGTCGACGTGCACGGCGTGCGGGGCGGCCCGTCAGCAGGGCCGGTTCTGCGTGGGGTGCGGCACGGCCGTTCCGCCGTCCCCGCGCCCACGCCCGCGGTCCCCGTTGGCCGAGGAGCTGACCCAGCCGGTGCTGCGGCTGGACCGCCCGTCGAAGCCCGCGCTCCCCGCTCGCTGAGCACCGGGCTGCGGATGGCGCGGCCCGGGCCGGAGCGGCATGTCGACATGTCGTGATGCGGTTCACAGCAAGCAATGCGCTTGCAGGAGTTAGCACGCGGCCGGAGTGGGCATCCACCGGATGTCAGGTCATCCCCCGATGTCTGGAGTTCCCCGCCATGGCCGACAACGCCAAGATCATCAACCAGCTCCGCGCGCTCGTCCTGCTGACCCAGACCGAGGAGCAGATCGCGCGCACCCGGATCGCGCAGGCCCGCACCGAGGCGGTCCGGCGTGAGCTGACCCAGAACGCCGACCACGCCGCGGAGCGGACGAGGGCCATCACCGACCAGCTGCGCGCCCTGGGTGGCGTGCCGGACGTGGTGACCCCTGTGGTGGGCCGTCTGTCCGCCGTCCTCAAGGCCGGCTTCGAGCAGGCCGAGCCGATCGAGGAGGCCCTGCTGCAGGACCTCTCCCTGGAGCACCAGCTCCTCGACCGCGCCACCTACCTCAAGGTGCTCGCCGACCAGGCCGAGCTGCCGCGGGTCCGGTCGCTGGCCGAGCGGCTGATCACCGCGCACGAGGCCACCGTGGAGTGGCTGACCGTCGTGCTCGCCGAGGAGGCCATGGGCGGCCCCGCCGCGCTGCAGCCCACCCCGATCCAGCGGGTCGCCGGCACCGCCGCCCGCGCAGCCAACGCCCCGGTCCGCTTCTGGGCCAACCGCGTCAACCAGATCGCCGACACGGTGCAGCAGCGCCGTGAGGACGCCGGCGAGCGCCTGGACGAGGCCTCCGACCGGGCCAGCACGCTCGCCGGCGCCGTCCGCGAGACGCTGACCGCCGGCCGCAGCGCTGCGCTGCGCCGGGCCGAGCGCGTCGCCCGCCGCGAGGGCAACCGGGACGCCGCCGAGGCCGCCCGGGCCGCCCGCGAGGAGCTCGGCGACGTCACCGCCGACGAGCTGCCGATCAAGGGCTACGACACCCTCTCGACCCAGGACGCCATCAAGGCGGTCAAGGAGCTCAAGAAGGCGCACGACGTGCGGGTCATCATCCGCTACGAGGAGACCCACAAGAACCGCACCAGCGTCGTCAACGCGACGCAGACCCAGCTGGCCGCGCTGGCCAAGGAGGCCGTGGGCGTCGACAGCTGACGCCGCGCCATCCACGCGAGGGCCCGTTCCCACCCGGGGGCGGGCCCTCGCGGCGCTCCGGAAGGCGATCGCGACGTGCCCGACCACGCGCGGTCGGTCGGGGCTCGCGGGCGATCCGACTGCTCCGGGAGATCTCGGTCGCACCGGGTTTGAGCGGCCGTCGGAGCAGGGGATGGCATGCGCCATGAGCATCACACCCGAGGCCCTCGAGCAGGAGTTCTCCCTGACGACGGCCGTGACCCGCCTGGACTTCCTCCGCAGGCGGGACAGCGGGGCGACCACGCTGAACACCGCCGTCGACGTCGACGCCGACGACTGGACCTCGTTCAAGGCCGCGGCGACGTCGCTCGACGTCCCCGAGTCGCTGGAGCTGCTCGCTCTCGGCGAGGTCGTCGCGCGCAAGGCCCACGACAGCCAGCTGACCGGCTTCCGTGCCGCACTGCGCGGCGGGGCCTCGTGGACCCAGATCGCCGCGGCCCTGGGGGTGCGCCCGGAGGAGGCGTGGACCCTCTACCACCAGCTCATCGAGCGGCAGGAGCGCTCCAGCGTGCTCGACCCGGACGCGGCCGCGGCCGCCCGGGAGCTCGCCGGCGTCCGCCCCCGCTGACCCGCGTCGACGGCACGGCGCACGCACCGGTTCCCGTGCGGCGGTCGATCCGCTGCACTGGCTCCGCCGGCGCCCCTCGCGGGAGCCGCCACGGGAGCGCCGGGGAGGGAAGCCCGAGCAGGAAGGCGATGACCGAGGGGCGGGCGCCGGCCGGCGCCCGCCCTTCCCCCTTTTCCCCCCGACGGCGTCAGCGGACGTCGACGCCGCGCCAGAACGCCACTCGGCCGGTGATCTCCTTCGCGGCATCCTTCGGCTGGGGGTAGTACCAGGCGGCGTCGGGGTTGGTCTGCCCGTCGACCTCCAGCGTGAAGTACGACGCCGTTCCCTTCCACGGGCACACCGTCGTCGTGTCCGAGGAGCGCAGGACGTCGTCCCGCACCGCCTCCCGGGGGAAGTAGGCGTTGCCCTCGACGGTGACGATGTCGTCGGACTCGGCGATGACGGTCCCGTTCCAGCTCGCGGTTGACATGTGACCGGCAACACCCGCTTCCGGGCCGGCATTCCTCGGTGCGGGCCCGGGCGACCCGGCGCTAGGGCGCGATGTTCTGGTTGTGGCGGAACAGGTTGCCCGGGTCCCAGCTCCGCTTGACCCCGCGCAGCCGCGCGTAGTTCGCGCCGTAGTTGTCGGCCACCTTGTCCGCGTCGTCGGCCGAGGCGAAGTTGGTGTAGCCGCCGGGCTCGGAGTGCGGAGCGATGGCGGCGTGGTAGTCCCTGACCCACCGCGTGTTCGCCTCGTTGTCGGCGGGGTCGGGCCACATGCCGGCGATCACCGTGGCGAAGGTGGCGTCCCGGTGGCCGAAGGCGGTGGCGTCCGGGGCGACGTCGTGCGCCGCACCGTCGATCGGGTACAGGTGCACGACCGAGCTGACCGCCGGCACGCGCGGCCCGTGCTCGAGGTGCGCCGCGATCGCCGCGTCGGTGAGCTCGGTGACGTAGGCGGCCTTCCAGTAGTGCTGTAGCCCGGGCGGGTGCAGCGCGTCGAAGGCGCTGTTGAGCGCCGTGTAGGGCATCGGGCCGACGTGCTCGCCGATCGGCCGGGCCACCTGGCGGATCCGGTCGACGACCCGCTCGCCGTCGGCCTCCGACCCGGTCCAGCAGGAGACCGCGACCGCCATCGGCTCGCCCACCCGGCCCTCCGGGATGAACGGCAGCGGCGGTGCCTGGTGGAACGCCGGGAAGCCGCCGTACTCGCGCGGCGCTCGCGGGAGGTACTCCCGGTAGAACTCGAACAGCGCCCCGGCGTCGTCCAGCTCGAAGAACATCGGCCCGGCGAAGACCGTCCCGACCGGGTGCAGGCGGTAGGTGAACCGGGTGACGACGCCGAAGTTGCCGCCGCCACCGCGCAGTGCCCAGAACAGGTCCGCGTTCTCCCGATCGTCGGCGGTCACCACGCGGCCGTCGGCGGTGACCACCTCGGCCGCGAGCAGGTTGTCGCAGGACAGGCCGTACCCGCGGGTGAGGTGGCCGATCCCGCCGCCGAGGGTGAGCCCGCCGATGCCGGTCGTCGAGATGATCCCGCCGGTCGTGGCCAGCCCGGACGCGGCGGTCGCGTCGTTGAACCGGCCCCACGTCGTCCCGCCGCCGGCGCTCGCCGTCCGGGCGCCCGGGTCGACGTCCACCGCCTGCATGGGCGAGAGGTCGACGACGACCGCGTCGTCCGCGGTGCCGAAGCCGGGAACGCTGTGCCCGCCGCCGCGTACCGCGACGGCGCGGCCGGACTCCGCGGCGTACCGGACCGCGGCGACCACGTCGTCGGTGCCGGCGCAGCGCACCACCACGTGCGGGCGGGCGTCGATCATGGCGTTGTAGACGTGCCGCGCCTCCTCGTAGTCCGCGTCGCCGGGGCGGATCACCCGGCCCTCGACGCGGTCGGCGAGCGTGCCTGGCAGCTGCGTGGTCATGGCCCCTCCCGGGTGTCGTCCGTGACGGTGGACGACGCCGGCGGGGATGCGAACCGGCCAGGAGCAGGGTCGGGACCCGGGGGCTGCGACGCCTCGCTCCCGCCCGGCGCAGCCCCCGACGTCGCCGGCCGCGGCCGACCGTAGTGCCGTCGCAGCCCTGCGGACAGGGACCATCGACCGTGGTGCCGGACGTCCCCGGCCGTGGGTCAACGGTGCAGCAGCGCGAAGGTGGCCACGGCGTGCGCGACGGCTCGGCCCTCCTGCTCGACGTCCGCCTCGCAGACCGTCAGGTGCTCCCCGCGGGTGCGGACCCGGGCGGTCACCGTGAGCTCTCCCGGCTCGCCCGGCCGGAGGTAGGTGACCGTGAGCTGGCTCGTCGCCGGCACCTCGCCGTCCCCGGTGGTGGTGCGGACCGCCTGACCCATGGCCGTGTCGACCAGTGTGGCCACGACCCCGCCGTGCAGCGTGCCGGCCGGGTTGAGGTGCTCCTCGCGCACGGCGAAGGCGATCCGCGCGCCGCCGTCCTCCGTGTCCGCCACCCGGGCGCCGAGCCGCTCCGCGTAGCCCCCGGGTCCTCTGTCGTCTGCCATGGCCGGCCGCTACCCGGGAACCAGGCGTCGGAACCGGTCCCACGCGTCGGGTGGGACCGGGACCGGTGCGTCGGGATCCCACCGTTGCGGAACGATCCCGTGTCGACCTCGTGACACCGCGGCTCGGACGCCGAGCCGCGGGCATGCCCGTTCCGCCCGGTCAGCAGACCGGCCGTCCCACGCCGGGCACCGTGCACCTGGCCGCACCGAGGAGATCTCCGTATGCAGTCCCACGCCCGCCTGCACCTGACCCGCCGCCGCTGGAGCGCACTCCCCCTCGCCGCGGGGACCGCCCTCACCCTGCTCCTCACCGGGTGTGGTGAGGATGCCGCGGTCGACGAACCAGCGGAGGTCGAAGACATCGTCGAGCCGACCGACGACCCGGCGGCCACCGACACCGCCGAGCCGACCGACGACCCGGCGGCGACCGACACCGCCGCGCCGACCGGAGCGGTGGCCCCCGGCGAGCCCGGGACCCTCGTCGCCGGCGACGTCGACCTGCTCGCCGCTGCGGCCGCGCCCGATGCGGCCGCCCAGTTCGAGCAGCTGGTCGACCAGGAGGTCACGGCCACCGCGGTGCCCGTCGTCGAGGTCGTCACCGACGAGGGCTTCCTGGTCGGCTCACCGGAGGCGCCGGTGTTCGTGCGACTGACGGCGCCGGGTGAGTCGCCGCTGGACGTCGACCCCGGGCAGACCGTGACCTTCACCGGCACGGTGGCGCCCATCCCGCCCGGCTACGTCGAGCAGGCCCAGCTCACCCCCGAGGTCGCCGACCTGCTGCAGCAGCTGGGCTACCACGTGCAGGTCGACCCCCAGAACCTCACCGTCGACCCTGAGTGAGAGGAGCGGTCACCCGGCGGGAGTGTCCCGCCGGGTGACCGACCCGGTCCGCTCCTGACCTCTGGTGGCCGGTGCTCCGGAGGGGTGCCGGGTTCGTGCCGGGCCGCCGCCCGATGCGGCACGGCCGCCGGGCCGGGAGGAGACGCCACCGCGATGCAGACGCTGGACCGGTGGACCGACGGATGAGCTTGTTACGGCGAGTGCTCTTGTAGTCACACCCAGCACCTGCCAGGTTGTTCGCCGAGCGCCCCGGAGGGAGCTCCGGGTCCGTCGTGATCCGATCGCCGGCTGCCTCGGATGGGTTCGCGTGGACGTTCGCCACGGCTTCAGCGCGGTTCCGCAGTGGCGGAGCAAGGGTGTTCTCGGGGTCGCTCTGGCGGCGGCGCTGCTGGCGGAGACGTTCGTCGTCACGCAGCCGGCGTATGCCGCGCCGGGAGAGGAGCCGCCGTCGCAGGCGGAGCCGGTCCGCGGCGAGGACGGGGGGCTGCAGGCGCCGGACATCGCCACGGCGCGGACGATCGCCCGGCTGGAGGGTGAGCGGGTCGAGGTCGTCGGGGAGCGCACCGAGACGTCGTCGACCTGGGCGCTGCCGAACGGCACCATGGCCACCGGTCAGGCGATGGCGCCGATCTGGGTGCGGCAGGGTGACGGGGACGGCACGTCGGCGGCGGACTGGGCGCCGGTGGACCTGACCCTCGAGCTGGGCGAGGACGGCCGGGTGCGGCCGAAGGCGCATCCGGACGGCCTGGTGCTGGCCGGAGCCGGGGTGCCGGAGGACGGCGCGCTGGCGGCGATGGTGGGCCCGGACGGCGGCACGGTGGGCGTGGCGTGGACCGAGAGCCTGCCGGAGCCGCGGCTGGAGGGGCCGCGGGCGGTGTATCCGCAGGTGCAGCCGGGTGTCGATCTGGTGGTGGAGGCCACCCGCACCGGCTACGAGCAGTTCTTCGTGCTGACCGAGCGGCCGGTGGCCGGGGCGGCGCCGGAGCTGTCGCTGACGATCGGCGGTGACGGGGTGGTGGCCGCGCCGGCCGCCGACGGCGGCGTGCAGTTCCAGACCGGCGATGGCGCGGTGGTGGCGTCGACCGGGACGCCGCTGGTGTGGGACGCCGAGGTCGATGGCGAGCGGCAGCACCCGCTGACCGAGCCGTGGACCGCCGAGGCTGCGACCGAGGCGACGGTGACCGGGATGCCGTCCTTCCCGGCGTGGGCGGAGGAGCCGGTGCAGCCGCCGGCGCCCGGGCCGCGACCGGTGCCGGCGCCGGATGGCACGCCGCCGCCGGCGCTGCCGGGCGGGGACGTGGCGCCGGGGCCGGAGGCCGGCCGGGCCGCCTCACCGGAGGCGGCCGAGGCCGGGGCGAGCCCGGCGCTGCCGCTGACCGAGGCGGTGACGGTGACCGGCCCGGGGGAGGTGGCGCTGTCGCTGACGCCGGATCCGGCGTTCCTGGCCGATCCGGACACCACCTACCCGGTGGTGGTCGACCCGGTGTGGGCCAGCTGGCGCGACGGCTTCGACACCTGGGTGCAGCACGGCTACTCGACCGACCAGTCCGCCAGCACCGAGCTGCGGCTGGGCACCTTCGACGGCGGGGCGAGCGCGGCCCGCTCCTTCATCCACCTGGATCTGTCCGGGATCCGGAACACCACGATCCTGGCCGCGGAGCTGTGGCTGTTCGAGTGGCACTCCTACTCCTGCCAGGCGCGAAACTGGGAGGTCTGGGACACCGGCCTGGCCAACACGGCCACCCGGATCCACTCCCAGCCGCCCTGGTACGGCCGGTGGGCGGTGTCCTCGGAGACGACCGGCTACGGGGCCGGCTGCGAGGACGGCTGGGTGACCGCGGACGTGACCAACCTGTTCGCCTCCTGGGTGCGCCACAACGCCGGCGTGGTCAGCATGGGTCTGAAGGCGGAGAACGAGGCCGACAGCTTCGGGTGGAAGAAGTTCACCGCCGCCGACGCCGGGGGGCCGGTGCCGACGGTGTGGATCCACTACAACACCAAGCCCGGCCCGGCCACCGAGCTGAAGGTCAACGGGCAGACGAACGGTTGGTCGACGGTGACCACGCCCTGGCTGACCGCGGTGGCGCACGACGCCGACGGCGGGCCGGTGGACATGCGCTTCATCGTCAAGGACGCCGGCACGCAGCAGGTCGTGTTCAACGAGGTCGCGTTGGCCGTCGCCAATGGCGGTGTCGGCCAGAAGCAGGTGCCGGCGGGTGTGCTGCGCGACGGCGGGCGGTACACGTTGCAGGTCGTCTCAGCCGACGGTATCGACTGGAACACCCAGGACTCGGTCGTCTACGAGTTCACCGTCGACGGGACCGCGCCGGCGGCGCCGGCGGTCACCTCGGCCGACTATCCCAATGACGGTAAGTGGCACAAGGACGCCGGCCAGGCCGGGACGTTCACGCTGTCCCTGCCGGCCGCCGATCCGACGCTGGCGCACTACCGCTGGGCGTTGAACAAGCCGCCGGACACGACGTCGAGCACCGCTCCCGGGCCCTCGCTGTCGGTCACCCCGACCGACACCGGGGTGAACGTGCTGCAGCTGCAGGCGGTCGACAAGGCCGGGAACGTCTCGCCGGTCGTGAAGTACGCCTTCCACGTCGGCCGCGCCGGGTTGCTGTCACCGACCGAGGGCGCGCAGGTGGTGCGTCGCGTCCGGCTGACGCCGGCCGGCGAGCCCAGCTTCACCCACGTGAGCTTCCAGTGGCGGCGCGGCCCGGACGCGACCGCCCACCAGGACATCGACCTGGCCGCCCTGACCCGCGCCGACGGCCGCCCGCTCGGCGCTTCCTGGACGCCGCTCAGCGACCTGGGCGACCATGCGGTCTGGGACGCCGCCGCCACCCTGGGCCACGTGCCCGGGCCGGTGCAGGTCCGTGCCCGGATGGCCACCGACGCCGCCGGCAGCGGCGCCTACCCGACCGCCTGGATCACCGTCACCGTCTCACCCGACGCCCAGTACGCCGCCACCGACGCGGTCGGCCCCGGCACGGTCAACCTGCTCACCGGCGACTACGCCCTGTCCAGCACCGACGTCGCCGAGTTCGGGCTGTCGCTGGAGCGCACCGCCTCCTCCCGGGATCCCCGGGCCGGGCTGGAGCCGCAGCGCGAGCTGCTGACCACCGCCCAGCAGAGCCTGGCCGACACCACCAGCGTGCATGCCAGTGCCGGGGTCGGCATCGAGACGGCGACGGCGCGCTGGCACGCCGGCGGCAGCTCGCTGAAGGTCACCTCCACCGGAGCGTCGGAGGACTCCTTCGCCTACCCAGGCGCGCTCAACACCGGCGACATCGGCATGAAGGCCGGCCGCACCTACCGCATCAGCGGCTGGATCTACGTGCCGGCGGCCACCGGGCTCGACCCGGCGCACCCCAACGGCCTGACCATCGCCGGCTACTACAAGGACAGCGGCGGGACCTACCGGCACACGGCCTCGGCCCGGCCGACCCAGACCGACACCTGGCAGCGGCTGACGCTGGACTTCACCGTTCCCGACGGCGGCGGCGGGGCGTTCGTGCGGCTGTACAACGGCTTCGGCGTCAGCGGCAAGACGGTCTTCTTCGACGACCTGTCGGTGCGCGAGATCTGGGCGCCGCTGGGCCCGCAGTGGTCGCTGGGCACGACCGATGAGATCGCCGGCACCGCCTACAGCCACATCAGCCAGCCCTACCCGGACCTGGCGGGGGTGCACCTGTCCGGCGGCGGGGAGATCTGGTTCACCGGCGCCGGGAACCACCGCTGGTGGCCCCAGCCGGGCGCGGAGTCGCTGAACCTGGTGGTGATCGGCCCCGGCCACTGGCGCCTGACCGAGCTGGACGGCACGGTCAGTGAGTTCGTCGTCCAGCCCGGCAGCTCCGTCGCCCAGCTGGCCACCACCGCACCCCCGGCGGCCGCCGGCGCCACCCGCCTGCAGTACACGAACGAGAACGGCCACGTGCGGCTCACCCGGTTGATCGCGCCGGTCGAGCCCGGAGTGGACGGCGGGCCGACCAACCCGGCGGCCTGCACGGCCCCGGTGCCGGCCGCCGGCTGCGAGGTCATCGAGCTGGACTACGCCAAGACCACCACCGCCACCGCGACCTCCTTCGGGACGGTCAAGAACCAGGTGTCCGAGGTGCGGCTGTGGTCGACCCCGGACGGGGCCGCCGCCACCGAGTCGGTCGTCGCCGTCCGCTACGCCTACGACGAGGGCGGGCGGCTGCGGGAGGTGTGGGATCCGCGGATCAGCCCGGCGCTGAAGACCAGCTACACCTACGACGCCGACGGCCGCGTCATCACGCTCACCCCTCCCGGGGAGCTGCCGTGGCGGTTCCGCTACGGCACCGGGGGCGCCCGCTCCACCGTCGGCGCCGGCGATCTGCTCGACCGCAGCTCCGGGCGGCTGCTCAGCGTCTCCCGGGCCTCGCTGGTGCCCGGCACGCTCGATCAGCCCGGCCCGGACACCACCAGCACCCTGGTCTACAACGTGCCCACCAGCCGGGCCGCCGGCGGCCCCTACGACCTGCACCCCGACGCGCTGGCCGGCTGGGCGCAGGGCATCGGCCCGACCGACGCCACCGCGGTCTTCGGCCCCGAGGACGTGCCGGCGGTGACCACCGCCACCGAGACCACGCCGGGGCGGGACGGCTACCGCGCGGCGACCGTGCACTACCTGGACGCCTCCGGCCGGGAGGTCAACACCGCCACCCCCGCCGGCCCCGACGCGCCGGCCGCCGGGTTCATCGACACCGCCGAGTACGACCGGCACGGCAACGTCGTGCGTTCACTCGACGCCACCAACCGGCTGCTCGCGCTCGGGCAGCTACCCTCCGCCGAGGCCGACCTGGCGGCGCTGAACCTCTCCCAGGCCGACACCGCCAGCCGCGCGGTCGCGCTGTCGACGCAGCACACCTACGGGCTCGACGGCATCGACCTGCTGCGCTCCCGCGGGCCGCTGGTCAGCCTGGCCATCGGCAACGACCCGGGCAACGTGCAGCTGGTGCACGACCTGACCACCTACGCCTACGACGAGGGCAAACCCGACGGCGCCGCCTACCACCTGGTCACCACCCAGACCGACGCCTTGCTGGTGGCGGGCTCGGCGCCGGAGCAGCTGGCCGACGTCGAGGTCACCAAGAACGGTTACCACCCGATCGACGGCGCGTCGCCGATCGGCCCGACCTCGGGCTGGAAGATAGGCTCTCCAACGGTGGTCACGTTCGACGCCACCGGGGCGAACCTGTCGGCCCTGGTCCGCTACGACGCCCAGGGCCGGGCGGTGGAGTCCCGCGGCATCGGGTCGACGGGCAGCGACGCCCGCACGAACCTCGCCGTCTACTACACCGCCGGGCCGAACGGGCAGCAGGCGGCGTGCGGAAACAAGCCGGCCTACGCCGGGTTGCCGTGCATGAGCTACGCCGCCGGCGCGGTTACCGGGCACGACCCGGCGCGGATGGCCGGGCAGCTGCCGGTCAAGCACGTCACCGGCTACAACCGGTACGGCTCGATCGCTTCGGCCACCGAGTCGGCAACGGGCCCGGTCAACGGCGCGACCGCCACGGTGTCGCGCACGACGGTGACCGAGTACGACGCCGCCGACCGGGTGCTGTCGGTGACGATCAGCGCCTCCGGGGCCGGGGCGGGAACGCCGGTGGCCAAGACGGTGAACCGCTACGACCCGGCGACCGGCGATGTGACGGTGATCGAAGGCCACGACCCCGCCGGCGCGGTGGTGTCGACGGTGAAGAAGTCCTTCGACCTGCTCGGCCGGATGACCCGCTACGAGGACGGCAGCGGCGGCTGGACCACCAGCGTCTTCGACCGGGTCGGCAAGCCCACCGAGGTCAGCGACTCCACGGGGTCGACGACGACGTTCACCTACGACCGGGCCACGGAGCCGCGCGGCTTCGTCACCTCGGTGACCGACTCCGTCGGCGGGACGATCTCGGCGTCCTACGGTCCGGACGGGCAGATTACCGAGCAGACCCTGCCCGGCGGGGTGGCGCTGCGGATCGGCTACGACGCCAACCGCACCCCGGTGACCCGCACCTACCTGCGGACCTCCGACGAGGCGGTGATCTCCTCCTCGGCGGCGCTCGAGAACAGCGCCGGGCAGATGGTCACCCACGCCACCCCGGCGGCGTCGAAGCGCTACACCTACGACGCGCTGGGCCGGCTCACCGACGTCCAGGACACGCTGACCGGCGCGTCGCTGTGCGTGGCCCGCAAGTACGGGTACGACCCCCGGGGGAACCGGTCGTTGCTGGCGACCGCCGCGTCGGGCAGCAGCACCTGCGCCGACCCGGCCAACCCCGGCGGCGCGGCGGCGAGCACCACGTCATACACGTATGACTCGGCTGACCGGCTGGTCACCGAGTCGGCGGTGGACGCGGGGGCGTGGGTGTACGACCCGCTGGGCCGGATCACCACGGCGCCGGTGCGCGGGTCGCCGGGGGCGCGGGTGGTCAACGGCTACTTCGCCAACGATCTGATCGCTTCGCAGACGATCGACGGGGTCGCCCGGCAGACCTGGTCGCTGGACGCGATCGGCCGGTTCGCCTCCTACACCAACGAGGCGTGGGCGGTCGGTGCCGACGGGACGCCGGGGTGGCAGGAGGCGGTCACCAAGGTCAACCACTACGACTCCGACTCCGACTTTCCGGCGTGGATCGCCGAGGACGCCTCGCTGCCGGATGAGATCACGCGCTACGTCGACGGCCTCGACGGCAACCTGGCGATGCAGACTGGCAAGACCGGCGATCGGGTGCTGCAGCTGATCGATCTGCACGGCGACGTGATGACGACGCTGCCGATCCGGGATGGCGAGCACACCGCCGACTGGACCGGGCTGGCGCACCAGACCGCCGACGAGTTCGGCAACCCGACCGACCTCACCACCGGCGCCGCGGTCGTCACCGAGGGCCAGTCGCCGGGAGCGGATGGCCGCTACGGGTGGCTGGGTGGCAAGCAGCGCTCCGCCGACGCCCTCGCCGGGGTGCTGTTGATGGGGGTGCGGCTCTACGACCCGGCCACCGGCCGGTTCTGGTCGCGCGACCCGTCACCGGGCGGCAACTCCACCGCCTACGACTACTGCTCCGCCGACCCGGTCAACTGCACCGACCTCGACGGCCAGTGGGGCGTCTTCACGAGCTTGGTCAAGAAGGCCACCAAGAAGGTCGCCCGAGTCGCCGAAGTCGTCGCCACCGTGGTCCCCGGGCCCATCGGAGCCGCGGCCGGGGCGATTTCCGCCGGTGCCTACGTCGCCACCGGCAACCGGCGCAAAGCGCTCGAGATGGGCGTCACCGTCCTCGCCGCGATGGTGCCCGGCGGCGGAGCCATGGTGAAGGTCGGCTTCGCAGCCGCCCGCGCCGGCGGACGAGTCGCAGCAAAGGCCGGGGCTTCAGTCAGCAAGGTCGTGCGACGCTCCGGTGGGAGCTGCCCGATACCCAATAGCTTCACCCCCGAGACGCCTGTGCTCATGGCCGACGGCAGCACTAAACCCATCGGTGACCTAGAGGTGGGCGACCTCGTTCTAGCAAGGGATCCGTTGACTGGCGAGCTCACCGCGCAACCTGTCCTCAGGGTCATCGTCGGCTTTGGGGACAAGCACCTGGTCGGCGTGACAACCTCACGCGCGCCGCCTACCGGCGGAGAAGGCGTGTCGCCGCTGACGGCTGACGACACGTGGATAGCCACGGCGAACCATCCCATCTGGGTTGAGGGCTCTGGTTGGACAGATGCCGTGGAGCTTCAGACCGGCGACCTTACGACCGGCGCCAGCGGCCAGCGACGCATCGTCTCAAGTATTGTCGACTATGGCTGGACGGCTGGGCAGACGGTCTACAACCTGTCCGTCGCCAATGTGCACACGTTCATTGTCGGCGAGCGGTATAGTGGCACTCTTGTTCACAATCGGTCTTACTCGACAATCAAATGTGGCGGGACCTTCTCGGCAGCGCGCAGGGCCTACGTCTGGGTGCAGAATGCCGTTAAGCATGGTGGGCGAAACATATGCGAGATGTGTAAGGTCCAGGTTGTCAAACCTATCCGACTCACTAAAGGGCAAAAAATGGACATGCGATCGGGACACGTGGACCACGTAGTTGCTCGTTCACGGGGAGGGAACAACAATCCTCAAACAAATGGACAACTTCTGTGCGCTCGGTGCAACATGAGGAAGTCGAACAGGTGACGAGTGAAGCTGAAGGCCCAGTAGTCTTCGTCCGCAGGGAAGTCTTCGATGGAGCCGTGGTGACCAATGTCTTCCATGACTGGGATGGAGACTGGCAGTACCTTACAGATGATGAGTTCAGGGCGGATCGCATGGAGATGGCGCACCAGAGTCATGTCTTCGAGGCGGACCCAAGCCTTCGAGAAATCGCCGACATGCCTCCCGGCGTTTGGGCGAATAGGAGTCATCGTGGAGCCACATGGGCGGTAACGGTTATCGACGACGAGGACTAGGGATGTCACTCGGTGGCGGTGCTCATAACCAGCATTGGCGGCGGATGCGCACAGGACCCGGTTAGGTCGTTCACAGGCGATGTTGTCCGGTGTACTCCGCGAGCCGGCAGGATGGTCTAATCCGCCGCGTCGGTGGCGGTGGAGAATAGCGCCGGGCAGATGGTCACCCACGCCACCCCGGCGGCGTCGAAGCGCTACACCTACGACGCGCTGGGCCGGCTCACCGACGTCCAGGACACGCTGACCGGCGCGTCGCTGTGCGTGGCCCGCAAGTACGGGTACGACCCCCGGGGGAACCGGTCGTTGCTGGCGACCGCCGCGTCGGGCAGCAGCACCTGCGCCGACCCGGCCAACCCCGGCGGCGCGGCGGCGAGCACCACGTCATACACGTATGACTCGGCTGACCGGCTGGTCACCGAGTCGGCGGTGGACGCGGGGGCGTGGGTGTACGACCCGCTGGGCCGGATCACCACGGCGCCGGTGCGCGGGTCGCCGGGGGCGCGGGTGGTCAACGGCTACTTCGCCAACGATCTGATCGCTTCGCAGACGATCGACGGGGTCGCCCGGCAGACCTGGTCGCTGGACGCGATCGGCCGGTTCGCCTCCTACACCAACGAGGCGTGGGCGGTCGGTGCCGACGGGACGCCGGGGTGGCAGGAGGCGGTCACCAAGGTCAACCACTACGACTCCGACTCCGACTTTCCGGCGTGGATCGCCGAGGACGCCTCGCTGCCGGATGAGATCACGCGCTACGTCGACGGCCTCGACGGCAACCTGGCGATGCAGACTGGCAAGACCGGCGATCGGGTGCTGCAGCTGATCGATCTGCACGGCGACGTGATGACGACGCTGCCGATCCGGGATGGCGAGCACACCGCCGACTGGACCGGGCTGGCGCACCAGACCGCCGACGAGTTCGGCAACCCGACCGACCTCACCACCGGTATCGCACGGGTGAGCGACGGGTCGGCGCCGGGCAAGGACGGCCGGTACGGCTGGCTGGGCGGCAAGCAGCGCTCCGCCGACGCCCTCGCCGGGGTGCTCTTGATGGGGGTACGGCTCTACGACCCGGGCACCGGCCGGTTCTGGTCGGTCGACCCCGAGCCCGGCGGCAACGCCACCGCCTACGACTACTGCTCCGCCGACCCGGTCAACTGCACCGACCTCGATGGCCGCTGGTCCATGGGCGGCTTCCTGCGCCGCGCCGCCCGCGTCGCCGAAGTCGTCGCCACCGTCGTCCCCGGACCCATCGGCGCCGCCGCCGGCGCCATCTCCGCCGGCGCCTACGCCGCCACCGGCAACCGGTCTCGGGCGTTGGAGATGGCCGCCACCGCCGCCGCCCAGATGGTCGGCGCCGGCGGCGCAGTCCGCGCCGGCTTCGCCCTCGCCCGCGCCGCCGGCAACACCGCCGCCCGCGTCGGCCGCTCCACCGTCCAAGCCGTCCGACGGGCGCCGGTGCGCCGACCGGCACCCGCTCCGCGCGGCCCCTCGTGCCGTACACGGAACAGCTTCACCCCCGACACCGGCGTCCTGATGGCCGACGGCACCACCAGGCCGATCAGCGACATCGACGTCGGCGACCTCGTCACCGCCCGCGACCCCCTCACCGGTGAGACGACCGCGCAACCGGTCCTCGACGTCATCGTCGGCACCGGGGACAAACACCTCATCACCGTCACCACCACAGCAGCCACCGACCGGGGTGAGGGAGAGGCTGCCGGCGTCGTTAGCGGCCAGGACACCTGGAATGCCACCGCGAACCACCCCATCTGGGTCGAGGGCGAGGGGTGGACCGACGCCGACGGCCTCGAAGTCGGCGATCTCCTCGCCAGCGCCAACGGCGACCTACGCGTCATTGTGGCGCTCCTCGACAAAGGCTGGATGGCAGGGCAGACTGTTTACAACCTGAGCGTTGGCAATGTCCATACGTTTGTCATCGGAGATAACGGCCACGGGACGCTCGTCCACAACTGCTCGACCTCGTCTGTCAGCGGTCGGAGACTCGCCGAAGACCTCGCGCGCCGAGAAGCACGCTCTCTGGCGCAAAGTGGAGGAGGACGGCGCATCATCGGGGCCGAGAGGATCGGCGACCGGAGATTTACCGGATGGGAGAAGCGCCAACACGTAAACGCGCCCAACGGGCGGCGAACGGCGTGGCATTGGATGTACAACCCGCGGACGGGTGAAGTTCGCCAGTTCAAGCGGATGCGTTGACTTGGAGAAAAAGTTGCTGACGAACGATGCTTATCCTTGGTTGGTTCATGTGCGACTGCCCTTGCCGGCAGAGGCTTTCGCGAGTGGCAGATCCTGGGCCGTGTGGGACCTCAACCTCGACCTTAACGACGCACGAGAGCTGGATTATCTGTTCGATTACGTGAAAGATCTTGCCATCATTACTTCTGGAAGAATCAGAGACCGAGCGATCGAGATCGCTGTGGACCTGTCTTACGCCAGAGGCGACGCCTCCCTCCAGAGGAAATCAGTCGACTCCGGCGGCGGTCTTGACCGGGGCGCCGAGACCATAGAATGCTTAATGCGCTTGACGGTCGATCGCGCCATAAGTGGCTCGATCGCTCCCTCCTTGGCGCTCAAGACTCTCATCTGGCTTCTTGAGGTTGATGAGCACGCACTGGCCGGTGAAGACTGGCTCGGCATCATTTTGACGTTGCGCGACGAGTTCCCCGTGGAGCAGGCCGGGAGCGAGACTGCTCTTAATGAGTCGGAGGTGTTGAATTCTCTAGCACCCATTAAGGAGTTTCGGGAGTTTTTCCCTGACAATGAGACAAACCCTAAGTGAAGAGCAGCAATGAGGTTTCCTCACCTGGTTCCGCGGTCGAGTGAGGTCAGCACAAGAGCAGCAGCAGTAATCGCGCTGATGCGCTGTGGGCAGATGGCAGGGCTGCGGTTTCAGGGCGGGCACGAGCCATGTGGTGATCTGAGGGTGTCGAAGTCCTTGATCGCCAGTGAGAAGGCCCGTGCCCGCGACCTCGTCTTCCCCGACCGCCCTGGCCGAGGCCGCCGGCGCCCGGTCGTGGAGGCCTGCGATGGCCGGTTCACCGATCACCACGCCCGACTGGCCAGGATGCTGCTCGACCAGATCGACGAACTCAGCGCCCACATTGAGGCGGTGACCGTCCTGCTCGATGAGGCGATCACCGCGCTGCCCAACCCGGCAACCGACCCCACCGAGACCGACCCCACCGGCACCGACCCCACCGGCACCGACCCACCGAGACCGACCCACCGAGACCGACGGTGGCAACCCGACCCCGCCGACCGCGACACCGGCCACGGTCGCCTCGGCGGTGGCACGGCTGGCCAAGATCCCCGGCGCCGGCCCGGACTCGGCCCGGGCCGTGATCGGCGAGCTCGGCCGGGACATGACGGTGTTCGGCTGTGAGCCACGACGTTGACCCACCACTCGGATCGACGGGCGTGACGCTCGACCTCAGACACGCCGGAGCGCCCCTGCCGAACGCCGTCCTGCGGTAACCAACCCGCGCATATCAGCATGGACCGCGCGTCGCACCGACACGCTCATCCCGTCGTCCCGCTGACTCGAGCCAGCACAAAGCCAGGCGCCGCCAGAGCAGCTAGCCCGGGCGGCGCCTCGCCCTGCCACTTGACAGACCGACCTCACATATAAACCGAGGGCCGCGGCGGCCGGTGCGGCGATCAGGTCGCGCAGCCGCGTGATGCGTCGGTGACGGTGGTCGCCCAGGGGTGGTGCTCGGTCAGGTGCAGCAGTCGGCGACGTCCGGTGCGGGCGAGGGTGGCCGGGACGGTGAACAGCCGGGTGCGCAGCCGCTCGGGTTCCCACCGGCGGGCCGGGTGCTCGGTCAGGGCGAGCATCTGCATCCAGGCAACCAGGTCGCAGGCCAGCGCGACGGTGGCGCACCAGATCTGGCTCTGGGCGGGGTCATGCAGGTTGGTCAGCCCGGTGTCGTTGGCGGCTCGGATGCGGTTCTCGGCCCGGGGGCGGCGGCGGTGGCGCAGCTCGAGTGCGGGCAGCTGCCCGCGGGTGCTGTTGGCGGCGCGGGCGGTGACCCGCAGCCCGTCGGCATCGGTGATCCGTAACTGGGCGCCAGGATATGGGCGTCCTTCGCGGACGATGACCCGCATGCCTTCCGGCCAGCCGGTCAGGTCCAGCAGTCTGGTCAGCTCGGCGACCCAGGCGCCGTCGCGGATCTTGTCGTGCGCGTCGTAGGTCGGCGTCCACGCTCAGCCGGTAAGAGAGCGAGCAGCTTGGCGGTGTCCTCTGGCAGGCCGAGGCCGATCGAGTAGGACAACCGCTGCCGGTGGCACCAGTTCAGAACCTTGCGGATGGCTCCGGCGGCGTCGGCCAGGATCACCGCTGCACGACCGACGCATCGGGATGATCAGAACCGGAGCGATGCACGATCCGGGCTAGCGTCGAGGCGTTCTGGTCCCCGAGATCACCGAGGAGCCCGCATGACCACGCCGGAGACGATGGACCGGTGGACCGACGGGGAGCGGCTGTTCGCCACCGCCCTGGGCCGGCTGACCGACGAGGAACTCGACGGCCCCTCGCTGCTTCCCGGCTGGGACCGCCGACACGTGGTCGCGCACGTCGCCCGCAACGCCGACGCGCTGGTCAACCTGCTGGCCTGGGCGCGGACCGGGGACGAGACGCCGATGTACCCCTCGCGCGAGGCGCGGGACGCCGGCATCGCCGAGGCCGCCGCGCTGGAGGCGTCGCAGCTGCGCACCGAGCTGGTCGCCGCCACCGCCCGGCTCGCCGACGCCGTCCGAGGGCTGCCGGGGCCGGCGTGGTCGGCGGAGGTGCGCACCATGCAGGGCCGCCCGGTGCCCGCCTCGCACGTGCCGTGGATGCGCTGCACGGAGGTGGTCGTGCACGCCGTCGACCTCGACGCCGGCGTGGGCTTCGCCGACGTGGCCGAGGACGTGCAGGCGGCGATCTGCGAGGAGGTGTTCGGCGCGTGGGAGCGGCGCGGCGAGACGCCCGACGTCGTCGTCTTCGCCGGCGACCGGGAGTGGGGGAGCGGTGCGGTCGCCGTCTCCGGGGCGCTGCCGGCGGTGACCGGCTGGCTCACCGGGCGCAGCCGGGGCGAGGAACTCGCCGCGGACGGCGCCCTGCCGGAGCTGCCGCGCTGGCTCTGACGCCCTGACCTGCGACGGCGGCGGGACGTCGGCAAGCTGCGGGGATGCACTCGGTACTGGACTGGCTCGTCACGGCCGCCGGTGCGGCCGTCGTGGCCCTGGCCCTGCGCGACATCTTCCACACCCTGTGGCGCCCGACCGGGCGGGGAGACCTCAGCCGTCGGGTCATGTCTGCGGTATGGCGCGCCGGCCGGAGCGGTCGCCGGAGGGATTCCGGAGGAGGCGGCGTGCTCAGCGGACCGCTGGGGATGGTGCTGGTCGTGCTCACCTGGGCCATCCTGGTGGTGATCGGTGGAGCACTCGTCCACTGGCCGCACCTGGACGACGGGTTCTCCCTGGGGAGCGGCCTGGACCCGGACCGGCGGGGCGGCTTCCTCGACGCCGTCTACGTCAGCCTCGTCACCACCGCGACGCTCGGCTTCGGGGACATCGTGCCGACGGCGGCCTGGCTGCGCGTCGTCCTCCCGATCCAGGCCTTCATCGGGTTCGCGCTGCTCACCGCCGCGGTCACCTGGGTCCTGCAGCTGTACCCCGCCCTCATCCGGCGGCGCACCCTCGCCGTCCGGCTCGCCACGCTGCGCGAGGTCGACACGGCCGCGATGCTCACCAGCCCGGACGGGACGCTCGCGGTGCAGGTCCTCGCCGGCCTCGCCGACTCGTTCGCCCAGGCCCGGGTCGACGTCACCCAGTACGCCGAGACCTACTACTTCCGCGAGTACTCCGCCGATGCGGCACTGGCGGCGATGGTGACCGTCGCCGCCGATCTCGCGGACGCAGCGAGCCGTGCGCCCAGCGTGGACGTCCGGCTGGCCGGCGACCTGGTGGCGCACGCGGTCGACGACTACCTGGCGGTCCTCGGCCAGCAGTTCCTCGGTGTGGACGGCGACGCGGCCGACCGGATGCGCGCGTACGCGGCCGACCACGGTTTCGGCGAGGGGAAGCGGCTCGGCGGGTGACCCCCCGGGCGGTCGTGAGAAAAGATCCCTCGACCGTGTCGATCCGGGCGGTGCCCGTTCGACGTGTCAGTGAGGGGCGGTGGACCGCCGGCCGACCGGGCCGCGACCGCCCCGTCCGAGGAGGGACCCCCGATGCGTTTCATGGTGATCGTCAAGGCCAACGAGGACAGCGAGAACGGCGTGATGCCGACCGAGCAGCAGCTCACCGAGATGGGGGCCTACAACGAGGAGCTGGTCAAGGCCGGCGTCATGCTGGCCGGCGACGGCCTGCACCCGAGCTCTCGCGGCTTCCGCGTCCGCTTCGACGCCGACGGGAGGAGCACCGTCGTCGACGGGCCGTTCGCCGAGACCGAGGAGCTGATCGCCGGCTACTGGATCCTGCAGGCCGGCTCCCGCGAGGAGATCGAGGAGTGGGTGCGGCGGGCGCCGTTCCGCGACGACGAGATCGAGGTCCGCCAGGTCTTCGAGACCGAGGACTTCGGCGACGCGATGACCCCGGAGCTGCGCGAACAGGAGGACCGGCTGCGGGCGACGGTCGAGACCCAGCAGAACTCCTGACGGCAGGCGGGGCGGCGGTGCGCGGCGGGACGACGACGTCGCGTGCCCCCGGCCGGGTCGCGTCGGCGTCGGACAGAACCTCGCGGTCTCGTACAGTGCTGGAGGACCCGGTGTCACGGGGGCGCCGGGCCTCCGACCGGTGCCGTCAGGGCAATCGGGCCAGCAGCGCCCGGGCGACGGCCGCGGCCGCCGGTTCCACCGGCTGCCGCGCCGCCGCGGCCCGCAGCCAGCCGGCCAGGGGAGTGGCCACCGCGGGGAGAACGCCGCGATCCAGGGGCCCGTCCCCGCCCGCGCGTCGGCCACGTGCTCCCTCCCGCCGTCCGGCAGGTGGGCGACCACCTCGGGTCGGGTCGCCAGCAGCCCGCCGGCCCGCCAGTCTCCGGGCGTCGTCCGGTCGGCGAGGGCCTCCAGCCGCGCCGCTGCCTCCTCGAGGAGCTCGGGGGTGTCGGCCATGTCCTCGCCCACCCGCCCTCAGGCCGGCTCTCGGCGCATCGGGACGTGCGGGATGCCGTCCTCGACGTAGCCGGGTCCGCTGCGCCGGAACCCGAACCGCTCGTACCAGCCCTCCAGGTGGGCCTGTGCGCCCAGCGTGATCGGGGCGCCGTCGCACAGCGCGATGCCCGCCACGATCAGCCGCGCGGCCAGGCCCCGCCCGCGGTGCGCGGCCGCGGTGGCGACCCGGCCGATCGCGCGGGTGTCGCCGTCGTCGAGCACCCGGATGGTCGCGGCGATCCCGGCGTCGTCGTCCTCGAACCACAGGTGCACCGTGGCCGGCTCGACGTCCCGGCCGTCCAGCTCCGGGTAGGGGCAGTCCTGCTCGACGACGAACACGTCCACCCGCAGCCGGCACAGCCCGTAGACCTCGGCGCCGGTCAGCTCGGCGAACCGGGCCGTGCGCATGCGGAGCGCGGTGGTGCTCATGCACGTGTTGTAGCCGATCGGACCGGCCCGCCCGACTGCGACCCGTGGTACACCTTCTGGTTAGGTGTGCCTTGCCTATCTCCGGACGTTGCCGCGTGGCCGACCCACACGCAGGACGCCGGCGGGGCAGTACCGCCGGGCACGGGGCCCGGGAAGCGTCGGCGAGGAGGGCCACGTGCTCGGAGGAACCAGGTTCGGGCGGACCACCGCTCCTGCGATGTGCATCCTGACGGTGGCCGGCGTGCTCGCCGGCTGCGGGTCGGGCGACGCGGAGGCCGCCGAGACGCTGACCGTCTACAGCGCCCAGCACGAGAGCCTGGTGCGCACCATGCTCGAGGGCTTCACCGAGGAGACCGGCATCGCGCTGGAGTTCCGCGACGCCAACGACGCCGAGCTGGCCAACCAGATCGTGCAGGAGGGCGAGGCCTCGCCGGCCGACGTCTTCCTCACCGAGAACAGCCCGGCGATCGAGGTCGTGGAGGAGGCCGGGCTGCTGGCGCCGATCGACGAGGAGACCTTGGCGCAGGTCGGGGAGCAGTACCGGCCCGAGTCGGGCAACTGGGTCGGCTTCGCCGCGCGGTCGACGGTGCTGGCCTACAACCCCGAGCAGATCCCGGAGGAGGAGCTGCCCGGCTCCATCCTCGACCTCGCCGATCCGCGGTGGGAGGGGCGGGTCGGCATCGCTGCCGGGGGAGCGGACTTCCAGGCCATCGTGGCCGCCGTCCTCGCGCTGCGCGGTGAGGAAGCCACCCGTGCGTGGCTCGAGGGGCTCGAGCGCAACGCGAACGTCTACCCGAGCAACACCGCGGTGATGAAGGCCGTCGACGAGGGCGAGGTCGACGTCGGCGTCATGTACCACTACTACTGGTACCGCGACCAGGCCGAGAACGGGCTGGTCGGCGACGACGCCCGCCTGCACTACTTCCGCAACCAGGACCCGGGCGCCTTCCTCAGCGTCTCCGGCGCCGGCGTCCTGGCCTCCAGCGACCAGCCGGAGGAGGCCCAGCGGCTCGTCGCCTACCTGACCGGTCCGGAGGCGCAGCGGCGGCTGGCCGAGAGCACGGCGCTGGAGTACGCCGTCGGCACCGGCGTCCCCTCCGCCGAGGTGCTGCCGCCGCTCGAGGAGCTGCAGGCGCCGGACGTCGACCCCGGCGAGCTCGACCAGCAGCGGGTCACCGAGCTGATGCAGGACGTGGGGCTGCTCTGACCGTCCCCGTGTCGCCGGCCGCCGGGCCCGGGACGACGGCCCGGCCGGCCGTCCCGGGCCGGTTCCGCACGCGCACGGGCCCGCGGCGCCCCCCGGTCACCCTCCTGCTCGCCGCGGCGGTGGCGCTGCTCGCGCTGCTGCCGCTGGCCTACGTCCTCGCCGCCATGGTGGACGTCGGCTGGAGCGGGGTCCGCGAGCTGGTGTTCCGCCCGCGGGTCGGCGAGCTGCTGTGGAACACCGGCCGGCTGGTCGGCGGCACGGTGGCGCTCTGCGCCGTCCTGGGCGTCGGCGCGGCCTGGCTGGTCGAGCGTGCGGCACTGCCCGGACGGCGGGTCTGGCACGTGCTGCTGGTGGCGCCGCTGGCCGTGCCCGCGTTCGTCAACAGCTACGCCTGGATCTCCCTGCTGCCCGGCCTGGACACCTACGGCGGCGCCCTGCTGGTCGTCACGCTCTCCTACTTCCCGTTCGTCTACCTGCCCGTGGTCGCCGCCTTCCGCGGCCTGGACCCGGCGCTGGAGGACACCGCCCGCGGCCTCGGCCTCTCCGGCTGGGCGGTGTTCCGGCGGGTGCAGCTGCCGCAGCTGCGGGTGGCGCTGCTCGGCGGCGGCCTGCTCGTCGCGCTGCACGTGCTGGCCGAGTTCGGCGCGCTGCAGATGCTGCGCTACCCGACCTTCACCACCGCGATCTACGACCAGTACCGCGCGACCTTCAACGGGCCGGGCGCGACGGCGCTGGCCGCCGTCCTCCTCCTGCTGTGCCTGCTGCTGCTCCTGGCCGAGCTCCGGCTGCGCGGCCGCCGCGGGTACGCACGCACGGGTTCCGGGGTGGCCCGCGCCGGGCGGCCGGTGCGGCTGGGCGCTGGAGGAGCTCCGGCGTTGCTGGCACTGGCCGGGCTGGTCGCGCTCTCGCTTGCCGTGCCGCTGGGCAGCCTGGCGCTGTGGATGGTCCGCGGCTCCTCGACCACGCTGGACCGGTCCGCCCTGCTGGAGACGACCGGGACGACGCTCGGGCTGGCCGCCGTCGCCGCCGCCGTCACCACGGCCATGGCGCTGCCGACCGGCTGGCTCGCCGTCCGTGCCCGGGGCCGGATGGCGACACTGCTGGAGCGCAGCACCTACCTGGGCAGCTCGGTGCCGGCCATCGTCATCGCCCTCGCGCTGGTCACCGTGGCGATCGAGGTGACGCCGTGGATCTACCAGACGGTTCCGGTGCTGCTGGCCGCCTACGCGATCCTGTTCCTGCCACGGGCGATCGTTCCCGTCCGCGCCGCGGTCGAGCAGGCGCCGCCGCTCTACGACGACGTCGCCGCCTCGCTCGGCTCCTCGGCCCTCGACCGGGTGCGGCGGGTGACGCTGCCGCTGCTCGCCCCCGGCCTCGGCGCGGGCGCCGCACTGGTCTTCCTCGCCGTCGTCACCGAGCTGACCGCCACCCTGCTGCTGGCGCCGACCGGCACGACGACGCTGGCCACCGCCTTCTGGTCGGCCAGCAGCGCGCTGGAGTACGGTGCCGCCGCCCCGTACGCGGTGGTCATGGTGCTGCTCTCGGCGCCGGCCACCGTGCTGCTCTCCCGCGACGCCCGCCGGGGGCTCGACGCCGTGACCGCCCGACGCACGGGACGAGGACCTCTGCCATGAGCTCCCTGACGGTCACGGACGTGACGAAGTCCTACGGCGCCACGCCGGTCCTCACCGGGGTCGACCTGCACGTGCCCGAGGGGAGCTTCACCGCGCTGCTCGGCCCCTCCGGGTGCGGCAAGACGACGCTGCTGCGGCTGGTCGCCGGCTTCGACGACCCCGACCGCGGCACCGTCGAGGTGAGCGGGCGCGCGGTGGCCGGCCCGGGCATGAGCGTGGCCGCACGGCGCCGCCGGATCGGCTTCGTGCCGCAGGAAGGCGGGCTGTTCCCGCACCTGTCGGTGGCCGGCAACGTCGCCTTCGGCCTGCCCCGGCGGCAGCGCCGCGACACCGGCCGGGTGCGCGAGCTGCTGCGCCTGGTCGGCCTCGACGCCGCGCTCGCCGAGCGCTCGCCGCACCAGCTCTCCGGCGGTCAGCAGCAGCGGGTCGCGCTGGCCCGTGCGCTGGCGCCGGCGCCGTCCCTGGTGCTGCTCGACGAGCCGTTCTCCTCGCTCGACGCCTCGCTGCGGGAGGAGACCCGGCAGGCGGTCGCCGACGCGCTCGCCGCGGCCGGTGCGACCGCCGTGCTGGTCACCCACGACCAGGCCGAGGCGCTGTCGATGGCCGACCAGGTGGCCGTGCTACGCGGCGGCCGGCTGGTGCAGCTGGCCGATCCGCGCACCCTCTACCGCAGCCCGCACGACCTCGACGTCGCCACCTTCGTCGGCGAGTCGGTGGTGCTCGACGCCGACGTCCGGGCCGGCCGGGCGCACTCGGCCCTCGGCGTGCTCGACCTCGAGCGCGCCTGCCCGGACGGGCCGGCGCGGGTGCTGCTGCGCCCCGAGCAGCTGCGGCTGGGCCGGGCGGGCGGGAGCGGGCCGCTGGCCCGCGTGCGCGCCGTCGACTTCTTCGGCCACGACGCCCGGGTGCGGCTCGAGCTGCCGTCCGGAGTCGCCTTCAGTGCCCGGCTGGAGGGCTGGGACCTGCCGGCGGCGGGGGACGACGTGACGGTCGGCGTCCTCGGCGCCGCCCTGCCGTTCCCGTCCGCCGAGGGCGCCCCGGCCGCCCACGTGTCGGCCTGACGACGACACGGACCGCCCGGCTCACCGCGCTGGGTTAGGTGTGCCTAAGCTCACCGCCGTGGACCTTCTCCTCTTCACGGTCGACCCCGGCTGGGGCGCCGACGTGGTCGCCGCGGGCGCGGCCGGGATCGTCGTGGACTGGGAGCGGCGTGGCAAGCACCGCCGCCAGCTCGGCGAGGGCACCCAGATCAACGACGACACCCCCGCAGACCTCAGCCGCATGCGCGCCGCCACCGACGGGCGGCTGGTGTGCCGGCTCAACGGCTTCGGCCCCTGGACCGCCGCCGAGGTGGACGACGCCGTCGCCCGCGGCGCCGACGAGCTGCTGCTGCCGATGGTGCGCACGCCTGCGGAGGTCGACCGGACCCTCGACCTGGTCGCCGGCCGCTGCGGGCTGGGCATCCTCGTCGAGACGCAGGACGGCGTGGCGCACGCCGCCGAGCTGGCCCGCCGGCCGCTGTCGCGGGTGTACGTCGGGCTCAACGACCTGCGCATCGACCGCGGCTCCAGCGAGCTGTTCACACCGCTGGTCGACGGCACGGTGGACGCCGTCCGCGCCGTGGTGCCGGGGCCCTTCGGCGTCGGCGGGCTCACCCTTCCCGAGGGCGGCTCCCCGGTGCCGGCCTGGCTGCTCGCCGCGGAGCTGGTCCGCTGCGGCACCGACTTCACCTTCCTGCGGCGGTCCTTCACCGCCGACATGGCCGGGCGCGACCCGTTCGTCGAGGTGCCCCGGCTGCTCGCCGTGCTCACCGGGCTGGCGACCGCCACCGAGGTCGAGGTGGTAGAGCGTCGCGCCGCCTTCGTCGCCGCGGTGACCGGCGGACTGCCGGTGGCGCAGCCGGCGTGAGGGCACTGGTCACCGGTGCCGGCGGGTTCGTCGGCCGGCACCTGGTCGCCCGGCTGCGCGGCGACGGGTGGGACGTCGTCCCGCTGACGCGAGCGTCGGTGGATCTGGTCGACTTCTCCGCTGCTTCCGCCGTCGTGCTGGCCGCCGACCCGGACGTCGTCTTCTCCCTGGCCGCCGCGCGGCGCAAGGCGACCCCGGCCGAGCGGGCCGGCACCATTGCCGTCAACACCAGCCCGTGGCTGGTCGACGCGCTGCCGTCGCGCTGCCGCGCCGTCGTCCGGCTCGGCTCGTCCACCGAGTACGCCGCCGCTCCCGTGCCGCTGGCCGAGGACGCCGCGCTGCAGCCGCGCGGGTTCTTCGGCGCGACCAAGGCCGCCGGCTCGCTGCTGCTGCAGGCCGCCGCGGCCGAGCGCGGGGTGCGGTCGGCGGTGCTGCGCGCCTTCCAGGTGTACGGGCCCGGCGACCACCCGACCCGGCTGGTGCCGGTCGTGCTCGACGCCGCCCGGACCGGCGCCGTCGTCCCGCTGCCGGCGCAGGTGAGCCGCCGGGACTGGGTGTGGGTCGGCGACGTGGTGGACGCCTGCGTGCGCGCCGCGCTCGCCGACGACCTGCCGCCGGGGCAGGTGCTCAACATCGGCACGGGCCTGCAGACGTCGACCGAGGAACTGGTGTCGACCGCGTCCCGGGTGACCGGCCGGCCGATCGCGACTGCGGCCGGCGCGCACCCGGGCCGAGAGTGGGACACCGACTGCTGGGTCAGCGACCCGTCGTTGGCGGCGTCGCGGCTGGGATGGCGGCCGACGGTCGACCTGGCCGAGGGGCTGGCCCGCACCTGGGCTGCGCTGGCGTGAGCCGGGTCGCCGTCGTCGTCCCCGTGTACCGCAACGCGACGACCCTGTCCCCGCTGGTGTCGCGGCTGGATGCCGCGCTGGCCGGGCGGGACTGGCGGCTGCGGCTGGTGGTCGACGCCTGTCCCGCCGGCAGTGCGGACGTCGCGCTACGGCTGGCCGCCGACCTCCGGGTCGAGGTGACGGTGCTGTCCGTGAACGGCGGGCAGCACGCGGCCCTCCGGCAGGGGCTCGCCGACGAGACGGACGCCGATGTCTGGGTGTGCATGGACGCCGACCTGCAGGATCGGCCCGAGGCCGTGCCGCTGCTGCTCGACCGACTGGCGTCCGGTGACGTGGAGGCAGTGTTCGCCGGGCGGCGCGGGGCGTACGAGTCGAGGGTGCGGCGGGCGACGGGGGACCTGCACCGCCTCGTCGCCGCGCGGCTGACCGGGCTGCCGCCGGACGCGGGGGCCTTCCTCGCTCTCGGCCCGCACGTGCGCTCGGCCGTGCTGGCCACCGACGCCCCCAGCGTGGTGCTCGCCGTGGGGCTGGCCCGCCGGCCGGTGACCAGCGTGCCGGTGTCGCGTGACGTCCGGGCCGAGGGGCGGTCGGCGTGGACGGCCCGGGCCCGGCTGGGTCAGTCGGTGCGCTCGCTGGGCTGGGCCCTGCGCCATCGGTAGGGCCCGCTCGCCCGGCCGCTCAGGGCCTCGGTCGAGAGCGGTACGCATCTGTGGACAAGGCGCTGAGCTGGGGGTTCACGTTGCTGGGGCACCCTCCGGTGCGGTGGTGCTCGTACACCAGTTCGAGTCAGTAGGAGGTGTCGTGGACGAGCTGCTGACCGCGCTGGACACCCTCGCCACCGACGATCTGGCGTCGATGTTCGGCCCGGCGTTGCTGGACCGGCTGCGGCCGCTGCTGCTGGCGCAGAACAAACTGGCCGCAGAGGTCGTCCGCACCGTGCGCGAGTGCGAGGTCAGCGGGGCCGCGGAGGTCGACGGGCTCGAGGTCATGACTTCCTGGCTGCGCGGGCACGGGCACCTGTCGGAGGCCCAGGCCGCACGGGTCGTGCGCGCCGGCCGAGCACTGTCGCACCTGCCGGGCATGGCCGCCGCGTTCGCCGCCGGTGAGGTCACCGGCGGGCAGGCCGCAGTCATCGCCCAGGTCGCCGAGCCGAAGGCCCTGGCCCTGGCCGCGGAGCAGAACGTCGACCTCGGTGTGGTCGACGAGCTGCTCACCGGGGTGGCTGCGACGGCTCCGCACGGGGACACCGCCAAGGCGGTGCACCACTACCTGGACCGGCTCGACGCCGACGGACCCGAGCCGGACCCCACCGAGGGCCGGCAGCTGAACATCGCCAAGCACGCCGACGGGTCGATCTCCGGCCGCTTCGACCTGGACGCCGTCGGTGGGGAGAAGCTGCAGACGGCGCTGGAATCAGTGGTGCAGGCCGCCCGCTGCGCCGGCGACGAGCGTACCCGCGCCCAGCAGCAGGCCGACGCTCTCGTCCAGCTGTGCGACAACCAGCTCGCCTCCGGTCAGCTGCCGATCCTGCGCAGCGTCAAGCCGCAGGTGATCGTCAAGGTCGGCATCGGCGACATGGTCGACCCGGCCACCGGCGCGGGGGCGGGCGCGATGGGCTTCGGTGCGAAGATCTCGGCCGCCCGCGCCCGGTGGGTGGCGTGCGACGGGCAGGTCACCCGGATCGTGATGGGGCCCGATGGGCTGCCGCTGGACGTCGGCCGCAGCCTGCGGCTGGTCCCGGCCCACATCCGACGCGCGGCGGAGGTCCGCGACGGCGGGTGCGTGTTCGCCGGCTGCGGCGCCCCGACCTGGTGGTGCGACGTGCACCACCAGTTGGAGTGGGCGTTGGGTGGGGAGACCAGCCTGGACAACAGCGCGCTGCTGTGCGAGAGGCATCACACCAAGGTGCACCACGGGTTCCGGGTCGAGCGACGACCCGACGGCCGATGGCGCACCTGGCGACCTGACGGCACCGAGATCCTCATCGGCCCCCGCCTCGACGTAGCAGCCTGAGGCTGCCGCGCGGGTGCGCACGGGAGACGTCAAACGGGCTTGACCCACCGCGACCACTCGTCCTGTCGGCGGTAGCCGCTGGCCGCCCAGATTCGCCGTCCAGGTCGTTCTCGTCGAGCACCATCGCGTCGATCCGCTGGGCACCGAGTGTCTTCGGCCGCTCCTCCGCGGCCGCGAGCAGGGCGCTGCCGATCCCCTGACGCCGCCGGTCGGGGCGCACGGCCAACCGGTAGAGGTGGGCGCGCCGACCATCTCATCCGGCGATCACCGACCCGACGAGGACTCCCTCGTCCTCGGCCACGGTCAGTGCGTCGGGGTCACGACCGATCAGTGCCCCGGCGGCTGCACGGGTGTCCAAGGGGCGGCCGGCGTTCTCGGCCGCGTCGCGCCAGAGATCGATGAGCCCGTCGACGTCGGCGGTCACGGCGGTCCGGACCTGAACGAAGGCATGGCGCCATCCTGCAGCGTCGCCTCAGCGCTCCCAGACCTGGACGAGCAGGTTGGTCTTGCCGGCGGGGAACTCGTATCCGGCGGTGACCCGCAGCCCGGCCTCCTCGAGGATCGCGTCGTCGTCGGTGGACACCACCTCGCCGCGGATCACCCGGCGGACCAGCCACACCCGGTCGGCCGCCGCCGGGGCGTCGTCCGGCGGCAGGACGACGTCCGGCCGCAGTCGTGGGGCCGTCGTCCGGACGTAGTGGTCCAGCCCGGTCGCCGACCGCTGGTCCGCGGCCACGATGGGCTCGCCGGGACGGTGGCGCTCCGCCAGCAGCGCGACCACCTCGTCGGCGCGCTCCCGCGGCTCCCGATCGAACAGCGGCGCGGCGGCCAGCAGCGAGCAGGCCACCAGCAGCCCGGCGACCGGCGCCCGGGCACCCCATGGCACGGTCAGGGCACCGATCGCCGCCAGCACGCCCAGCCCCAACAGGCCGACCAGCAGGTAGCGGGGGAGGAACACCGGTCGTACGAGTTCGGCGAGCAGCAGCAGAACCAGCGGTACGAGCGCCCAGCAGGTGCCGACCACCCGCACCCCGGCCCCGCGCACTGCACCGAGCACGGCCAGCCCGACGGTCAGGTAGAGCAGCGGCGTCCGCCCGCCGGACCACGCCTCGACGGCGAGGTCGGCCAGCGTGCCCCCCGTGTCGCGCAGGTGCGCGGCGTTGCGCGCGCCGGTGCCGTTCAGCAGGTTCACTCCGACCAGTCCCACGGCCGGGAGAGCCGCCGCCGCGCCGGTGAGCGCCACGGGCACCGCCCGCAGCCCCCGCAGCACCAGCGCCGCCACGACGAACGCGGCCAGCGCGGTCACGGCGTACCAGTGGGCCAGGCCCATCCCCGCCCCGGCCACCCCGAACAGCAGCAGCCCGCGCGGCGCACCCTGCAGCCACCGCACCAGCCCGAGCAGCGCGGCACCGGTCGCCAGCACGGCCAGCCCGTAGGGCCGCGCCTCCACCGCCTGCTCGAGCAGCAGCGGGTTCGCGGCCACCACCACCCCCGCCAGCACCCCGGCCGCCCGCGTCGCCAGCCGGGTCACCGCCCGGGTCACCAGTGCCAGCCCGCCGGCGGTGGCCAGCAGGGACAGCACCCGCAGCGAGGTGTCACCGCCGAGCCCCGGCAGCGACATCCACGTGTGCACCACGAAGTAGTAGGGCGCGTTGTACGAGGGCGGGACGTCGACCAGGTAGCTCGTCGTCCCGCGGCCCTCGACGATCGCGGCGAGGATCTCCCCGTACGGCCGGCGTCCCACCTCGGCGGTGAACAGCTCGTCGAACCACAGCCCGTGACCGGGGAGCAGGAGCACCGTGCCGAGGAGGACGACGGCGAGCGGCGGGAGCAGCTCGAGCGCCGACCAGCGGATGTCCGGCCGCGCGTCGACCGGCTGCGGCGGTGCGGAAGCCCGTTCCGCCGTGGTGCTCACGCCCTGCAGGTTAGGCCACCCTTTCTCGACCGCCGCTCAGGTCCGTCGCGCGCCGTACCGTCGCCGGCCGGATGGGCGGAGGTTCGGGCCGGAGCGCGGGCAGCGGGAGAGCCGGCCACGGCGCGACGGGAGAGGCTGGAGCCGTGCCGGTGGATCCGTGGGGACAGCAGGGGTACGGCGTCCGCTTCGACTGGGGCCCCACGGGAGCCGCGCGTGCCGACTCCCGCCTCGGCGTACTCGTGGTCGTCGACGTGCTGTCCTTCAGCACGTCGGTGTCGGTCGTGGTCGACCGCGGAGGAGCCGTCTACCCGGCTGCGTGGCGCGACGCCCGTGCGCAGGCGCTGGCGCGAGAGGAGGACGCGGTCCTCGCCGTCGGCCGTCGCGAGGTGACCGGCGAGCACCCGTGGTCCCTGTCGCCCGCGGCGCTGCGCGCGGCACCCGTCCCCGCCCGGCTGGTCCTGCCGTCGCCCAACGGCTCCGCGGTCGCGGCAGCCGCAGCGGGCGTCGTGGTCGCCGCCTGCCTGCGCAACGCCTGCGCCGTCGCTGACTGGCTGCACCCGGCGTACGGCACGACCCGGGCGCCGGTGACCGTGGTCGCCGCCGGCGAGCGCTGGCCCGACGGCTCGCTGCGGCCGGCCCTCGAGGATCTCCTCGGTGCCGGAGCGGTCCTCGCCGCAGTGCAGGAGCGCGGCGACGCATCGCTCTCCCCGGAGGCCGAGGCAGCCGCCGCGGCGTTCCGGGCTACGGCCTCGGTGCCCGACACGGTCCACCGGTGCGCCTCGGGGCTGGAACTCGCGGCCGGCGGGTTCGCCGGCGACGTCGAGGTCGCCGTGGAGGTGGACGTCAGCCCGGTCGTGCCGCTGCTGCGGAACCGGGCGTTCCGGGCCGCCGGCTGAACCGGGCCACGCCGCAGCCTCAGCGCTCGTCGTCCGGGTCGTCGGTGCGGTTGTGCGCACGCTTCCAGAACGGGACGGCGATCCACCACCAGGCCAGGAAGGCGGCGACGGCGGCGGCGGTGACCCACGCCGCGGTGAGGTCGAAGAGGACGTCGGTCACCAGCAGCACGGCCGACACGATCGCAATGGCCAGCACGACCAGCCCGGCGAACGCCGACCGGTTGCTGCGCCGCAGGAGGGCCTCCTTGTCGCGCTGGCGGAACAGCACCCGGTGCTGGGCGGCCGGTGCGATGAGCAGGCCGGTCGCGACGGCGACGGCGATCAGCGTGACGAAGTAGACGTCGCGCTGGAAGTCGTTGAGCTCGGCGCCCCGCTGCTGGAACGGCACGATCAGCAGGAACGCGAACAGGAACTGCACGCCAGGCAGCGCGACCCGCAGCTCGTTGAGCAACTCCATGAGCTCCCGGTCGATCCGCTCCTTGCGGCTCTCCTCCGGCGAGTCATCGCGCCGCTGCGGACTCCGCACGTCCGTCATGGTTCTCACCGCCCGTCTGCGTTCACCCGCCGTTCACCTCGGCCGGGATGGTGCCACGGCGGAGCGGTGGGTATGCGCAGCCCGGTCACCCCGTTCAGGCGGTCAGGAGGACGAGATGTCGATGTGGGCCCCCATGGAACCCAACCTCGGCAGGGAGGACGACGGGATCCCGGCGGCCGACCCGGGCGCGGGCGCCCCGCCACCCGCCGACGGATTCGGCGTCGGCGGTGAGGAGCCCGAGCGGCTCGAGGAGGACGCCCGGCCGGCAGCGGACGAGGAGGACGCCCGACCGGCAGCGGACGGGGGTGTGCAGCACGCCGACCCGCCACCGTTCCGTACCCCGGACCCGGCAGAGGTCTCGCGCGAGGGCCGCTGAGCCCCGCACCACGGACATGCCAGGGCCCGGCGGACCGCGCTGCTGCGACGGTCCCGCCGTGCCCCGGCGCGTCGGTCAGCCCCGGACGACGGCGAGCGCGCGGTCGACCAGCTCGTAGTGGCCGACCGCCCAGAAGACGACCCCGGCCGCCGCCAGCCCGCCCACGGTCACCGCCGCCGAGCTCACCGGGTGCTGCTTGGCGTGCTGCCACGCGTCCCGGGCCTTGCGGCGGAACGCCACGAAGAACCGTCGTGCCCACTCGAACTCCGTCGACCACACCCACAACCCCACCAGGATCGGCGGGATGGTGAGCGGCCCGGGCAGCACGGTGAGCGCGAGGCCCAACAGGACGAAGAGCAGCCCGGCGAAGAACACCGCCACCCGGTAGGCGGTGGCGAGCCCCGGCTTGTGCCGGACGCGGTCCCGCCACGAGCCCGGCTCGACCGGACGCGGCTTGCCCAACCCGTCCGAGCAGTCGGGACACCGGGTGGCGCCGCCGGCGTGCGTGTCCTGCGCATCGAGGGAGCGGGTCAACGGAACTCCAGAGGTGGGGTCGGTGGCGGGGGAGGAGCGGTCAGCGCTGGGCGAACCCGCGGGCGACCTCGCCGGGCCGCTGCTGCTCGCCGGCGTAGGAGCTGACGGCGACCAGCGCGCCGGTCAGCGCCGGGATCACCCACTGCAGCTGGTCCAGCTTCGCCTGGGCGGCGGCGACCTCGGCCTTGGCCCGCTTGCTCGGCCGAGTCCCCGACCGGGACGGCGTGCTGCCCGCGTCGGAGACCACGCGGCCCAGCGCCCGGCTGTAGGCGGTGACGCCGAGCGCGGCCGCGGTGAGCGTGGTCTTGAGCACGCTCATCCCGGCGACGCCCTGCTGGCCGGCGACGCGCTTGCGGTTGCCCAGCAGCTGGCCGACGCTGCCGAACAGGTGCGTGCCGATGGCCGCGGCGTTCACCGGCGTCCACCGGTCCCACCCGGCGTTGGCGACCCGGCCGGTGTCCGAGGCGCCGCCGGCCGCGCCGGCGGCGGGGTTGAGCGCGACGGCGTTGGCGAGTGTGCCGCCGAACCAGGCGGCGAGTCCGACGTCGTGCATCGCACGGGAGAGGGTGTTCCGGGCCATGGGGCTGCTCCTCGGGACGGGTCGTGGATGGAGTCGCTCTACCCCGCTCACCACGTTCCCACTCGGTTGCGCCCGATCCGGTGTGTGCTCAGCCCCCGTAGCGCAGCGCCGCCCGCCGGCGTGCCTTGGCCGCCTCCTCCTCGCGGTCCCTGGGCGGCGCGGTGGTGACCAGCGCGGCCAGCAGCCGGGCGGAGGCCTCGGCGACCTCGGCGACGGCGCGGTCGAACACCTCCGCGTTGGCCCGGGACGGCCGCGCCGTGCCGCTGATCTTCCGCACGTACTGCAGCGCGGCGGCGTGGATCTCCTCGTCGGTCACCGGCGGCTCGAAGTTGGCCAGCGGTCGGATGTTGCGGCACATGCGCGGCAGCGTAGGAGCGGCCGGTGTCGGCCGGCAGCCGGAGGTTCCCGTCGGGATGCCTGACCCGGCCGGCACGAACGGTCACCGGGGTCCACGATCGGCACCGGGGCGGAGAAGGAGGACGGCGATGGTCGTGCTGCTGGTGGACGCCGCGAACGTGGTCGGTGCCCGGCCCGACGGCTGGTGGCGCGACCGCGCGGGTGCGACGTCCCGGCTGCTGCGCCGGCTGGCGCCGCTGGCGGGGCGGGAGGTGACCGCGCCCGGTGGCGGCCCGGTGCTGTGCGGCGAGGTGGTCGCGGTCGTCGAGGGGACGGCGCGGGCCGTGGCACGACCGGGCGGCGTGACCCTGGTGCGGGCTCCCGGCAGCGGGGACGACGCGTTGGCCGCCTGCGCCGCGCGGCTCGCCGAGGAGGGACGGGACGTGCTGGTGGTCACCGCCGATCGCGGGCTGCGCGCCCGGCTGCCGGCCGGCGTCGCCGTCGCCGGGCCCGGATGGCTGTACCGGGTGCTCGACCACCAGGCCCGTCCCGACGGTGCCGTCCCGGACGCACCCGCATGACCCGGCGAGCCCGAGGGTAGAGCGACTCCACCGACGCGGGCCGAGACGTGCCCGCGCGTCCGTAGCCTCCCGAGCCCGAGGAGCCGCATGCCGCCGACCGCCGCGCCGTCCCGCCCGCCGGCCGTCCTCGTCACCGGGGCCTCGAGTGGGATCGGCCGGGCCACCGTGCACACGCTCGCCGCCCGCGGCGCCCGTCTGGTACTCGTCGCCCGGGGCCGGCAGACGTTGGAGGAGGCCGCCGGCGAGGCCCGCGCGAAGGGTGCCCCCGAGGCCCTCGTCTGCCCCGCCGACGTCAACGACGCCGCGGCCGTGCAGCGCGTGGTCGACACCGCCGTCGAACGATTCGGACGGCTCGACGCCGTCGTCCACTCGGCCGCCACCATGGCGTACGGCCGCATCGAGGACGTGCCGCGAGAGGTCTTCGAGGCCGTCGTCGACACGAGCGTGCACGGCACGGCCAACCTCGCCCGCACGGTGCTCCCGGTCTTCCGCCGCCAGGGTGCCGGCCACCTGGTCGTGGTGAGCTCGGTGCTGGCCTCGGTGACCGCGCCGACGATGGGCAGCTACGCGGCGGCGAAGTGGGGACAGCTCGGCCTGGTCCGGACGCTGCAGCAGGAGATCCGCGACGCGCCGGGGGTGCACGTCTCCGCGGTCGCCCCGGGCGGGGTCAACACGCCGATCTACTACCAGGGCGCGACGTGGGCGGGCAGCACCGGCCGCCCGCCGCCGCCGGCGTACTCGGCCGACCGGGTGGCGCGGACGGTGGTGGCGCGGCTGGACCGGCCGCGCCGGCTGGTGCAGTCCGGCATCGCCAACCCGCTCGTCATCGCCGGCTTCCGACTGCTGCCGGCCGTCTACGACGCGCTCGTCGGCCCGCTGTTCCGGACTTTCGCACTGTCCCGCGACCAGGTGCCGCCCACCGAGGGCAACGTGTTCGCCTCGCGGCAGGAAGGCAACAGCAAGGACGGCCGCTGGCGCGGGATCTGAGAAGGCCTGCCCGGCCGGCGGATCACCGCGCACCGCCGACGGGGCTCGTGCAGGTCTCGTCCAACGGCACGGCCGTGGACGGCGGGTCGTGCCCCGGGCGCACCCCGTTGACCCGGCCGGGGCGCAGGACGACGCTGGCCCTCCCCGCCGCCGGCGGGCCGACCGCGGGAGGCCGTGCATGACCGCCGAACCCACCGCCCGCTCGACCCCGACACGGCATGCCGCCACCCGGCCCGCCCACCATGCCGGCGTCGAGGCCGAACGGGTCGACGAGGGCTACCTGCACAAGCGACAACTGCGCACCGGGACGGCGGGCTGGCTGCTGCTCGCCGGACTGGGTGTGTCGGCGGTCATCTCCGGCGACTACGCCGGCTGGAACTTCGGCCTCGCCGAGGGCGGCTTCGGCGGGCTGCTGATCGCCGTCGTCCTCATGGCGGTCATGTACACCGCGATGGTCTTCGGGCTGGCGGAGCTCGGCTCCGCGCTGCCGACCGCCGGCGGCGGCTACACCTTCGCCCGGCGCGCGCTGGGCCCGTGGGGCGGCTACGCCACCGGCGTCGCCGTGCTCATCGAGTACGCCATCGCCCCGGCCGCGATCGCCACCTTCATCGGCGCCTACGTCGAGTCGCTCGGGCTGTTCGGCATCACCGACGGCTGGTGGGTGTATCTCGCCGCCTACGCACTGTTCATCGGCATCCACCTGCTCGGCGTCGGCGAGGCGCTCAAGGTGATGTTCGCCGTCACCGTCGTCGCGCTGGCCGGGCTGGTGGTGTTCCTCGTCGGCGCCGTCCCGCGGTTCGATCCGGCGAACCTGCTCGACATCGCACCCACGGACGCCGCCGGGGCCTCGGCGTTCCTGCCCTACGGGCTGCTCGGCATCTGGGCGGCCTTCCCGTTCGCGATCTGGTTCTTCCTCGCCGTGGAGAGCGTGCCGCTGGCCGCCGAGGAGGCCCGCGACCCGGCGCGGTCCATGCCGCGGGGGATCGTCGCGGCGATGGGCGTGCTCGTCGTCCTCGCCGTCCTCATGCTGGTGTTCACGCCCGGCGCGGCCGGCTCGTCGGCGATCGCGGAGTCGGGCAATCCGCTGGTCGACGCGCTGGCCGCCTCGGGCGCCGAGGAGGGCATCACGACGGTCGTCAACTACGCCGGGCTGTTCGGCCTGGTGGCGAGCTTCTTCTCGATCATCTACGCCTACTCGCGGCAGACCTTCGCGCTGTCCCGCGCCGGCTACCTGCCGCGGGCGCTGTCGGTGACCAACTCCCGCAGGGCGCCGATGCTGGCGCTGCTGGTTCCCGGGGCCGTCGGCTTCGTGCTCTCGCTGACCGGCCAGGGCGCGATGCTGCTCAACATGGCCGTCTTCGGGGCGACGGTGTCCTACGTGCTCATGATGGTCAGCCACATCGTGCTGCGCCGCCGCGAGCCGGACCTCCCGCGCCCGTACCGCACCCCGGGCGGGACGGCGACCACCGGCGTCGCGCTGGTGCTGGCCGCCGCGGCGGTCGTGGCCACCTTCCTCGTCGACGTCACCGCCGCGCTGTGGACGCTCGCCGCCTATGTCTGCTTCCTCGCCTGGTTCGCGCTCTACAGCCGGCACCACCTGGTGGCCTCGGCGCCGGAGGAGGAGTTCGAACTGCTGGCCGACGCCGGAGAGGACGTGCGATGAGTGCCCGGCGGGGCACCATCGGGGGGCACACGTACGAGTTCCCGACGCTGGTCGAGCTCATGGCCAAGGCGACCCCGGCCCGCTCCGGCGACGTCCTCGCCGGCTGCGCGGCCGAGTCGGCGGAGGAGCGGGTCGCCGCTCAGACGCTGCTCGCCGACCTGCCGCTGACCACCTTCCTCGACGAGCAGGTGGTCGGCTACGACGAGGACGACGTCACGCGGCTGATCCTCGACACCCACGACCGCGCCGCCTTCGCCCCGGTGGCGTCGCTGACGGTGGGGGAGTTCCGCGACCGGCTGCTGGCCTGGGCCGCCGCAGGCGACGAGGCGGCGATCAGCGCGCTGGCCCCCGGGCTGACCCCCGAGATGGTCGCGGCCACGTCGAAGCTGATGCGCAACGCCGACCTGGTCGCGGTCGGCCGGCGCACCCGGGTGGTCACCGGCCTGCGCAGCACCCTCGGCCTGCCCGGCCGGCTGACCTCGCGGCTGCAGCCCAACCACCCGACCGACGACCCGCTGGGCGTGACGGCGTCCGTCGTCGACGGGCTGCTGTCCGGCTGCGGGGACGCGGTCATCGGGATCAACCCGGCCACCGACTCGCCGGCCCGCACGGTCGCGTTGCTCGAGCTGGCCGACGAGGTGATCACCCGCTACGGCATCCCGACCCAGTCCTGCGTGCTGGCGCACGTCACCACCACGTTGCGGGCGCTGGAGGCCGGCGCGCCGGTCGACCTGGTCTTCCAGTCGGTCGCCGGCACCCAGCCGGCCAACCGCGGGTTCGGCGTCACCCTCGACCTGCTCGCCGAGGCACGCGCCGGAGCCCTGGCGCTGGGCCGCGGGACGGTCGGGTCGAACGTCACCTACTTCGAGACCGGGCAGGGCTCGGCGCTGTCGGCCGATGCGCACCGCGGCGTCGGCGGCCGGCCGGTCGACCAGCAGACGCTGGAGGCGCGGGCCTACGCCGTCGCCCGGCAGTTCGCGCCGCTGCTGGTCAACACCGTCGTCGGCTTCATCGGTCCGGAGTACCTCTACGACGGCAAGCAGGTGCTGCGGGCCGGGCTGGAGGACCACTTCTGCGGCAAGCTGCTCGGCCTGCCGATGGGCGTGGACGTCTGCTACACCAACCACGCCGAGGTCGACGGCGACGACACCGACTCCCTGATGCTGCTGCTCGGCGCCGCCGGGGTCACCTTCCTCATCGCCGTCCCGGGGGCGGACGACGTGATGCTGCACTACCAGTCGCTGTCGTTCTCCGACGTCCTCACCACCCGCTCGGTGCTGGGGCTGCGGCCGGCGCCGGAGTTCGAGGCGTGGCTGGCGCGGATGGACCTGCTCGACGACGACGGCCGGGTGCGCGAGCTGACCGCCGACGCGCCCGCGGCCCGGGCCCTCCTCGCGGCGGCGTCGGGATGAATTCGGCACTCGACGCGCCGCTGCCACCCGGTGACGACCCGTGGGCGGTGCTGCGCGCGGCCACTCGGGCCCGGGTCGCGCTCGGCCGGACCGGCGACGCCCTGCCCACCGCCCGGGAGCTGGAGTTCCGCGCCGCGCACGCCGCCGCGCGCGACGCGGTGCACCAGCCGCTGGACCCCGCACTCGTCCGTGGACGGCTCCCGGGCGTCGAGCTGCTCGAGGTGCACTCCGCCGCGCCCGACCGGGCCACCTACCTGCAGCGCCCCGACCTCGGCCGGCAGCTCGCGCCGGGCACAGTGCTTCCCCGCGCGGAGGCCGACCTGGCGGTGGTGATCGCCGACGGGCTCTCCCCGCGGGCGGTGCACGAGCACGCCGCGGAACTGACGACGGCGCTGCTCGACCGGCTGCCCGGGTGGACCGTCGCCCCGTTCGTGCTGGCGCACCAGGCCCGGGTGGCGCTGGGCGACGCGGTCGGAGAGGCGCTGGGCGCCCGGGCCGTCGTCGTGCTGATCGGCGAGCGGCCGGGCCTGTCGTCGGTGGACTCGCTCGGCGTCTACCTGACCTGGGACCCGCGGCCCGGACGGGCGGACTCCGAGCGCAACTGCGTCTCCAACGTCCGACCGCCGCACGGGCTGTCCTACGCGCAGGCCGCCGACACCGTGGCCGCGCTGCTCGCCGCGGCCCGTGAGCTCGGCGCCTCGGGGGTGGTGCTCAAGGACGAGGGCCCGGCGCTGCCCGCCGGGACCGGCTGAGCAAGGACCCCGTCCTGCCCACCCTTCGGAGAAGGGCCCCCTGCCCCCCGCCATGGAAGGACCCCGTCCTCCCCACCCCTCGCAGGCTCGGGGCGGTGCCCTGGACAGGGCCGGCGGCGGGATCCTGCAGGAAGCCGGCGGGACCCGGGACGGAGCCACCGCGTCCGCGACGCCGGGGGGACGACGCGGTACGACACCGGGCGACACCGACGGGCGCGAGGAGTGCCGACTCCGCCGTCCCGCCCGGGAAGGACTCCGACGGCGGGAGGATGTGGCGGTCGCCGTCCGTCCCGGCGCGGGCGGCCGGGTCGGCGACGTGCCGGCCGGGAGGGGGAGGGGACCGTCGGCACCCTCCCCCTCCACGGCTCAGGACCCGTCGGAGCCGTTCGGCTTCTCGGCACCCTTCCTCGCCCGGGCCTCCACGGAGACCGCGTCGGTCGTCCCGGAGTGGGAGTGGGCCTCCTCGATCTCGTGCACCGCGTCGGCGAGCACCGGCACGGTGGCCTTCCGCGGCAGCAGCCGGCGGACCAGGGGCCACAGCAGCACGAGGACCACGATGGCGTAGACCATCGTCGAGAACGGGGTGATCAGGCCGGAGAGCTCGCCGTTGCTGATCTGCAGCGCCGTACGCAGCCGCTCCTCGGCGAACGGGCCGAGGATCACGCCGATGATCGCCGGCAGCACCGGCAGGCCGTAGCGGCGCATCAGGAACCCGAGCGCGCCGATGACCAGCAGCAGGAGCAGGTCGAACGGCGAGGCGTTGGCCGCGTAGGCCCCCAGGCTGGCGAAGAACAGGATCCCCGCGTACAGGTACGACCGCGGGATCCGCAGCAGCTTCGCCCACACCGGCGCCAGCGGCAGGTTGAGCAGCAGCAGCGCGGCGTTGCCGATGAACAGGCTGGCGATCAGGCCCCAGACCAGCTCCGGCTCGTTGTCGAACAGCTGCGGACCGGGCTCGATGCCGAAGCTGGTGATCGCCGCCAGCAGGACCGCCGCGGTGGCCGTCGTCGGGATGCCGAGGGTGAGCAGCGGGACCATGCCACCGGCGGCCGAGGCGTTGTTCGTCGCCTCCGGACCGGCGACGCCCTCGATGGCGCCGTGCCCGAACTCCTCCGGGTGCTTGGACAGCCGCTTCTCGGTGACGTAGGAGAGGAACGTCGGGATCTCCGCGCCCCCGGCGGGGACGGCGCCGAACGGGAAGCCGATCGCGGTGCCGCGCAGCCAGGGCTTCCACGACCGGCGCCAGTCCGACCTGTTCATCCGCGGGTTGCCCACCGGGATGACGTCGACCGGACGGCGGCGCAGGTGGGCCGCGGTCCACAGCGCCTCGCCGACGGCGAACAGGCCCACCGCGACGACGACGACGTCGATGCCGTCGGCGAGCTCCGGGATGCCGAAGGTCAGCCGCTGCTGGCCCGAGGTCGCGTCGATGCCGACGAGGCCGATGGTCAGGCCCAGGGCCAGCGAGGCCAGCCCGCGGACCCGGGAGCTCCCCAGGACCGAGGTGACGGCGATGAAGGCCAGCACCATCACCGCGAAGTAGTCCGGCTGCCCGACCTCGACGGCCAGGTTGGCGACGGTGGGCGCGACCAGGGCCAGCAGCAGGGTGGCGATGGAGCCGGCGACGAACGAGCCGATCGCCGCCGTGGCCAGGGCCTGCGCGGCCCGCCCGGCACGGGCCATCTTGTTGCCCTCGAGGGCGGTGACCACCGAGGCGCTCTCGCCCGGGGTGTTCAGCAGGATCGACGTGGTCGAGCCGCCGTACATGCCGCCGTAGTAGATGCCGGCGAACATGATCAGCGCGGTGGTCGCGTCGAGGCTGCGGGTCAGGGGGAGCAGCAGCGCGACGGTCATCGCCGGGCCGATGCCGGGCAGCACGCCGATCGCGGTGCCCAGCAGCACGCCGAGCAGCGCGAACATCAGGTTCTCCGGCGTGAGCGCCGTGGCGAAGCCGTTCGCCAGTTCGGAGAACGCGCCCATCAGAGGATCCCCTCCAGGACGCCCACCGGCAGGGCGATGCCCAGCACGAGGACGAACAGGTACCAGGTGCCGACGGACAGGACGACGGCGATGACCAGGTCGCGCACGGGATGCCGGCTGCCGAGGGCGAACGCCGAGCCCCAGAAGAGGATCGCGCCGGACACCGGCCAGCCGAGCGGCTCGATCAGCAGCGCGTTGGCGACGAACGCCGCGACGAGCATCGCGATCGTCCTCCAGTCGCTGCGGCCGGTGAGGTCGACGTCCTCGCCGCCCTCGGGCTCGCCGCGCCCGCCGCGCAGGACGTCGACGGCGAGGAACGCCGCCACGACCACCAGCAGGCCGCCGACGACCAGCGGCACGGTCCGCGGCCCGACCGGGCCGCGGGCGATGAGGCTCTCCTCCAGCAGCAGTGCCTGGACGATCACCAGCACGCCGAGCCCGCCCAGGAACAGGGCCACCCCGAGTTCGGAGCGGCCCTGCTCCCGGGCGCCGCTGGAGGCGGAACTCACGCCAGCCCCAGCTCGCCCAGGACCGACTGCACCCGCTGGCTCTCCTCGGAGATGAAGTCGCCGAACTCCTCGCCGGGGAGGAAGGCGTCGGTCCAGCCCTGGTTCTCGAGGACCTGCTGCCAGGCGTCGCTCTCGACCATCTCGGTCACCAGGTCGATGTGCTGCTGCGCCTCCTCCTCGGAGATGCCGGGAGCGGCCACGAGACCCCGCCAGTTGGTGAAGACCAGGTCGACGCCCTGCTCGGTGAGGGTAGGCGCGTCGACGCCCTCGACCGGCTCCTCGCTGGTGACGCCGAGGATGCGCACCTCGCCGGCCGCGGCCTGCTCGGCGACCTCGCCGATGCCGGTCGCGCCGGCCGCGATCTGCCCGCCGAGGATGCCGGCCAGCAGCTCGCCGCCGCCGTCGTAGGCGACGTAGTTGACCGCCGTCGGGTCGATGCCGACCTCCTCGGCCAGCAGCATCGCGGTCAGGTGGTCCGGGCCGCCGGGGTTGGACGCGCCGCCGATCGGCACGTTGCCGGGGTCGGCGCTCCACGCCTGCACCAGCTGGTCGAGCGTCTGGTACGGCGAGTCGGCCGGGACGACGATCGCCTCGGCCTCCTCGATGAGCCGGGCCACGGGCGTCGTCTGGTCGAGGGTGGCCTCGGACTGGTTGCTGTACTGCGCGCCGACGACGCCGAGGCCCATCTGCATGAGCATGTCGGCGTTGCCCTCCTCGTTGACCAGGCGCTGCAGACCGACGGTCCCGCCGGCGCCCTCGAGGTTGAAGACCTCGATGCCGCTGGCCAGCTCGGTCTCCTCCATCACCTGCGCCGCCTCGCGGGCGGTGGTGTCGTAGCCGCTGCCCGGCGAGTTCGGGACCAGGATCCGCAGGCCGCTGACCGGGCCGTCGGCCGCGCCGCCGGCGGCCGAGCCGCCCTCGGCGGTGGTGCCGCAGCCGGTCAGCAGCAGGCCGGCGGCAACCGTGCCGACGGTGAGCTTCCGCAGCGAAGCAGAGCGCATTCGTTCCTCCTGTGTGTCGGGCGGGTGTCCGCCGCTCACAGGGAAACGTCGCAGTGGGCGTGGTGCGTGTCACGATTGCGTGCGCATTGGGCTTTGTGGTCGTTGTGTGCACCACCGTCCAGGCCGCGGATCCGGGGTTCAATGGCGTGCTGCGTCCCCGACCGTCCAGGAGGGCACCAGTGACCGAGCTCGCGAGGTCGCGCATGGGCAGAGCACCCCGGGGCACGGGGCCGACGAGCGCCGGCGAGGAGGGCTCGTGACCGAGCTCGCGAGGTCGCGCATGGGCAGAGCACCCCGGGGCACGGGGCCGACGAGCGCCAGCGAGGAGTGCCCGTGACCCGGCGGCTCTCGCTGGCCGGCCAGCTGCTCGCGCTGCAGGTGGTCATCGTCTGCGCCGTGCTCGTCGGTGTCGCCGCGGTCACCGTGGCCCAGTCGACCCAGCGCGCCGAGGAGACCGAGAGCGCCCGCGCCCTGGAGGTCGCCGAGACGCTGGCCAACGCCCGCGCCATGCGGACGGCGTTGGAGCGCGACCAGCTGGACTACCTGCGCATCGCCGCGGAGAACAGCCGCGGCTACTCCGGCTCGGAGGACGTCGTCGTGGCGAGCGCCGACCGGACGGTCCTCGCCAGCGCCGACCCCTCCCGCCTCGGCGAGCCCTTCGACCTCGGCGCCAGCCGGGTGCTCGAGGGCCGGTCGTGGACCGGTGACCTCGAGGTCGGCGACGGGCGGGCGGCGATGGCCATGACGCCGGTCTACGCCCCCGACGGCGACGCCGTGCTCGGCTTCGTCGCCGTCCAGCGGCCCTACCCCGGCATCGTCGAGGGGCTCTCGGCCGCGGCGCCGAACCTGCTCACCTATCTCGGGCTGGCCAGCGCGATCGGCTTCGGCGGCTCGTTGCTGCTCGCGCGGCGGGTCAAGCGGCAGACCCTCGGACTGGAGCCCGCGGAGATCGCCGGGCTGGTGGAGCACCGCGACGCCATGCTGCACGGCATCCGCGAGGGCGTCGTGGGCCTGGACCTGCACGGCCGGGTCACGCTGGTCAACGACGAGGCGATCCGGCTGCTGCGCATCCCCGGTGATGCGCTCGGCCGCACCCTCGCCGAGCTGGGGGTGGCCGAGGAGGTGCGCGAGGCGCTGCTCTCCTCCGACGTCGAGCGCGACCGGGCCGTGGGCAGCGCCGGACGGGTGCTCGTCGTCAACCGGCTGCCCCTCACCAGCCGCGGCCGGCCCATCGGATCGGTCACCACGCTGCGCGACCGCACCGAGCTGCTCGAACTGCGCCAGGAGCTGGACCTCACCCGGCACGTCACCGACACGCTGCGCGCCCAGGCGCACGAGTTCGACAACCGGCTGCACACCATCGCCGGCCTCATCGAGCTCGGCGAGGCGGAGGAGGCGGTTCGCTTCGTGCACCGGATCAGCACCAGCCGGTCGGAGTTCGGCGGCGCCGTCACCTCCGCGGTGCGGGATCCGGCGATCGCGGCGCTGCTGGTCGCCAAGGCCAGCCAGGCCGCCGAGCTGGGCGTCGAGCTCCGCATCGCCCCCGACTCCGCCCTGCCGGTGCTGGCGCCCGAGCTGAGCACCGACGTCGCGACCGTGGTCGGCAACCTGGTCGACAACGCCATGGACGCGGCCTCGACGGTGGCCCAGCGCTGGGTCGAGGTGGGCCTGGGCGTGGTGGACGGCGAGGTCGACGTCGTGGTCCGCGACTCCGGCCCCGGCGTCCCGGCGGGCATGGAGTCCGAGGTCTTCCGGCGGGGCGTCTCGACGAAGAGCGGTTCGGTGCCGGGCGGGCGGGGCATCGGCCTGTCCCTGGTGCACCTGGTGTGCACCCGCCGCGGGGGCGACGTGACCGTCAGCTCGGCCGGTGGCTCGGTGTTCACCGCCCGGCTGCCGGCCGGCCCCGCGCTGGTGGACGCATGACCATGGGGACGGGCACGCGCGGACGCCCGTTGCGCGTCCTCATCGTCGACGACGACTTCATGGTCGCCAAGGTGCACGCCGGCTTCGTGGCGGCCCTCGACGGCTTCGAGGTGGCCGGCACCGCGTCCACCGGCGCCGACGCGCTGGCCGCCGTGCAGCGGCTGCGGCCGGACCTGGTGCTGCTCGACGTCTACCTCCCGGACATGACCGGCCTGGACGTGCTGCGCCGGCTGCGGGCGGACGGGGCGCCGGTCGACGTCGTCGTCATCAGCGCGGCCCGGGACGTCGACAGCATCCGCAGCGCCCTGCACGGCGGCGTCCTGCACTACCTGGTCAAGCCCTTCGACCGGCAGACCTTCGAGACCCGGCTGCGGGAGTACGCCGCGCTGCGCGGGGAGCTGGCCGCACTGGAGGAGGCCGGGCAGGCCGACGTCGACCGGGTCTTCGCGGGCGCGCGCGGCGGGAGCCGGCCGGTGCCGGTCACCCCCAAGGGGATCGCGCCGGAGACGCTGCAGCTGGTGCGGCAGGCGCTGCAGCTCGCCGGCTCCGACGGCCTCTCGGCCACCCAGTGCAGCGAGCGCACCGGGCTGGCGCGGGTGAGTGCCCGCCGCTACCTCGAGCAGCTGGTCGCGCGGCAGGAGGCCGACGTCCGCCAGCGCTACGGCACGGCCGGCCGGCCGGAGCGGCGGTTCACCCTGCGCGTCCCGCACCGCTCCCCGTGACGGGGCCGGGTCGTGCCGGGGACGTCCCCCCGGCGTTGCCTAGGCTCCGGCCATGACCATCGTCGTGGGATACGTCCCCACTCCCGAGGGCGAGGCCGCTCTCGACGCCGCGATCGCCGAGGCCAAGCTCCGAGACCAGCCCCTGCACCTCGTCAACAGCTCGCGCGGCGACGTGCTCGCCGACCCCCGGTTCGCCTCCGAGCGGGTGCTGGACCAGGTCCGGGGGAAGCTCGACCGCGCCGGGGTGGTGTACGAGATCGACCAGCGGGTGGCCGGGCACGAGGCCTCCGACGAGCTCGTGGACGCCGCCGATCGCGTCAAGGCCAGCCTGATCGTCATCGGCATGCGTCGCCGCACGCCGACCGGCAAGCTGATCACCGGCAGCCAGGCGCAGCGGATCCTGCTCGACGCGCACTGCCCGGTGCTGGCGGTCAAGGCGACCTACTGAAAGGACCCCGTCCTCCCCACCCTTCGCAAGCTCAGGGCGGGGCCCGGGACGGGGCCGCGGCGGGCCCCAGCAGGGAGGCCGTTCCGGTCCGCCACCAGGAGCGCCCCTTCAGCCGAGCAGGTCGACGCCCTCGCCGGGCCCGCGGGCCAGGTTGCGGAAGATCGTCTCCAGGCCCTGCGCCAGGTGCCCGGCGAGGGCGTCGGCCGCCCCGTCGGCGTCCCCGGCAAGGAGCGCGTCGCACATGCGCAGGTGCTCGGCGACGGAGACCTCCACCCGCTGCGGATCGACGTGGGACAGGTTGCGCAGCCGCGCCGTGTGCGGCCGCAGCTCGGCGATCGCGCGCCGCAGGTGTTCGTTGCGGGTGGCGCCGATGATCGCCCAGTCGAACCGGTCGGCCAGCTCGTAGAAGGCCCGGGCCCGCGCCGGCGAGGGCGCGCGGCGCTGGATGCGGGCGAACTCGGTCCGCATCGTGGCGAAGGCCCGGCGCAGCTGTGGATCGGCCGCTGCTCCCTCGGTCGCCTGGCGCATGGCCGCGGGCTCGAGCAGCGAGCGGAAGTCGAACAGGTCGCGGACGCTCTGCAGGGACACCCGGGACACCCGGGCGCCCTGCCGGGGCACCAGGTCCACCAGGCCCTCGGTGGCCAGCCGGCGCAGCGCCTCCCGGACCGGTGTGCGGGACGCTCCCATCCGCTCCACCAGCCAGAGCTCCGGCAAGGGGGTGCCGGGCGCCAGCTCGCCGAGCTCGATCTCCTCCTTGAGCCGGCGGTGGACGAGGTCGGCCTTGCTGACGTCGGTCGCGGGCTCGCCGCCTTCGGGAACCGCGGTCATCGGGGCACCTCCGCAGGGAAGGGCACCCCGGCCTCGTCCGCGAGCCGGTGGAGGTCGGACAGCGACTGCCCGGCGAGGAGCACGCCGCCGGCGGCGAGATTCGCCGCTTCGGCCCGGTCCTCGACCTCGCCCGGGTGGAAGACCTCGTCGAACCCCTGCGCCAGCGGCGTGGACTTCACCTCGTCGATCAGCTGCCGCACTCGTTCCTCGTACCCCGCACGGTCCCCGAAGGCCTCGGGGTCGAGGGCGAGGAGGAGGTGCCCGCAGCCGCTGCGCTGCGCTGCCTCGTAGGGGCCGTGCACCCCGGTGCCCACGGCACTGCCGGTCAGGGCGCCCGAGAGCACGTCCATCAGGAAGGTGATCGCGTACCCCTTGTGGCCGGCCATGGGCAGGATCACCCCGAGCACTCCCTCCGCCGGATCGGTCGTCGGCGCTCCCTCGGCGCTCAGGGCCCAGCCCTCCGGGATGGACTCGCCGCGGTTCTGCGCCAGGTAGATCTTGCCGCGGGCGACCGCCGTGTTCGCGATGTCCACCGCGACCACCCCGCCGTCCGGTCCCGGTGCCGCGATCGACCACGGGTTGGTGCCCAGCCGCTTCTCGCGTCCACCCCACGGCGCCATCGCGGGGCTGGCGTTCGTGGTGAGGACGGCGACGCACCCGTCCCGGGCCGCGCGGCGGGTGAAGTACATCGCCGTGCCGAAGTGGTTGGAGTTGCGCACGCCGACGACTCCGACGCCGTGGGTCCGCGCGCGCTCCACCGCCAGTCGACGGGCGCGCTCGGTGAGCACCTGGCCGATGCCGTCCCGGCCGTCGAGCAGCACCAGCGGGCCGGTGTCCGACAGGACCACCGGATCGGTGACCGCACGCATCGCCCCCGAGCGCAGCCGGGCGGCGTACCACGGCAGCCGCAGGAACCCGTGCGACTGGTGACCCCACAGGTCGGCCTGCACGAGGCTGTCGGCCACCAGGGCGCCGTCCGGTTCGGGGACGCCCAGAGCGGCGAGGACCCGCGTGCCGAAGCCCCGGAGGGTCTGCGGCGCGATCCGGTGCGGCGCTTGCGCTGGCGTGTGCTCCATGCTGTATACAGTAACGCATACAGAACTCCAGAGGAATCGGAGGACGACGATGTTCAGCCTGGTGGTCCAGGTCGAGGTACGGCCCGATCGGCGCGAGGAGTTCCTCGCCGGCATCTCCGCCAACGCGGAGGCGTCCGTCCGCGACGAGCCGGGGTGTCTCCGGTTCGACGTGTGTTCCGCGGCGGACGACTCGGACCGCTTCCTCTACTACGAGCTCTACACCGACGCCGAGGCCTTCGTCGCGCACAAGGCGTCACCGCACTTCGCTCGGTGGCGCGAGATCGCCGAGCGGGTGCTCGTCCCCGGGAGTCAGGTCAACACCCCCGGGGAGCTGCTGGTCACGCACACCTCCGAGGAGTCCGCATGAGCCCCGAGCCCGCCCGCCGCCAACCCGTTCCGCCGTCGATGGTGCTGCGTCCGGAGGAGATCGAGCGCTTCGACCGGGGCAACGGCGTCGTCACCGTCCCGTTCGTCGGCAAGTGGAACTGCGAGGGGAACGAGGTCACCACCGGGATGACCGTGTTCTCGCCGGGGACCGGCATCCCGCTGCACTCGCACAACGTCGAGGAGACCGTCCTCGTCTTCGAGGGCGAGGCCACCGCCGTCGTCGGGGACGACGAGTTCGACCTGGTTGCCGGTCAGGCCACCTGGGTGCCCGCTGGTGTCCCGCACTGCTTCCGCAACCGCGGGGCCGGCACGATGACCATCTACTGGGTCTACGGCGGCCGCGACGTCACCCGAACCATCACCGCCACCGGCGAGACATTCGAGCACCTCTCCAACAGCGACCGCGGCGCTGGACCCGTGCGCCCGAGCGACAGCGCGACCCCGGCATGAGCACCGTCGTCACGCTGAACCCGGCGACGGGAGAGCAGCTCGCCGAGTACCCGGCGTTCTCCGACGCCGAGGTGGACGCGGCTCTCGACCGGGCGGCCGCCGCTCAGAACGGCTGGGCCGCCTTGCCGTTCCCCGGGCGGGCCGCCGTCCTCCGCCGCGCGGCCGAGGTCCTGCGGGCCGGCACCGAGGAGCTCGCCCTCCTGGCGACCCGCGAGATGGGCAAGCCGGTGGCCGAGTCGCGCGCCGAGGTCGAGAAGTGCGCCACGGCGTGCGACTTCTACGCCGAGCACGCCGGGGACTTCCTGGCCGACGAGCCGGTGGCCACCTCCGCCGACCGCAGCTGGATCGGCTACGAGCCGGTCGGCGTGGTGCTGGCCGTCATGCCCTGGAACTTCCCGCTGTGGCAGGTGCTCCGGTTCGCCGCCCCGGCGCTCATGGCCGGCAATGCGGCGCTGCTCAAGCACTCGCCCAACACCACCGGCTGCGCGCTGGCGGTGCAGCGGGTCCTGACCGACGCCGGCGCGCCGGAAGGGCTGTTCACCGCCCTCGTGGTCGCCGAGCCGGACGTCCCCGCCGTCACCCGCCGCCTGATCGAGGACGCCCGCATCGGCGCCGTCACGATCACCGGCAGCGAGCGGGCGGGCCGGGCCGTCGGCTCGGCGGCCGGCGAGGCGATCAAGAAGTCGGTGCTCGAGCTGGGCGGCTCCGATCCCTTCGTCGTCCTCGCCGACGCCGACCTGCCGCGCGTCGCGGCCACGGCCGCCCGCGGCCGGTTCCTCAACGCGGGACAGAGCTGCATCTCGCCCAAGCGGTTCGTCGTCGACGCCTCGGTCGCCGAGGAGTTCAGCCGGCTGCTGGTCGCCGAGGTCGAGCGGCTCACCGTGGGCGACCCGGAGTCGCCGGGCACGGACGTCGGCCCGATGGCGCGGGAGGACCTGCTGGTGGGAGTGCACCGGCAGGTGGAGGCATCCGTCGCCGCCGGCGCCCGGCTGCTGACCGGCGGACGCCGGCTCGAGGGACCGGGCACCTTCTACGCCCCGACCGTCCTGGCCGGCGTCGAGCCCGGCCAGCCCGCGTACGACGAGGAGCTCTTCGGCCCGGTCGCCACGGTGATCGTGGCCGACGGGGACGACGAGGCCGTCCGCGTGGCCAACGACACCCGCTTCGGTCTCGGCGCCAGCGTGTGGACCGCCGACCCCGAGCGCGGCATCGCGGTGGCCCGGCGGATCCGCTCGGGGGCCGCGTTCGTCAACGCGGTCGTCGCCTCCGACGTCCGGATGCCCTTCGGCGGCACCCGCGCCAGCGGCTACGGGCGGGAGCTGGCCGCGGCCGGCATCCGCGAGTTCACCGACGTCCGCACCTGGTGGGTCCTGGACGAGCCCGCCGCCACCGCGCCGACATCCGAGTGAGGGAGACCATGACCGATTACCAGTTGGGCGTGATGCACGGCGACGGCATCGGCCCCGAGATCGTCCCTGCCTCCATGCGCGTCGTCGACGCCGCGGTGGCCGCGGCCGGCGCCGAGCCCGTGGAGTGGAGGGAGCTGCCGCTCGGCGCCTCCGCCATCGAGGACCACGGCAGCGCCATCCCGCCCGCGACGATGGAGGCGCTGGCCGGCCTCGACGGCTGGCTGCTCGGGCCGTACGACAGCGCGGCCTACCCGGAGCCGTTCCGGTCGCAGCTGAACCCGAGCGGTGCCATCCGCAAGCACTTCGACCTGTACGCGAACATCCGGCCGGCCCGCGGCTTCGAGGGAGGTACGGCGATCGCGCCCGACACGGACCTCGTGATCGTCCGGGAGAACACCGAGGGCTTCTACGCCGACCGCAACACCCACGCCGGCACCGGCGAGTTCATGCCGACCCCCGACGTCGCCATCGCGATGGGCGTCTTCACCCGGCCCGCGGTCGAGCGGATCGCCCGCGTGGCCTTCGAGCTGGCCCGGCGCCGGCGCTCCCGGGTGACGGTGGTGCACAAGGCCAACGTCCTGCAGCTGAGCTCCGGGCTGTTCAAGCGGGTGTGCCTCGAGGTGGCCGAGGAGTACCCCGACGTGGCGGTCGACGACGTCCACATCGACGCCATGACGGTGCACCTGCTGCGCCGGTCGCCGGCCTTCGACGTCGTCGTCGCCGAGAACATGTTCGGCGACATCCTCTCCGACCTGGCCGGCGAGCTGGCCGGGTCGCTCGGGATCGCGCCGTCGCTCAACGCCTCGGACGAGCGCGCCATGGCCCAGGCCGCGCACGGGTCCGCCCCGGACATCGCCGGGAAAGGGCTGGCCAACCCGATCGCGATGATGCTCTCGTCCGGGATGCTCCTGGAGTGGCTCGGTACGCGGCACGGCGACCCGCGGGCCACCGACGCCGCGGTCCGCGTCGAGGCGGGTGTCCGGGCCGCCGTCCGGGCCGGGGTGAGCACCCCCGACCTGGGCGGCTCGGCCTCGACCGGGGAGTTCACCGACGCCGTGGTGGAGCGCATCGCCTCGGGGGCGTGAGGCCGCCGTCCACGTGCAGCCGGCGCGCCGCCGCCCCGGTGAGGGCCGGCGCGCCGGCGTCGGCCCGAGCGGTCAGCGCCGGCGCAGTACCCGGGCCAGCCGGTGCCCGCGCCCGGAGACCAGCTCCTCCCGGGAGGGCGCCGGCTCCGGGACGTCGGCCAGTGCGGCGTGCCGCTCGCGCAGCCGGGTGCGGATCTCCTCGGGGGTGTGCGCCCGGCGCTGGCGCTCGCCCCGGGCCAGCACCGCCCCGGTCGCCGCGACGCCGGCGAGGCCGGCCAGTCCGAGCAGCTTCCACGGGCGCACGGACCTAACGTAGCGGCGTGCCCGAGCTGAGCCTGGACGAGGCGGTCGACCTCACCCGCACCGGCGACGTCTGGGTGTTCCGCGGCGGGTCGGTCGCCGACCGGGCGATCCGGGCGTTCACCAACGCTCCGGTCAACCACGTCGGCATGGCCGTCGTCCTCGAGGACCTGCCGCCGCTGCTCTGGCACGCCGAGCTCGGCCGCTCGCTGCCCGACGTCTGGACCGGTCAGCACCAGCGCGGCGTCCAGCTGCACGACCTCGCCGACGCCGTCCGCACCTGGCGGCAGCGCTACGGGCAGCGGGCGTGGCTGCGCCAACTGGTCGGCCCGGCCGACGACGGCGGCGTCACCCCCGAGATGGAGGACGCCGTCCTGCGCACCGTAGCCCGGCTCGACGGCCGGCCGTTCCCGACCACCCGCGGGCTGGCCCGCAGCTGGCTGACCGGGCGGCTGCGCCGCGGGACGTCGGCCGAGACGGTGTACTGCGCCGAGCTGGTGGCCGCGACCTACACCGCGATGGGCCTGCTCGACGCGCGCCGGCCGCGCAACACCTACGACCCGGGCAGCTTCTGGTCCGGCGACGACCTGCAGCTGCTGCGGGGCGCGACGCTGGGCCCGGAGATCCCGGTCGACGTCCCCGCTGCCTAGCCTCCCCTGCGCACCCGGTAGGTGGTCTGCACCATCCCGCCGCGGAAGGTCTGCGTGCGCACGTGCTCGAGCAGCACGTCCGCCGGTAAGCGCCCGAAGGGCGTGTGCCCCTCGCCGATGAGGACCGGCACCCGCGAGAGCGTGAGGTCGCCGATCAGCCCTGCGGCCAGGAAGGTGTGCACCAGCCGGCCACCGTCCACGTACACCCGCCGGTACCCGGCCGCGGTGAGCGCGGCGACCGCCTCGTCGAACGAGCGGTGCACGGTGATGCGCGCGTCGGCGCCGGGCTCCAGCGTGGTGCTCACGACGTGCACCGGCCTGCCCTGGTAGGGCCACGCGTCCATCGGCGCGATCACCTCGTAGGTACCGCGGCCCATGACCAGGGCGTCGATACCGGAGACGAACTCGGCGAACCCGAAGTCGCCTCCCTCGCCGTCGTCCGGAGCCCCGCCGGCGTCGTCGCCGCCGGTGAGCCAGGCCAGGTCGCCGTCCGGGCGGGCGATGAAGCCGTCGACGCTCATGCCGAGGAAGACCGAGCCGATGAAGGGCGCATCCATACCGGCAGGCTGCCTCATGGTGCTGACAGGAGGGCGCGTCCGATCCCGGCATCGCGCCGGACCGTCGGCCCTCTGCGATCGGTATGGAGTCGTACTCCCCGGCGGCGGACACGGTGCCGGGGAACCGCCAGGAGGGCACCATGTCCCAGGCCACCGTTCTCCTCACCGTGGAAGGACCCCGTCCTCCCCGCCCCTCGCACGCTCGGGGTGGGACCCGGGACGGGGCCGCGGCGAGCCTGTGGACGGGGCCAACCCGGGACGGGGCCGCCTAGCGTCGGGCGGCGAGTGCGGCCTGCGTCGCGCCGAGCCGGACGACCGCGTCGCCGGGCTGCTCGACGGTGTCGTCGTGGGTCACGCACACCACGACCCGGCCGGCGAGGCCCGCGCGCAGGTCGCGCAGCAGGGCGGCGGCGGTCGGCGGGTCCAGGTGCGCGGTCGGCTCGTCGAGCAGCACGACGTCCCGGTCGGCCAGCAGCGCCCGGGCCGCGGCCAGCCGGCGCCGCTCGCCGCCGGACAGTGCGGTGCCGCCGGCCCCGACGGGGGTGTCGAGGCCCTCGGGCAGCGCGGCGAGCAGGCCGCCCAGCCCGGTCGCGTCGAGGGCGGCACGCATCCGCGCCTCGCCGTCCGGCCCGGCCAGCTCGCCGCGGGGTGCGGCCAGGGCCAGGTTGGCGCGGATCGTCGAGGCGAAGACGTGCGCCTCCTGGGGCAACCAGGCCATCCGCGAGCGGACGCCGTCACCGGTCAGCCGGTCGGTCGGGACGCCGCCCAGCGCGTACGTGCCGGCCCGCGGTCGCAGCGCCGCCAGCAGCACGGCCAGGAACGTCGACTTGCCCGTCCCCGAGGGGCCGCGGACGACCAGCCAGCCGCCGTCGGCCGCGGCCCGGGTGGTCAGCCCGCGGAGCACGTCCGGGCCGCCGGGCCAGCCGGCGACGAGGTCGTCGGTGGCCAGCTCCCGCACCGGCGCAGGAGCCGGCAGGAAGTCGGTCGGGTCGGCCGGCACCGGCGCGGTGAGGACGGCGTCGAGCCGCTCGCGGGCGTCGGCGAGCACCCCGCGGCGCTGCAGCGCGGTCACCAGGCCGGCCAGCGGCTCGGCGAGCGCCAGCGGGGCGAGCGCGAGCACCGCGACCGCCGGG
>NZ_SPQN01000120.1 GCF_004571065.1 Geodermatophilus sp. DF01-2
CGGCGCGACCGCCGCGTGGACCGCCGGCCGGCTCACCGGTCCGCGCGGGCGGGCCGGCACGATGGGCCTGGCCGCGCTGATCACGACCCAGCTGGGGCAGACCGCCTGGGCGGGGCGGCGCAGCCCGCTGGTGCTGGTCACCGCCGCCGGCTCGCTCGCCGTCCTCGCCGCCGTCGTCCAGACCCCGGGGCTGAGCCGGTTCTTCGGCTGCACGCCGCTGGACCCGGTGTCCTGGCTGGTGGTGCTCGGCTGTGCCGCCGCGGCCACCGCCGGCGCGGAGCTGCTGCCCGGGCTCGCTCGTTAGGCAGCGGCGTCCCGCGGGCGGGCACCGGCCGTTGTGCGCGCAGTGTGGTCACCGACCGGAGACCACACTCCGCGCACACCGGCGTCGGGTCGTCAGCCGGCACAGCGGGCGGAGTCGCGGCTGAAGTGCGGCTGGTCGGCGTACTCCAGCAGCGCGGCGACCTCGGCGAGGGAGGTGCCGGAAGCACGCAGCCGCCCGGCAGCCTCCTGCAGCCGTCGACGCCGCGGCGTGGCGGGCCCATGCCCAGCGGGTCGCGGCCGCCGTCGCCGACGACGCCGTGGCGCGGATACGACGGGTTCTTCGGGTCGACGACGGTCGGCGCGAGCCTCGAGCAGGTCCACCTGTGGGACATGCTCGTGCACCGCTGGGACGTCGCCCGCTCCGTGGGCGCCGACGCGGACCTCACCGATGTCGGAGCTCGACCGCGTCGAGTCGGGTGCGAACGGCGTCGGGGATGCGCTGCACATGGAGGGCATCGGCCGCGCCGGACCGCGGGTCAGCCGGCGGCCTCCTGCGGCTGGAGGGCGGTCAGCGAGCGGCGCACGGTCTGGACGACGTCCCCCGCGACGAACAGGTCGTCGGCGGTGGCGGCCCGGGCGCGGCGGACCGCCTCGACGAACTCGTCCAGGCAGGCCTGCGCCCGGCTCAGGGCCTCGGGATCGGCGGCCGCGTCGCCCACGGAGCGCAGCGCAGTGGCCAGCGCGGCGAGGGTGCGGGCCGCGGTCGGGCGGAGCGAGGGGCCCAGCGCGACCTCCTCGAACTCCGCCCGCTCCGTCTCGGCGATCACCTGGGTCAGCTGCTCGACGAGCAGGGTGAGCCGCTCCAGCGCCCGGGCCTGCCGGTACTGCGCCTCGGCCGGTTCGCGGTAGCGGCGGGCCCGGGGGTTGCCCCGCCTGGCTTCGGCGGCCTGCGAGACGGCCTTCCGCATCTGCGCGAGGACCGGGTCGATCCGGTGGATCCGCTGCTGCCACTCGTCCTCGGTGGGCGGGTGCGCCAGCCGCAGCGCCTCGACGAGGTCGTCGAGCTGGCCGGCCAGCGTGTCGCGCAGCGTGCGCAGCTGCGTCTGCGCCGGCGCGAGGGGCAGCGGCGGGAACGCCGTGGTGACCGCGAGGCCGATGACCGCCCCGAGGGCGGTGAGCCCGGTGTAGGCCATGACGAAACCGGAGTCGTGACTGCCGAGCACGAGCACGAACAGCGCCGAGGTGGCCACCCAGCTGCCGGAGCTGCCCAGCCGGTGCCACCCCGCCAGCAGCACGCCGACGGCCACCACCAGCGCGATGGCGCCGAGGTTGTCACCGAAGAGCGTGGTCACCGTCAGCGCCAGGGCGGCGCCGAGCGCGATCGAGGCGATCGACTGCACCGCCTCCCGGACCGCCCCGGACAGCGTCGTGGACGTCGCGAACACCGCGCCGAGCGGCGCGTAGTACGGGTACTCGGCGGCCGGGGCGACGGGCAGGGCCTGCGCCGCGAGCCAGGCCAGCGTCGCGGCCAGCGCGGCCTTGACGGCGAGCCCCACCCGCGGGTGGCGGGCCCAGGTCCGCCGGAGCCGGCCCGGCCGGCCGGTCCGGAGGCGCGGCCGGACGGCGGGGGAGATGTCACGCACGTCCCCACGCTCTCACCCCCGCCGCGACCGGGCAGGAGAGCTCGCAGGGGCCGGGCTCAGCGGCCCAGGTGTGCGCGGATCGCGGCGACGACCATCCGGTGGTCCGCCAGCTGGGGCAGCCCCGAGACGACGACGCCGACCGGACCCACCGGGCGGACGACGACGGGGAACGCGCCGCCGTGCGCCGCGTAGCGCGCGGGATCGAGGCCGAGCTCCTCCTCGAACGTCGTCCCGCGCTCGATCGACGCCTGCCGCACGTGGAGGCTGCTGTGCCCGAAGCGGTGGACCACCCGCGTCATGCGCTGAAGGGATCGGCCATGCACCCTTCCTACCGGGCCGCGTGCGCCGGCCGGACCCGCTGCTGCACGGCTCCCGCGCGTGGCCCCGCGGGGGCAGGGCGGGGCTCCGGCGCGGGACGGCGGTGTGCACCGGACGCGGGGCCGGCGCGACGGTGGATGGCCGGCGGGCGCGCCCCGTGACCGCGCCCGCCGGCTGCAGGGCCACCGGCGCCGGGACGAACGCTCGCCCGGCCCCCCGACGCGTCGATGACGGATAGTATCCACTATGCAACGTGCCAGGTGACCTCGGTCACCGCAAGAGGGCGTGGCCGGCGCGGGAGGAGACATGCCAGGCAGTCGTCGGACCCAGGTCCCGAGCAAGGCCGTCCCCACCAAGGCCGTTCCCGCCAAGGCCGTCCCCACCAAGGCCGTCCCCACCAAGGCCGTCCCCACCAAGGCCGTCCCCACCAAGGCCGTCCCCACCAAGGCCGAGGCCGCCGTGGAGACCCGGGACGCCCTGCTGGAGGCCGGGGCGGCACTGCTGCGCGAACAGCCGGTGGGCGCCGTGCTCACCCAGGTCAAGGCGCAGCCGGTGGCCCAGCGCGCCGGACGCACCATCGGCGCCTTCTACCACCACTGGAGCAGCCAGGAGGCGTACCACCGCGACCTGCTCGCCTACGTCCTCGACCCCCAGCGGCTGCTTAGCACCGCCGCGGCGGCCGACACGGTGCTCGCCGACCTCCCCCGGGGGCTGCCGCTGGAGGAGGTGGTGCGGCGGGCCGCCCGTCGCAACTTCGAGATCGTCCGGGCCAACCCCTACGTGCCGCTGATCCTCGCCCTGTGGGGCAAGCAGGCGCAGGACGAGCGGGTGCGGGAGCTGCTGCGCGCCCACTACCGGTCCGTGACCGACCGGCTCGTACCGGTGTACCGGACCCTCTTCGACGCCTACGGACTCACCATGCGGCCGCCGTACACCGTGGAGATGTTCGCCGCGACGCTCACGGCTCTGGTCGAGGGGCTCACCGTGCGGGCCGCCGTCGAGCCCGAGGTCGTTCCGCTCGACCTGCCGCACGCGGGGGACCTCTCCGCCGCCCCGGGCGCCGGCGCGGCCGGGGCAGCCCCGTGGGACCTGTTCAGCGCCACGGTCGTGGGCATCCTGCGTGCCATGACCATGCCCGCCGACCCCGCGTAGTCACGTGCCCGGCGGGGCACGGGCTCCGGGTGGGCCGCGCAGTGGCGCGCATCCGGCACCGCCCGGGCATGTCCCGGGCCCGCGCCGGGGTACCGGTGCAGGAACCCGAACCGAGAGGTGGCCATGAGGTGGACCGCGTGGGTCGACCGGTTCCAGCGGCGGCACCCGCCGGCCGGGTTCCCCGTCGCGGTGCTCTACAAGTTCTTGGACGACGACGGTCACTTCCTCGCCGCGCTGGTCACCTACTACGGCTTCCTGGCGCTGTTCCCGACCCTGCTCCTCCTCGCCACCGTGCTGGGCCTGGTGCTGGCCGGGAACCCGGGGCTGCAGCAACAGCTGCTGGACTCCGCGCTGGCCGAGTTCCCGGTGATCGGGCCGCAGCTGTCCCGGCCGGAGGGGCTCGGCGGCGGGTTCGCCGGGATCGTCGTCGGCGGGTTGGTCGCCCTGTACGGGGCACTGGGCCTCGGACAGGCTCTCCAGCACGTCATGAACACGGTGTGGGCGGTGCCGCGGCACAGCCGACCCGACCCGGTCACCTCGCGCATGCGCAGCCTGCTCCTGCTCTGCACGCTGGGCCTGCTCCTGCTGGCCAGCACCGTCCTCTCCGCGCTGGGCACCGGGGCCGCGGCCTACGGCGGCGGGTTCAGCGGCGGGGTGCACGTGCTGGTCACCGTCGCCTCGGTGCTGGCCAACACCGCCGTCTTCGTGCTCGGCTTCCGCATCACCACCGCCCGCCGGCTCACCACCCGGCAGGTGCTCCCCGGCGCGGTGACCGCCGCGGTGCTCTGGCAGCTGCTGCAGTCCTTCGGCGGCGTCTACGTCGCCCGCGTGGTGGCTAACGCCAGCGCCGTCGACGCGGTCTTCGCCCTCGTCCTCGGCCTGATCGCGTTCATCTACCTCGCGGCGATCGCCCTGGTGCTGTGCGTGGAGATCGACGTCGTCCGGGTCGACTCCCTGTACCCGCGCGCGCTGCTCACCCCCTTCGTCGACCACACCGACCTGACCGAGGGCGACGAGCGGGTCTACTCCGAAGCGGCGCGCGCCCAGCGCGCGGTGCGCCACGAGGAGGTCGACGTCCGTTTCGGGCCGGGGGTGGGCGCCGGGGACACCGGCCGGGAGCAGGCACCGGAGGACGACGGACCACCGGCGCGTGGGGCTTGACCCGGAGTCGACCGGAGGTCCGACGATCGAGCCGGCCGCCCGGGCCGGGAGATCGGTGGCACGGCGATGACGTCGCCGCGTACGTCCGGTCAAACGGGGGAGGACGCTGCGAAGCACCGCTCGCCGAGGAGCCGGGACGAGCACGCACGAGGGCTACGGTGGCGGCCGTGGCGCCGGTGGGGCAGGACCCCCCTGAGCGACCGACCCGCGAGGAGGATCCGACATGGAGCAGGACCCGCGTGACCCGTCCGGGGACTACGGCTACGACCTGGCGCACGAGGCGACGGGGACGGCGGAGCCCGCGGCCCCGCCCGGTCCGACGGGCACTCCTCCGCCGCCCGCCCCCGATGACGCCGCCGAGGACCTCGGCTACGACGAGGCCCACGACTTCTGACGAGCCCGGTCGTGCCCGACCGGCCGGCGACCGACCGGACCAGGCCCGGTCCGGTCGCACCCGCCGCAGGCGAGGGACCGCGCGCGTCCCGCCGCGGGCGGTCGTGGAGCCCCTCGGCGGGGTAGCGGCGGGGCATGCGGCAACAACGAGGCCATGGAGAGCGACCCGGATCCCGGGAGGGCCACATCCGGCTGCCGGACGGACGGACGCTGGCGTACGCGGAGTACGGCGACCCCGCCGGTCGCCCGGTGCTCGGCTGCCACGGCTCGCCGAGCTCGCGGCTGGAGCGCCACGTCGAGGACCCCGAGGACTACCGGCGCTGGGGCGTGCGATTCGTGGTGCCCGACCGGCCCGGCTTCGGCTGCTCCGACCCGCAGCCGGGCCGGCGGGTGGTCGACTGGCCGGCCGACGTCGCACGGCTGACCGACCACCTCGGCATCGACGAGTTCGCCGTCCTCAGCCTCTCCGGCGGCGCCGCCTACGCGCTCGCCTGTGCCTCGGCGTTCGGGTCACGGGTGCGCGGCGTCGGCATCCTCGGCGGAGCGCCGCCGCCCGACGTCCCCTGGCCGTGGCCGCAGTGGGTGCCCCGGCGGCTGCGGGCGGCCGCGCACCGGCCGTCGCCGGCGGCGGCGCTGCTGCGCCCGGCGTTCGCCCCGATGGCGGTGCGCCCGGCGGCGATCCCGCGCTACCTGCAGGCGCGGCTCAACCCGGCCGACCGGCGGGTGATCGGCCGGCCCACCGTCCGGCGGATCCTGGCCGAGACCTTCACCGAGGGCCTGCGCAACGGTGCGGCTCCGCTCGCCGAGGACCGGGCCCTGCTGTTCCGGCCGTGGGGCTTCCCGCTGACGGCGGTGCGGCAGCACGTGCACATCTGGCACGGCACGCAGGACTGGCAGGTGCCCGTGGGGCTCGGCCGGGTGCTGGCCGCGATGCTGCCCGCCTGCACGCCGCACTGGCTGGCCGGCGAGGGGCACTTCGCCGTCTTCGACCACGCGGCGGAGGTGTACGGGGCGCTGGTCGCCTGACCGCCGTTTGGCGGGGGAGGATGGCCGCGTGCCCAGTCTGCTCGTCGTCCACCACACGCCCTCGCCGTCCCTGCAGGCCGTGCTGCAGGCAGTGCGGGAGGGGGCGGCGCTGGTCGAGGAGGTCGAGCTGTGCGTGCGCCCGGCGCTGTCGGCCGGCCCGGCCGACCTGCTCGCCGCCGACGGCGTCCTGCTCGGGACGCCGGCCAACATCGGTTACATGTCCGGGGCGCTCAAGCACTTCTTCGACACCGTCTACTACCCGTGCCTGGACGCCACCGTCGGCCTGCCCTACGGCGTGTACGTGCACGGCAACGACGACACCGCCGGTGCGCTGCGCAGCATCGAGAAGGTCGTCAGCGCGCTGCGGTGGAAGCAGGTCGCCGCGCCGCTCCACCTCACCGGGACACCGGAGCCGGCCGACCTCGAGGCCGCCCGCGAGCTGGCGGCCACCGTCGCGGTCCAGCTGTAGCCGCACACCTCACCCGCCGGACAGGCGCAGCAGGACGGCCTCGTCCGGCGCCAGCTCGAGTTCGCGCACCGGCGCCGGCGACCGGCCGGGGTCCGTGGAGACGAGCAGGGTGGCCTCGTCGTCGACGGGGAGCGTGCGGACCTCGTCCGTGACGTTGACGGCGGCCAACAGCCGCTCGTCGTCGTCCTCCCGCAGCCAGGCCAGCACCCCCGGCGGGGCGTCCAGGAACCGCTGCCGGCCGGTCTGCAGCGCGGGAGAGGCGGCGCGCAGCGCGCCGAGCCGGCGCACCAGGGACAGCGTCGAGGTGGGGTCGGCAGCCTGGCGCTCGACGCACAGCCGCTCCGCGTCGGCCACCAGCGGCAGCCACGGTTCCCCGGTGGTGAAGCCCGCGCCCGGGCCGGCGACCGACGGCGGGTGCCAGGGGATCGGCGCCCGTTCGGGGTCGCGGCCGTCGACGTCGACCACCCGGTCCGGTGGGACGACGGCGTCGGGGAGGCCCAGCTCGTCGCCCTGGTAGAGGAACGGCGTGCCGCGCAGCGCGGTCAGCAGCAGCGCGGCCGCCCGGGCGCGAGCCGGTCCGGAGCCGCCGTCGTCGTATCGGGTGGCGATGCGCGAGTGGTCGTGGTTGCCGAGGAACCAGGCCGGCCATGCCTCGGGCTCGGCCAGCGCCTCGAACTCCTCGATCGCGGTGCGGAACGCGGCGGCGTCCCACGGCAGGTGCAGGAAGACGAAGTTGTGCGCCAGGTGCAGCTGGTCGCCGCCGGCCAGGTAGGCGAGCACCCGTTGCAGGTCGAGCAGGTAGACCTCGCCGACGATCATCCGGTCGGGGAACTCGTCGACCACCCGCCGGATGCCGCGCAGCCGCTCGTGCGCGGTCTCCCAGTCCTGGTCGTGCCGCCGGTCGGCACCGGCGTTGCTGCGCAGCAGCGGGTCCTTGGCCAGCCGCTGCAGGGCGTCGATCCGCAGCCCGTCGACGCCGCGGCCCAGCCAGAACCGGACGACGTCGTGCATGGCCGCCTCGACCTCCGGGTCGTCCCAGTTCAGGTCGGGCTGCTGCGGGGTGTAGGAGTGCAGGTACCACTGGCCGGTGCCCTCGTCGAGGGTCCAGGCCGGGCCGACCGCGGCGAACTCCGACACCCAGTCGTTGGGCGGCCCGCCGTCGGGGGCGCCGTCCCGCCAGACGTACCAGCTCCGCTTGGGGTCCTCCCGCGAGGAGCGGGAGGCACGGAACCAGGGGTGCTGGTCGGAGGTGTGGTTGGGCACCCAGTCCAGGATCACCCGGATGCCACGCGCGTGGCAGTCGGCGACGAGGTCGTCCAGGTCGGCGAGGGTGCCGAAGAGCGGGTCGACGTCGCACAGGTCGGAGACGTCGTAGCCGAAGTCGGCCATGGGGGAGGGGAACACCGGCGAGAGCCAGACCGCGGCGACCGAGAGGTCGGCGAGGTGGTCCAGGTGGGCGCGCAGGCCCCGCAGGTCACCGACGCCGTCGCCGTCGGAGTCGGCGAACGACCGGGGGTACACCTGGTAGACCCCGCCGCGCTGCCACCACGGCGGCGCTCCATCGTGGGCCACGGCGACCTCCGGGTGCAGGGACGAACCGGCCGTGCGGCCCCTACCCGGTCCGTCCGCCGGTGAGTCGCGGGGAGGCGCGTGGCGGATCGCTCCGGCGCGCGGTTCGGCTCATCGTGGTCCGGCGGGTCAGCGGGCGAGGAAGTGGACTCCCAGCCACAGCCAGGCCAGCAGCACCGTGAGCCGGCCCGGGAGGGTGCGCATCGCGGCTCCGATCGCCTGCGCGGCGGTCGCCGGCCCGGCGCGGCGGCGCGCGGCGACCTCCAGGACGAGGGCCGCGAGCAGCAGCACCCCGAACCCCGCAGCGGCGATCACCCCGGCCGCCGGGGACGGGCGACCAGCCAGGCGCCGACCGCCAGCCAGCCGAGCGTCGCCCCGCCGCGCAGCACGGGGCAGGCGAGCACGGGGTCGGCCAGGTCGCTGAGCGCCGGCAGGTCGTCGTCGGCCAGGGTGACCACCTCCCAGGCTCCGGCCGCGACCAGCCAGACCAGCCACGGCAGGCCCCGCCGGCCGACCGGCGGGGCCGCCGCGCGCAGGTTGTTCCCCCTGCTGCGGCAGGTGCAGGACTACGTGTGGCGT
>NZ_SPQN01000121.1 GCF_004571065.1 Geodermatophilus sp. DF01-2
GCTCGTCCAGACCCTCGTCGTGCTCTGGTACACCGACCACGGCGACCCGGCCGGCGACCTCGCCGCCATCCGCGCCGCCGCCCCCTGGTACACCACCAAGGCCGAACCGTCCTACGCCGACATGCACACCGCCCTGCGCAAGACGACCATCGCAGCGCGCTTTTCCCCGGCCACGGCCGTCCCGCCCACCGACACCGAAATTCGCGCCGTCCTCACCGCCTGGGCCGCCGCCGAACCCGCCCTCGCGGCATAACCCCGAAAGTCGAGGTTCAAGCATTGCTCGGTCTGGTTCGTCCGAGCGGATGAGGCCGATCCAGGAGCTGCTCCCTGCTCCCAGAAGACGCTAGTCGACCTCGTCGTGCAGGCCGGCGAGGCGCGAATGCTGATGCTGATGCCGCCCTGGCCCCGGTGCCAATTGTCGGGCATCACTCGTCATCACATTCGTGACCGTTCGCAGAACCGCGCCTGACGTACCAGGCGGGGGCGTGGGGGAGTGCGTCCTACCGCGAGGGGGCGAGCGCGGGCTCGTCGACGGCGACGACGCCTCGGCCGGCGCGTCGGGGGCGCTCACGGGGAAGTGGCACGCGACGAAGTGGTCGGTGCCGATCTCGCGAACCAGCGGCTCCTCCGTGGCACAGCGCTCCTGGGCACGCGGACAGCGTGTTCGGAGCCGGCGCCCGGACGGCGGATCGATCGGTGACGGGACGTCGCCCTCGAGCGGCGATCGACGACCTGGTCGACCAGACGCTCGAGCTCATCAACGACGGCGCGACGCTCGACACGGTGCGCCACACGGTCACGGTGCGCGAGTCGGCCCTGGCCCGGCCGTCCTGCGGCCGCTCTACGACGAGTCCGAGTTCGCCGTGCGCAACGTGTGGCGCCTCTACGGTGGGTGGTATGACGGCGACCCGGCGCGGCTCGAGCCGCCGACGGACCGGAGCCTGGCCGCGGAGGTGGCCGGTCTCGCCGGCGCGGCGAGCGCTCTCGCCGATCGGGGGAAGCAGGTGGCCGAGACCGGTGACCTGCGGCTGGCCTGCCAGCCCGTGGAGCGGGCGGCGCCGAGCGACGGGGCGGTGCAGGAGCTGCGGTCCGGGATCTACCGAGAGCGTCACCAAGGGGAGCGCTCCCTGATGGCGAAGGGCGTCTTCAGCTCCGCCGCGGCCCAGCCCGTACCGGCAGATCGATGACGACCGGAACCGACGACCCACGGGCCGGCGCCGGCACCGGCCCCCGACGGCCGGTCCGGACACGACGGCGGCCGTTGCAGGTCTACCGGGTCGGGAACGAGCCGGACCCGCGCTTCACGTTCGCCAACGAGCGCACCTTCCTGGCCTGGATCCGCACGTCCCTCGCCCTGTTCGTCACCGCCGCGGCGATCGACGCGCTGGTGGTCTCGGCCGAGCCGGCGCTGCGGCGCTCCATCGCGATCGGTGCGGTCGTGCTCGGGATCGTGTGCGCCCTCACCGCCTTTCCCCGGTGGGCGGCCGCCGAGCGCGCGCTGCGCCTGGGCCGGCCGCTGCCGCGCGCGCGGCTGGCCGGTGCGCTCGCCCTCGCCGTCGCCCTGCTCGGAGTGCTGATCGCGCTGGCGGTGTCATGAGTGACCCGGTCGGCGGGGAGCTGTTCGACCCCGGAGCGCAGAACGAACGCACCGCTCTCGCGTGGCGGCGCACCGCCCTTGCTCTCCTGGCTGCTGCGCTCGTGGGAGCCCGCCTGCTCGTGAGCGACGGCTGGGCCGCCGGACTCTGGGCGGTCGTCCTCGTCCTGCCCGCCTCCGCGTGGGTGCTGTGGATGGCCAACCGCCGATACGCGAAGGCATCGGCGGCGCTCGCCGGGCGAACGGCCCTGCCCGACGGCCGGCTCCCGACCGCCGTCGCTGCGGTGACGGTCGGGCTCGGCCTGATGGAGCTGCAATACCTGCTCACCGTGGCGTGATCATCGGGTAGCTGCTGATCGCATCGGCAGCGTCGTCACCCCGGCCTTCGTCGTGGTCGTCGCCGACACCGGCGGAGGAATGCGAGCACGACAGCCCCGAGACGCACCACCGGTACCGTCGTCCCGACCACTGGAGAGCTGACATGAGCAGCACCGACGGATGCACCGCCATGGTGGCCGCGCGCCGCGCGCTGGCCACCGCCGGGGAGGGACGATGAGCACGGAGGCGACCGCTCGGGAAGACCTGCGCCGGCGGGTCACCGCGTTCCTCGCCGAGCACGACCCGGCGACCACCGACCGGCTGGAGTTCCTCCGGGCCCGGTACGACGCCGGCCTGGCTTGGGTGTGGTTCCCGCCCGGTCACGGCGGGTTGGGCCTGCCGCGTGCGCTGCAGCCGGAGGTCGAGCAGCGGCTCGCCGCGGCCGGTGCACCGGACAACAACCCGCGGGCCAACGGCATCGGGCTGGGCATGGCCGCGCCGACGATCCTCGCCTTCGGCACCGAGGAGCAGAAGCGGCGGTTCCTGCGGCCGCTGTGGACCGGCGAGGAGAGCTGGTGCCAGCTGTTCAGCGAGCCCGGCGCCGGTTCCGACCTCGCTGCCGTGAGCACCCGCGGCGTGCGGGAGGGCGACGACTGGATCGTCAACGGGCAGAAGGTGTGGACGTCGGGCGCGCACAGGGCCCGGTGGGCGATCCTGGTGGCACGGACCGATCCCGACGTCGTCAAGCACGCCGGGCTCACGTACTTCCTGTGCGACATGACCGACCCCGGTGTCGAGGTGCGCCCGCTGCGGCAGATCACCGGTGAGGCGGAGTTCAACGAGGTCTTCCTCACCGACGTGCACATCCCCGACAGCCAGCGACTCGGCGGGGAGGGGGAGGGCTGGAAGGTCGCCACGGCGACCCTCAACAACGAGCGCGTCGCCATCGGCGGGGACATCCCGCGGGAGAGCGGGATGGTTGGAGTCCTCTCCCGCACCTGGCGGGAGCACCCCGAGCGGCGCACGCCGGAGCTGCACGACCGGCTGCTGCGGATGTGGGTGGAGGCCGAGGTCGCCCGGCTGACCGGGGAGCGGCTGCGGCAGAAGCTCGCGGTGGGGCAGCCCGGTCCGGAGGGCTCGGCGATGAAGCTGGTCTTCGCCCGGATCGCGCAGGAGGCCAGCGGGCTGGACCTGGAGCTGCTGGGGGAGGAGGGCCTGCGCTACTCCGACTGGGCGATGGTCCGTCCTGAGCGGGTGGACTTCACCGGTCGCGACGCGGGCTACCGCTACCTGCGCGCCAAGGGCAACTCCATCGAGGGCGGCACCTCGGAGATCCTGCGCAACGTCGTCGCGGAACGGGTGCTCGGGCTGCCCGGCGAGCCGCGCGTGGACAAGGACGTCGCCTGGAAGGACCTCCCCCGATGAGCAAGCTGAACCTGCTCTACACCGAGGTCGAGGACGACCTGCGCGCCACCGTCCGGGATCTGCTGGCCGACCGGTGCCAGTCCTCGGCCGTGATCGCGGCGTACGACGGTGACCGCTCGCTGGTCGTCCCGCTGTGGAAGGCGCTCGCCACCGATCTCGAGCTGGCCGGGCTCCTGGTGCCGGACGAGCGCGGCGGCGCTGGAGCGTCGGCGCGCGAGGCGGCCGTGGTGCTGGAGGAGCTGGGCCGGGCGGTGGCTCCGGTGCCGTTCCTGACCAGCAGCGTGGTCGCGACGACGGTGTTGCTCGGGGCCGAGGCCGGCGGACCGGCTGATGACCTGCTGGCGGCCCTGGCCGCAGGGGACCGCACCGCGGCGCTGGTCGTCCCGCTCTCGACCGCGCCAGGCGCGGCAGTAGCCAGCCTGGCCGCCGGCGCCGGCGGCCGGGTCAGCGGGAGTGTGACGAGCGTGGCCGGCGCGCTCGAGGCCGACGTCTTCCTGGTGCCGGTGACGACCCCCGACGGCACCGCCGTGTACGCCGTGCCGGCGGAAGCCGTGCGCATCGACCCGGTGGTCTCCCTCGACATGACCCGCCAACTCGCCGACCTGGCCGTCGACAGCGTCCCGGGGGAAGCGCTGATCGCGGCGCCGGCCGGTGCCGCGGCCGTGCAGCGGGGCCTGGAGGTCGGTGCCGCGCTGCTGGCCTCCGAGCAACTGGGCCTCGCGCAGTGGTGCCTGACCGCGACCGTCGCCTACCTGAAGGAACGCCGGCAGTTCGGCCGCGTCGTGGGCGGTTTCCAGGCGCTCAAGCACCGGCTCGCCGATCTGTACGTGGCCGTGGAATCGGCCGCCGCAGCGGCACGCCACGCCGCCGCGACCGTCGCCGCCGACGACCCGGACCGGGCCGTGGCCACCGCCGTGGCGCAGGCATGGTGCGGCGACGTCGCCGTTCGGGCCGCGGAAGAGGCCATCCAGCTGCACGGCGGGATCGGCATGACCTGGGAGCACCCCGCCCACCTGTACCTCAAGCGCGCCAAGGCCGGCCAGATCGCGTTCGGTACGCCGGGCTTCCACCGCGCCCGGCTGGCCGAGCTCGTGGAACTTCCCGCTCCTACCGTCGGCCGAGGCACCAGGAAAGCGCCGTGACTGGACCTTTCCCGATTTCTCGGACAGCGGATGAGCCCCAAGGTCGTTCAGTTGAGCGCGGGATCCGTCACCCAACCCACAGGGGCAGCGCCGGCGCCGAGGTCTGGCGGCAGCCGGCCAACCTGCACGGCGACATCGCGGGACCGTGCCGGTCACTGCGACCGACCTAGGGTGGACGGCAGTCACCGTATGCGACCCAACGGCGGGCGGGGACCATCACCGCCAGCCTCCAGCTTCGCGACCGTCTCGTCCCTGGGGTCGCATCCCGACTGCCGCCTTCAGGCCCCGTTGACCCGATATCCGAGATCGATGACGGGCGGCGACGTTGTTGGCCGATTCACGTCTTCTGGCCCGGCAGGGGGGCGGCCCTGCTCGTCCCGGCCTGCGCCACCGTGGGGCCTGCGAGGATCGGCCGCAACGCGTCTCTCGAGGGGGATTGAGCCGACATGCCCAGAGCCTTGCTGCTGGAGAACATCGACCCGGTGGCGGTGGAGCTGCTGTCTTCGGCGGGCTACGAGGTGGAGTCGCTGCGGGGAGCGCTGGACGAGGCCGACCTGGCCGCTGCGCTGGACGGCGTCCACCTGTTGGGCATCCGGTCGAAGACGCAGGTGACCAGGGCGGTCTTGGAGCGCCATCCGGGGCTGGCCGCGGTGGGCGCCTTCTGCATCGGCACCAACCAGATCGACCTCGTCGCAGCTGCTGCGGCCGGCGTGGCGGTGTTCAACGCGCCGTACTCCAACACCCGCAGCGTCGTCGAGCTGGCGATCGCGGAGATCATCAGCCTGGCCCGGCGGCTGGTCGACCGCGACCGCGCGCTGCACGCCGGGACGTGGGACAAGTCCGCGGCCGGCAGCCACGAGATCCGGGGACGGACCCTGGGCATCGTCGGCTACGGCAACATCGGCAGCCAGCTGTCGGTGCTGGCCGAGGCCCTGGGCATGCGGGTGCTGTTCTACGACTTGGAGGACAAGCTCGCGCTGGGCAACGCCGAGGCCTGCGGCAGCCTGGAGGAGCTGCTCGAGCGCGCGGAGACCGTGACCTTGCACGTCGACGGGCGGGCCGGCAACGCGGGGCTGTTCGGCGCCGAGCAGTTCGCCCGGATGCGCCGGCGCAGCCTGTTCCTCAACCTCTCCCGCGGGTTCGTCGTCGACCACGAGGCGCTGCGTGAGCACATCCTCAGCGGCCACATCGCGGGCGCGGCCGTCGACGTCTTTCCCGACGAGCCGCGGGAGCAGGGCGACGCCTTCAGCTCCGTGCTGCGCGGGCTGTCCAACGTCATCCTCACCCCGCACGTCGGCGGGTCGACCCAGGAGGCCCAGTACGACATCGGGCGGTTCGTCGCCGGCAAGCTGGCCGACTACACGCGCAACGGGACGACGACGCTGAGCGTGAACCTGCCCGCGGTGGCCCTGCACGGGTCCTCGGCGGCCCGGTTCGCGCTGCTGCACCGCAACGTGCCCGGCGTCCTGGCACGTGCCGACGCGCTGATCGGCGAGCACGGGCTCAACGTCGACGGCCAAGTGCTGGCGACCCGCGGCGACCTCGGCTACGTCGTGACCGACGTCAACGGCGATCTGCCCCCGGCCGTGCTGGCCTCGCTCCGGGCCCTGCCGGAGACCGTCCGCCTGACGACATTCGCCCAGCGCCCCTGAACGGGGAACCATCCAGCGGGACTGCCGAAGAACCGGAGGAGCCTGCCGTTACGTGGCGGATTGGACGAGAACGCCGATTCCGCCTGGAGCGCTGAAGAAGGACTACAGCAGCGTGCGGACCTCGAGCGCGAGCGCCAGCCGCAGCCGGGTGTGCGGCTCGTGCAGGTCGGCTCCGGTGAGTTCTACGACGCGCGCCAAGCGGTGCTTCACAGTGTTGTAGTGCACGAACAGGCGCCGCGCGACCTCCGCGCCGTTGCCTACACCGAGGTAGGCCGCCAGCGTCGTGCACAGATCGCCGCCGGCTTCCGTGTCGTGGGCCAGCAGGGGGCCGATCTCCCGCTCCACGAACTCCCGCAGCAGGTCGGTCGGGACGGCGAGCAGCAGGCGTTCCAGCATCAGTTCGTCGTTGCGGACAACGCTCCGCCCGGTCGCCCGTGCAATCCGCAGCGCCTCGCGCGCCGAGGCATGACTCGCCGCCAGGTCCTGCGGCCCGTCGGCGGTCGAGCCCACGGCGACGACCACGTCGTCCGGGCCGAGCGCGAGCAGGGCGGCCCGCCACCGGTCTTCGATCGCCTGAGAGCCGACGGCGCGGCCCCGATCCACAAGCCGGTCCTGGACCGGCACCACGGCCACGACCTCCTGCCCGCGCGACCACGTCAGCGAGTGCGCCGGCAGCGCCCGCTGCGCCGCCCCGCCGATCCGCGCGTCCGACAACTCCGCCGAGCACCGGGCCAGGAGCACCTGGTGCTGCCCGGTGAGGTCCCAGCCGAACAGCTGTGACCGCTGGCGGAGCATCGGCTCGTCGATGCTGGGCCCGGTCACCAGCTCCTCCAGGAACAGCACGCGTAGCCGCCGGTCCAGCTCGAGGCTCGCCATGGCCTGAGCGATGTGCATGCCGGCCGCGAAGCAGGACTGGCGGACCAGCCGCCGCTGTCCCAGCGTGGGCTCATCGGCTCCCCCGACCAGGATCCGGCCGCGCTGGGCACCCGCGACGGTGATCGGGAAGGTCCACGGCTTCGCCGGCTCCGTTCCGTCGGCGGAGCCGTCGTCCGGCCGGCTGCGGGGCTCGCCCCGCCCCAGGACGACGTCCTCCTGGTCGACGATCGTCACGTGCCGGTCCAGGGTGACCGCCAGGGTGCGGGCGATCTCCTCCAGGCCCCCGCCGGTGAGGGCGACCCCGGTCAACCGCTCCCGGATGACCTCCGCACCCCCGGGATCGGCGCCGTACTCCGCCAGGACGACGGCGAGCACGGCGCCGATGATCTCGTTGAACGAGGTCCGGTCCGGCAGGACGAGCACGGGGAACCGCAGGCGGTCGGCCTCGCTGATCAGCCGGTCGGGCAATCGCTCGAGGTAGCGCAACGGCTTGATCGCCAGCGCGGCCAGGCCGCGGGCGGCCAGGGCCGGCAGCATCTCGACCAGCCGCTCCGGGCGCTCGTGGACGGGGTAGCCGGTGGTCAGCAGCAACTCCCCCTCCTCGACGTAGGACTCGATGTCCGGGACCTCCATGACGTTGGCCCCGGACACCACCCTGTCCAGCCCCGCCTCGCCCGCGAGCACGTAGGCGCCGTTCAGCGGCGCCAGCGTCATGACCTCGCGCACGGTCACCGTGCTCACCGACGACCTCCTCCTGTCCGAAACGGACATCGCTGCCTCGAAATCCGGTCCGATCCGGACGCTGCCAGGGGACTGCCCCGAGCCTAGATTCACAGCCGTGCCGAGCGTGCAGCTCGCGGTTCCCCAGCGGGTCCGCGTTCCGACCGGCCCCCGCCCGTGGGCGGTGGCGCGGGTCTGGCGCGTCGTCCATGTCGGACAGTCCGCCATCATCCTCTCCGCCGCGCCGGGCGGCGCCGAGCGGCTGATGGCGGTGACCTCTCGGCGGCGCGGGCTCGTCGCGGGCGGGATCTGCCTGCCGGACGACGACGCCTACGACGCGCTGGCCCGCCGGCTGGCCGCGCCGACGCCGTCCGCTCCTCCCGACGTGGACCTCGGTGCCTGGTCGACCGTCCCGCCGGCCGAGATCACGACGGTCGATCTGCACATGACGGCGACCGCCGTCCGCCGGGAAGCCGTCGAGCTGCTCGCGGCCCTGCTCGAGACCGAGAACCGGGCTGCGCCGGCCGGCGCGGCCATGGACCCCCGGCCGGCGCGCGCGCTGGCCGAACCGCTGACCCTCGCCGCGCTCACCGGCGACGAGGCGCGAGTCGCGCACCTGCTCTCCCGCCTCGTCGGCGTCGGCCCCGGCGCGACACCGGCCGGTGACGACGTGATCGTCGGCGTCCTCGCCGCCCTCGACGCGGCGGCCGGGTCGCTG
>NZ_SPQN01000122.1 GCF_004571065.1 Geodermatophilus sp. DF01-2
ACGCGCTGGACTGCCTGGCGCTGGTGCAGCGGTTCGGCGTCGAGGGCGTGCACGCCTACGCGCACATCACCGGCGGCGGTCTGGCCGGCAACACCGCCCGCGTCGTCCCCGACGGGCTGGAGGCCGGCTCGACCGCGGTCCGTGCCCGGACCGCCGCCGGTGCCCACCGCGCGCCGTTCGTCCTGCTGGTCGGGACGCTGCTGGTGGCGACCGCGCTCGGGCTGCTGTTCCTCAACACCGCCATCGCGGTCAACTCGCTCAAGGCCACCCAGTTGGAGGCGGAGAACGAAGACCGCGCCCACGAGGTGCAGCGCCTGGAGCGGCAGGTCATCGCCGGGGACACCCCGGCCGAGCTCGCCGCCGACGCGCGGGAGGCCGGCCTGGTGCCCGCCGGCCCGGCCGCCCACCTGGTCATCGGGGATGACGGCACCGTCACCCTCCGCGGCGAGCCCGCCCCGGCCGAGGCTCCCGAGCCGCCCGAGAACGCGGCGGTCCCCGAGGGTTCGGCGGCTCCCGAGGGTTCGGCGGCTCCCGAGGGTTCGGCGGCTCCCGAGGGTCCGGCCGCCCCCGAGGGTCCGGCCGCCCCCGAGGGTCCGGCCGCCCCCGAGGGTTCGGCGGCCCCCGAGGTCGCCGTGACCCCCGAGGCGCCCGCGGCCGGCGGCGGGGGCTGATCCGTGCCATCCACACCCCGCCCGCCCGCACCTCGTCGACGACCCGCGGACCGCGCCCCGCAGCGCGGCGGCGGGAACGGCGCCTTCGTGTCCCGCCGCCCAGCGGGCAGCCGCCGGCGCCCGGGCGCCCTCCGCGCCGGCGAGCGCCGGTTCACCGTAGGTGCGGTGCTGGTCGTCGTCCCGCTGCTGGTCATCACGGGCAAGCTCTGGCTGCTGCAGGGCGTCGACAGCGGGCAGTACGCCCTCGCCGCCACCGAGGACCGCATCAGCGTGCGGGACATCGCCGCACTGCGCGGCTCGGTGGTCGACCGCGACGGCGACCCGCTGGCCTACACCGTCGAGGCCTCCCGGGTGACCGCCGACCCCACGCTCGTCGCGGACCCCGCGCGCACCGCGCTGGCGCTGACCACGCTGCTCGACGTCCCGGTCTCCGAGCTCACCGAACTGCTCTCCGAGGAGGGCCGGTACGTCGTCCTGGCCTCGCGGGTCCCGCCGGAGACGGTCGACGCCATCGAGGAGCTGGGGCTGGGCGGCGTCTTCTCCGAGGACGACCCGGTACGGCTCTACCCCGGCGGGTCGGTCGCCGGGCAGGTCGTCGGTTTCGTCGGGCGGGACGGCGAGGGCCTGGCCGGCATCGAGCAGACCTTCGACGAGCAGCTGGCCGGTACCCCGGGGGAGCGGCGGGTCGAGGTCGGCAGCGGTGGCCATCCGATCCCCTCGGGCATCGACGAGTCCACCCCGGCCGTCGACGGCGAGACCGTCGAGCTCACCGTCGACGCCGACCTGCAGTTCGTCATGGAGCAGCGGCTGGCCGAGGCCTGCCGGGACGGTGAGACCACGCGCGCCTCTGCGGTCGTCCTCGACGTGCACACCGGCGAGGTGGTCGCCATGGGCTCCTGCCCCGGCTACGACCCCGGCGCCTACTCCGAGACCGACCCCGAGCTGCTGGGCAACCCGGTGGTCTCCGACGTCTTCGAGCCCGGCTCGGTGATGAAGGCGGTGACCCTCGCCGCGGCCATCGAGGAGGGGAAGGCGACGCCGGAGACCGTGCTGAGCGTGGACGGGCGCATCCAGGCCGGGGACGTCGTGGTGCGCGACGCCCACGACCACGAGCCGATCGACTGGACGGTGACCGGCATCCTCGCCAAGTCCAGCAACGTGGGCACGATCATGCTGGCCCGCGAGGTCGGGGACGCGACGCTCGAGGAGTACCTGCGGGCCTTCGGTCTCGGCAGCACCACGGGCATCGAGCTGCCCGGCGAGAGCGCCGGCATCCTGGAGGAGTCCGAGGACTGGACCGAGAGCCGGGCGGCGAACGTCCCGATCGGACAGGGCGTCTCGGTCACCACGCTGCAGATGGCCTCGGTGTACCAGGCGATCGCCAACGACGGGGTGCGCATCGAGCCGCGCATCGTCTCCTCGGTCGGGGGCGAGACCCCGCCGGCGCCGGACAGCACCCGGGTGCTCAGCGAGTCCACCGCGGAGGACGTGGCCTACATGCTCGAGGCCGTCGTCGGGCCCGGCGGTACCGCACCGCTGGCGCAGGTCGAGGGCTACCGGGTGGCCGGGAAGACCGGCACCGCGCAGCGGGCCAACCCCGAGTGCAACTGCTACGCAGGCGGCGGCTACGTGACCACGTTCGTCGGGTTCGCCCCGGCCGACGATCCGCAGTACGTCGTCGCCGTCGACCTGGAGCGGCCCACCAGCGATGCCGAGGGCGGCCAGGTCGCCGCGCCGGTCTTCGCCGACATCATGCGCCAGGCGCTCACCGCCGACGGGATCGTCCCGTCGGGGACACCCCGGCCCGACTTCGTCCTGACCGGCCCGGACGACTGAAGAAGGACCCCGTCCTGCCCACCCCTCGCAGGCTCGGGGCGGTGCCCTGGACGGGGCCGCCCTGCCCTCCGCCACTCGTCGAAGGACCCGTCCTGCCCTCCCCTCGCGAGCTCGGGGCGGTGCCCTGGACGGGGCCGGGACCCTGCAGGGGGGCTGCCGTCCTCCCCACGCCTGGTGGAAGAAGCGTCCCCGTCCCGGGCCGGGCCCGGACGGGGCCGCCGTCCGGCGGCGGCGCGCCGCCGCGTGTGGGCGGCGGGCCGCCGCGGGCCGCCGGTAGATTGGAGCCCTGTGGACGCGCCCGGTGACCGGTCGGCGGAGAGCACGCCGACCACCCCGCTGACCCTCGCCGGGCTCGCCGACCTGGTGGGCGCGCCGGTCCAGGGGGATTCGGCGACCGCTGTCACCGGCGTGACGCTGGCCTCCGGCGAAGTGCGCCCCGGCGTCCTCTACGCCGCCCTGCCCGGTGCCCGCACGCACGGTGCCCGGTTCGCCGCCGACGCCGCCGGACGCGGCGCGGCCGCGGTCCTCACCGACCCGTCCGGCCGCGAGCAGGCCCGCGTCACCGGCCTGCCGGTGTGCGTCGTCGACGACCCCCGCGCAGTGCTCGGCGCGGTCGCGGCCCGCGTCTACGGCGAGCCGGCCCGGCGGCTGCAGGTCATCGGCATCACCGGAACCAACGGCAAGACAACCACGAGCTACCTGGTCGAGGCCGGCCTGGCCGCCGCGGGCCGGGGGACCGGCCTGATCGGCACCGTGGAGACGCGCACCCGTGGCCGCGCCGCCGACGGGACGCCGACGGTCACCACCTTTCCCAGCGTCCGCACGACGCCGGAGGCGCCCGCCCTGCACGCGCTGCTGGCGACCATGGCCGGCTCCGGGGTGCAGACGGTGGTCATGGAGGTCTCCAGCCACGCGCTGGTCCTCGGCCGGGTCGGCGGCATCCCGTTCGCCGCGGCCGGCTTCACCAACCTCGGCCGCGACCACCTGGACTTCCACACCGACCTCGAGGACTACTTCCTCGCCAAGGCCCGCCTGTTCGACGGCCGCGCCGCGGTCGAGGTGGTCGACGTCGACGACCCCTACGGGCAGCGGCTGACCGGGATGCTCGACGGCCGCCGCGCGGTCACCGTCGCCACGACGGCCCATCCCGCCCGCCCGGACGCCGACTGGCGCGCCCAGGAGCTGGCCGTCGCTCCCGACGGCGGGACGGCGTTCACCCTGCACGGCCCCGGCGGGCGGACCTGGCCGGCCCGGGTGCGGCTGCCCGGGCGGTTCAACGTCGCCAACGCCGTCCTCGCCGTCGCGCTGCTGGACGCGGTCGGCGTGCCGGTGGAGGCGGCGCTGGCCGGGGTGGCAGAGACGGTGGTGCCCGGCCGCATGGAGCCGGTGGACGCCGGGCAGCCGTTCGTTGCCGTCGTCGACTACGCGCACACCCCCGACGCGGTCGCCACGGCCCTCACCGCGCTGCGCGCCGCCACGGAGGGCCGGGTGGTCACCGTGCTCGGGTGCGGCGGCGACCGCGACCCCGGCAAGCGGGCGGCGATGGGGGAGGCCGCGGCGCGGAACAGCGACCTCGTGGTCGTCACCGACGACAACCCCCGCTCGGAGGACCCCGCCGCCATCCGCGCGGCGATGCTCGCCGGCGTCCCCGCCGACCGGCGTGGCGACGTGCTGGAGATCGGCGACCGCCGCGCGGCGATCGCCGCCGCGGTGGCCCGCGCCCGGGCCGGCGACGCCGTGCTGGTGGCCGGCAAGGGGCACGAGTCCGGCCAGGAGGTGGCCGGCACCCTGCACCCGTTCGACGACCGCGCCGTGCTGCGCGAGGCCCTGGCGCAGCTCGCGCCGGCCGGAGTGGAGGCCCGTCCGTGATCGAGATGGGTCTCGCCGAGGTGGCCGAGGCGGTCGACGGCGAGCTGAGCGCCGGCGGTGGCCGGGTCACCGGGAAGGTCACCGTCGACTCGCGCACCGTCGCGCCCGGCGACCTGTTCGTCGCCGTGCCGGGGGAACGGGTCGACGGGCACGACTTCCTCGCCGCCGCGGCGGCCGCCGGCGCGGTCGCCGCCCTGACCGCCCGCCCCGACGGCGCGCTGCCCTGCGTGGTCGTCGACGAGCCGGTCGCCGCGCTCGGCCGGCTCGCCGCCGCGGTCCACACCCGGCTGGCGGGCGCGGGCGGGGCGCGAGGACATCGCCTGACGACGCTGGGCATCACCGGTTCCTCGGGCAAGACCAGCACCAAGGACCTGCTCGGCCAGGTGCTGACCACCGCCGGCGCGACGGTCAGCCCGCCCGGCTCGTACAACAACGACATCGGCCTGCCGCTGACCGTGCTCGACGCCGACGAGGACACCCGCTTCCTCGTGCTCGAGATGGGCTCGCGCGGCCCGGGGCACATCGCCCGCCTGTGCCGGGTCGCCCGGCCCGACGTCGGCGTCGTCCTCAACGTCGGCTCGGCGCACCTGGGGGAGTTCGGCTCGCCCGACGGGATCGCCGCCGCCAAGGGCGAGCTGGTGGAGGCGCTGCCGGCCGAGGGCACCGCCGTCCTCAACGCCGACGACCCCCGGGTGATCGGCATGGCGCCGCGCACCCGGGCGAGGGTGACGACCACCGGCCGGACCGCGGACGCCGACGTCCGGGCCGAGGACGTCACCCTCGACGAGGACGGCCGTGCCGGCTTCACCCTCGTCGCCGGCGGCGCGCGCCGCGCGGTGCGGCTGCAGGTCGTCGGCGAGCACCAGGTCGCCAACGCGCTGTCGGCCGCCGGGGCGGCGCTGGCCGCCGGGATGACGCCCGACGCGGTCGCCGCCGCGCTGTCGGCGGCGGTGCCGCGCAGCCGCTGGCGGATGGAGGTCACCCGCCGGGCCGACGGCGTGACCGTGGTCAACGACGCCTACAACGCCAACCCCGAGTCGATGCGCGCGGCGCTGGCCGCGCTGGCCGGGCTGCCCGCGCGGCGGCGGATCGCCGTCCTCGGCGGGATGGCCGAGCTGGGTCTGGGGGCGGCCGCCGAGCACGAGCGGCTGGGCCGGGACGCCGTGGCCGCCGGGGTGGACCTGGTCGTCGCCGTCGGACCGGATGCGGTAGGGATAGCCGACGGGGCGATCGCCGCGGGTGCGCGCGAGGACGCCGGCACGGTGCGCGTGCCCGACCGGGTGGCCGCCCGGGAACTGCTGACGGAGGTGCTGGTGCCCGGTGACGTCGTGCTGGTGAAGGCCAGCCGGTCCTACGGGCTCGAGGTGCTCGCGGCCGACCTGCTCGCCGCCGGGGCAGGCGCGTGAGGTCCGTCCTCATCGCGGCCGCGTTCGGGCTGGTGATCTCGATCCTGGCCACCCCGGTCGCCGTGCACCTGTTCCGCCGGAAGGGCTTCGGCCAGGAGATCCGGGACGACGGCCCGGAGAGCCACCTGTCGAAGAAGGGCACGCCCACCATGGGCGGCACCGTCATCGTCGGGGCCACGGTCGGCGGCTACCTCATCTCCCACCTGTTCCTCGTCAACCAGCCCGGCCGCGGGGTGACCGCCAGCGGTCTGCTGGTGCTCTTCCTGATGGTGGGCCTGGGCACCGTCGGCTTCCTCGACGACTACCTCAAGATCCGGTACCGGCGCAGCCTCGGGTTGAACAAGACCGCCAAGCTGGTCGGCCAACTGGTGGTGGGGGTGGCCTTCGCCCTCCTGGCCACGAGGTTCCCCGACGAGTCGGGCATCACCCCGGCCTCGGAGTTCGTCTCCTACGTCCGCGACATCGGGCCGCTGTTCCTCGGCTCGATCGGCTTCGTCGTCCTGGCGTACCTGTTCATCGCCGGGTTCTCCAACGCGGTGAACCTGACCGACGGGCTCGACGGGCTGGCCGCGGGCTGCTCGGCGATGGTCTGCGGCGCCTACACGATCATCTCGTTCTGGCAGTTCACCCACGACTGCACCACCGAACCGATCGTCGGCTGCTACACGGTCCGCGACCCGCTCGACGTCACCCTGGTCGCCGCCGCCGGCCTGGGCGCGTGCCTGGGCTTCCTGTGGTGGAACACCAGCCCGGCGCGCATCTTCATGGGCGACACCGGCTCGCTGGCCCTGGGCGGCCTGCTGGCCGGCCTGGCGATCGTCACCCGCACCGAGCTGCTGCTCGTCGTCCTGGGTGGGCTGTTCGTCGCGATCACCCTGTCGGTGGTCATCCAGGTGGCCTTCTTCCGCGCCACCCGCCGCCGGGTGTTCCGGATGGCGCCGCTGCACCACCATTTCGAGCTGGCCGGCTGGACCGAGGTCACGGTGATCGTCCGCTTCTGGCTGGTGACCGGGATGTCGGTCGCCTTCGGGCTGGGGCTGTTCTACGCCGACTGGCTGGCGTTCACCGGCCTGTGAACAAGGTGGAAGGATCCCGTCCCTCTCAGGAAGGACCTCCTCGCCCCCCGCCGCTCGCAGGCTCGCGGCGGGCCCCTGCGAGGAGGCCGATCGAGGGTCGCGGCGAGCCTCCGGACGGGGCCGCACCCCACGCCTCGCGAGCTCGGCGCGGGCCCCTGAAGGGTGGCCGTTCCAGCACCTCACCACCGCGACACGCCCGCGCGGTCCCCCGGGAGGTCCGCTCCAGCGGCGACGATGGCCTGATGCAGTCCACCGGCGTCCCGACCGCTCCCGGGCGGCGCCGGACCGCGTCGACCGGGCAGAGGACGCCGGTCCGCCGGTTCGCGCCCCCGGCCTGGCTCGACGGCCCGATGACCAGCTGCCACCTGGTCGTCGGCGCGGCCGGCATGCTCCTGGCCATCGGCCTGGTCATGGTCTTCTCGGCCTCGGCGATCGAGGCCGCGCTGGGCGACCAGCCGGCCTGGCGGCCCGGCGTCGACCAGCTGATCTTCGCCTGCATCGGCCTGGTGGCGCTGCTGGTCGCGGTGCGCCTGCCCGTCGGCCTGGTCCGCCGCTGGACCCCGATCGCCCTGGTCGTCGCAGCAGGGCTGCTGGTGCTGGTGCTGATCCCGGGCATCGGCTTGAAGCTCAACGGCTCGCGGGCCTGGATCGATCTCGGGTTCACCACGTTCCAGCCCTCCGAGCTGGCCAAGCTGGTCTTCGCCCTCTGGGGCGCGCACGTCCTGGCCTTGCGCGACCGGTTCCTCACCATGAAGACGCTGCTCGTCCCGCTGCTGCCTGTCTTCGCTGTCCTCGCGGTGCTGCTGATCCTCGAGCCGGACTTCGGCGCCATGGTCACCTTGGGTCTGGTGCTGGTGGGCCTGCTCTGGGCGGCCGGGATGCCACTCCGCTGGTTCGCCGGAGTTGCTGCGGCCGGTGTCGGCGTGCTCGCGCTCGTGGTGACGTACTCGGAGGAGCGCCGGGAACGCCTCACCGCGTTCCTCGACCCGTTCGCCGACCCCTCCGACTCCGGATTCCAGGCCATCCGCGGCTTCTACGCGCTGGCCACGGGAGGGCTGTGGGGCGTCGGGCTGGGCAACAGCGCGATGAAGTGGAACCTGTTGCCCGAGGCGGAGTCGGACTACATCTTCGCGATCATCGGCGAGGAGCTCGGTTTCCTCGGCTGCCTCGTCGTGGTCACCCTCTACGGCCTGCTCGCCTACGCCGGCTTCCGGATCGCCCGCCGGACCGCCGACCGCTTCGTGCAGCTGGCCTGCGTGGCGTTCACGGTCTGGCTGGTCGGTCAGGCCGCGCTCAACATGGGCTACGTGGTGGGTCTGCTCCCCGTCACCGGCCTGACGCTCCCGCTCATCTCCGCCGGTGGCACCTCGCTGGTGCTCACCCTGTTCATCGTGGGCTTGCTCATCCGCTTCGCCCGCTCCGAGCCCGAGGCGATCGAGCACTTGCGCCGGCGGGACGGCGGCTGGCTGGCCCGGCTGCTGGTGCCGGTGCCCGAGCGCGCCGTCGACCCGGTCCACCTGCGTCGCGCCCGCCGTGCCGAGGGGCCGGCCGAGCGGACCGGGCGGACGACGGAGCGTCCCGCGCGGCGGCCCGCCGTCCCCGGCGAGCAGGCGCAGCAGAGCGGCAGCCA
>NZ_SPQN01000123.1 GCF_004571065.1 Geodermatophilus sp. DF01-2
CGAGGACGAGCGGTTCACCGCGTACTACGAGCGGGTCGCGCCCGGCCTGGCCCAGTACGTGAGCACCGCCGTCCAGGCCAACGCCGCCCGCCAGGCCGGCTGAACCCCGCCGAGAGCGACGAACTCGCGGGGGCGCAGCGATCCCGCACCCGCTGCAACGGTGGGCTGCGCCACCGGTCATCCTGGCTCCCCGTGGGAGCCGTGTGGGTGCAGCTGCACCGTCCCGCCGTGCAGCGCGGGGTGCGGGCCGCGGTCGCGGCCGGGCTGGCCTGGCAGGTGGCCGTCCTGCTGCCGCCGCTGCTCTCCGAGTACGCCTACTACGCGCCGCTCGGCGCGGTGATCGCGGTGCACCCGACGATCGCCGACTCGGCCAGCGCCGCCTGGCGCAGCGTGCTGGCCATCCTCACCGGCTTCGCGCTGGCCGTGGGCCTCTACGAGCTCACCCGGGCGGTGCCGAACGTCCTCACCATCGCGCTGATCGTCGCCGCGGCGATCGCCGTGGAGCAGTGGCGGCTGTGGCGCGAGCAGGCCAGCTGGGTCAGCTTCGCCGCCGTCCTCATGATCACCGTCGGCCTGGACGACCCCGAGACCTACGTGCTGCGATACGCCGGGCTGACGCTGCTGGGCGCCGCGATCGGCGTGTTGGTCACCACCGTCCTCTTCCCGCCGCTGCAGCTCACCCGCGCGGTCGAGCAGATCGCCCGCACCCGGGCGGTGCTCGCCGCCCACCTCGACGACGTCGCCGCGACGCTGCGCGAGGGCCGGGTGCCCGACCCCGCCGAGTGGGCCGGCCGCACCGCGGAGCTGGACCGCGCGCTGGACCGGATGCGCGCCGCCGAGGCCCAGGTCGAGCGCGCCCGCCGGGCCAACCCGCGGGCCCGGCGCTGGCAGGGCCGCGCCGCCGGCATCCGCGAGGAGTCCCGCGCCGTCGACCGCGTCGCCGTCCTCGTCGACGACCTCACCTCGTTGGTCGTGGAGCTCCAGCCGCACCGGCGCGGCATCGACCTGGTGGAGGCCGGGACGGGCTGGGTGCTCGCCGACGCCCTCGCCGGCCTGGCCGGCGTCGTCCGCACGCCGCACCACAGCACCGACGGGACGACGCCGGATCTCCGCGACGAGCGGATCGCCGCCGCGGAGGCCGCCCTCGACCGGCTCGTCGCACTGCTGCGCACCGCGCGCGGCTCCGACGAGGACGGGTTCTTCGCGCTCGGCGCGGTCGCGGTCGGCGTCCGGCGGGGACTGGCCGCGCTCGACGCGCACCGGCGGCAGGAGCAGCCGGCCTGAAACAGGACCCCTGCCCCCCGCAGGAGGGCGGGTCAGAGCTCCTCGGCGAGCACCTGCTCGGCGACGGGGACGGCGCGCTCCCGGTCGGCCGGCACCAGCCCGATCCGCACCCGCCGGTCGAGCAGGTCGGCCACCGTGCGCGCCCCCTCGGCGCGGACGGCGAAGCGCAGCTCCCCCACCGTCTCCGGGTGGCCGTCGACTACCGGCTCCGTCCCCAGCGCGGCGACGGCGGGGGCTTCCGTGCCGTACCGCGCGACCAGCCGGGCCGGTGCCTCCACCCGCTCCAGCGCGACCCGCGGCGCCGCCCCGACCAGCGGCAGCCGGGCGGTGCACGACCGCGGCGCGGCCCGGCCGAGGCGGGCGACCACCGCGTCGACGGCGTCGGCGGCCATCGCGCGGTAGGTGGTCAGCTTGCCGCCGACGACGGAGAGGACCGGTCCGTCCCACTCCAGCAGGTGCTTCCGCGACAGGTCGGCGGTGGCACCGCCGGGGCCGGTGCCGGCCGAGGCGGGCAGCACCAGCGGCCGCAGCCCGGCGTAGCTGCCGACGACGTCGGCGCGGGTCAGCGGGTCGACCAGCACCCGGTTGACCGTGTCGAGCAGCTGCTGCACCTCCGCCTCGGAGGGCGCCGGGTCCTCGTCGGGCACCGGGCCGGGCACCGGCTCGTCGGTCAGCCCGAGATGCACCAGGCCGCCGGGCTGCGGCAGCGCGAAGACGTAGCGCGAACGCGACCCGGGCACCGGCACGGTCAGCGCTGCGGACGGCGACCCGAGCCGGGCCGCCGGCACGACCAGGTGCGACCCGCGGGACGGCGAGAGGCGGATGCCCGGCGCCAGCCGCTGCGCCCACACCCCGGTGGCGTTGACCACCACCCGCGCCCGCAGGGTCAGCACCTCACCGCCGTCGAGCTCCACGCGCACGTCGGCGCCGTCGACCGCCCGCACCGCCGCCCCGGTCACCACCCGGGCTCCGCAGGCGGCCGCCGTCCGGGCCAGGGCGACCACCAGCCGGGCGTCGTCGACGAGTTGCCCGTCCCAGAAGACGACCCCGCCGCGGCGGCCCCGCACGCCCGGGGTCGCCCGGGCCACCTCGGCGGCGTCCACCCGGCGGGTCGAGGGCAGGGAGCGGCGCCCGCCGGGCACCGAGGCGCGGACGGCGTCGCCCAGCCGCCCGCCCAACTCGGCGAGCGCGGTGACGTCGCGGCCGGCGGCGTCCGGCACGAGGAAGGGCAGCGGGCGCACCAGGTGCGGCGCGGTGGCCCTCATGAGGACGGCGCGCTCGCGGGCGCTCTCCCGGGCCAGCCCGAGCTCGCCGTGCGCCAGGTAGCGCAGCCCGCCGTGGACCAGCTTCGAGGACCACCGGCTGGTGCCCGCGGCGAGGTCGGACCGCTCGAGCAGGACCACCGACAGCCCGCGGGTGGCCGCGTCGAGGGCCACCCCCGCACCGGTCACCCCGCCGCCGACGACCACCACGTCGACCGCGGCCCCGGCGACGGCGTCCAGGTCGGCGGCCCGGCGGGCCGGGGAGAGGGCGTCCGCACCGGCGCCGTCGGCAGGTCCGGGCCCGGGCACCCGGCAGACTGTAGCCGTGCCCGAGCAGCCCGAACTGACCATCCAGGGCTGGGGTCCGGCCGCCGGCGCCCGCGACGCGACGGTGCACCGCGGGGAGGACGGCGCCGACGGCACCCTGGAGCCGGCCGCCTTCCCCGACGTCGCGGAGGTGCTGCCCAAGGCCGCCCGCCGGCACCTGTCCCGCGAGCTCGGCTGGACGCCGCGGCGCACGCCACCGGCCCCGGTGTCGCGGATCCGGCTGGCACCCTCCCGGCTGGCCGAGGAGGGCCGGCTGCGGCTGGTCGAGCTGCTCGGCGAGGAGCACGTCCGCACCGACCGGGAGGAGCGGCTGCGGCACGCCGGGGGCAAGAGCTACCTGGACCTGCTGCGCCGGCGGGAGGGCGACGCCTCCGACGCCCCGGACGCCGTCGTCCGGCCCGGCAGCACCGAGGAGACCGCCGCGCTGCTGGCGCTGTGCAGCGAGATGGGCGTAGTCGTGGTGCCCTTCGGCGGCGGGACCAGCGTCGTCGGCGGGCTGTCCGGCACCGACGCCGACGACCGGCCGTCGATCTCGGTCGACCTGGGCCGGATGGCCTCCGTGCACGCGCTCGACGTGGCGTCGTCCCTGGTCACCGTGGGGCCGGGCATGCGCGGGCCGGCGCTGGAGGAATACCTGGCGCGCCACGGCCTGACCCTCGGTCACCTGCCGCAGAGCTGGGAGTTCGCCACCATGGGCGGCTACGCGGCCACCCGCTCGGCGGGGCAGGCCTCCACCGGCGTCGGCCGCTTCGACGACCTGGTCGCCGGGCTGACGCTGGCCACGCCGTCCGGGGTGCTCGAGCTGGGCTCGCCGCCGGCGTCGGCCGCCGGGCCCGACCTGCTCGGGCTGGCGCTGGGCTCGGAGGGCGCGCTGGGGGTCATCACCGAGGTGACGCTGCGGGTCCGGCCCCGGCCGCGTGAGCAGCAGTACGCGGGCTGGTCGTTCCGGACCTGGGCCGCGGGGCTGGCCGGGCTGCAACGGCTGGCCCGGCACGACCTGCTGCCCGACGTCGTCCGGCTCTCCGACCCCGACGAGACGCGGGCCAACCTGCTCAACGCCTCGGGCACCGGCGCCTCGCTGCTGCGGAGCTCGCTGCGACTGCGGCGGCGCGGCGAAGGGTGCCTGCTCGTCGTCGGCTGGGAGGGGCTGCCGACGACGGTGCGCGCCCGGCGGCGTGCCGCGGCGTCGATGCTGCGCGAGGCCGGGGCGGTGCGGCTGGGCCGGCGGGTCGGGGAGTCCTGGCGCAGGCACCGGTTCGCCGCCCCCTACACCCGGGACAGCCTGCTGGACGCCGGCCTGCTGGTCGAGACCCTGGAGACGGCGGCCACCTGGACGGCGCTGCCCACCGTCTACGACGCCGTTCGCGGGGCGCTGCGCGAGTCACTGGGCCGGCGCGGGAAGCAGCCGCTGGTGATGGGTCACGTCTCGCACGGCTACCCGACCGGCGCCTCGCTCTACGTCACCGTGCTCGCCGACCGGGACGACGCCCTGCCGATCCAGCAGTGGCTCACCGCGAAGCGCGCGGCGACCGACGCACTCCTGGCGGCCGGCGGCACGCTCACCCACCACCACGCCGTCGGGGCCGACCACCGGCCCTGGTTGGAGCGCGAGGTCGGCCCGCTCGGCGTCGATGTGCTGCGGGCGGTCAAGCAACGGCTCGACCCGCGCGGGATCTGCAACCCCGGCGTCCTGCTGCCCGACTGAGGCGCGCGGCCGCACCCCGGTGATCAGCTGGGATCACGGTTCCGGCTCCGGGCTCACCACCAGTGCTGAGCCCGGACCGGGAATGATCAACTCACCTGATCATCGGGGGGATGCGGGCGGGCGCGGGGAGGGAGCCGCCGGGGCTGGAACGGCTCTCTCCCCGGCCGTCTCCTCAGCCGCGCGGGGACAGGGCGTGGCCGAAGGAGAAGACCCCGCCCGGGTCGACGGCCGCCTTGAGTCCCAGGAGCCGCTCGCGGACCGCGGGCGGGTAGGCCGCGGCCACCTCGTCCGGTCCGGAGACATCGCCGAGGAAGTTGACCATGCACCCGGGCGCGGCCCACGGCTCGAGGGCGGCCAGCACCCCGCGGCCGACCTGCGGGAGCACCTCGGTGAGCTCGGGCACCATCGGTCCGAGGACCAGCACCGACCACGCGGCGTCCCGCCCGGCGACCGCGTCGGGGACGTGCGGCTCGCGGGCCAGCGCGCCGCCCAGCAACCGGATCTCGGCCATGACCAGCGGCACCTGCACCTGCGGCCCGGCCGCGGCGAGGAACGCCTCGACGGTCTCCTCGGTCAGCTCGGCCAGCAGCATGCCTTTCTCCCAGCCGGGCATCGGGTCCTGCGGGTCCATGTGGACGGCGTCCATCTCGGTGGTCCGCAGCGGGCCGAGGTAGCCGAGCACGACCCGCCCGGCGTCCTTCATCGGCGCGACCAGCCGCTCGCCCTCGGCCGGGTCGTCGCCGCAGTAGGCGTAGCGCAGGTGGACGACGGTCTGCCCGCGCAGCGGCTCGGGCAGCTGCTCCATCGGCGGCAGCCGCAGGACGGCGATCGACGTCCCGACCTCCTCGGGCATCGTCGGCGCCCACTCGCGGAAGGCGTGCAGGACGGCGGCGGCGTCCTCGGCGACGAAGAAGAGACCGCCGCCGATCACCGAACGGACCGGGACCAGCGCGAACTCGATCGAGGTGACGACGCCGAAGTTGCCCTTGCCCCCGCGTACCCCCCAGAACAGCTCCGGCTCGCTGTCGGCGGAGACCGATCGCAGGGCGCCGTCGGCGGTCACGATGTCGAAGGCGACGACGGCGTCGGCGGCGAACCCGTACTTCCGCCCGAGCGACCCCATCCCGCCGCCGAGGGTGTGGCCGACCACCCCGACGTCGGACGACGACCCGCACAGGCCGGTCAGCCCGTGCTCGGCGGCGGCCGCCAGGATTTTCTCCCACTTCACGCCGGCCTCGACGCGGGCGGTGCGGCGGACCGGGTCGACGATGACGCCCTGCATGCGCCGGGTGGAGACCAGCACCGACCCGGCGGCGTTGCGGACCGGACCGTGCCCGGTGGCCTGGACGGCGACCGGAAGGCGGTGCGCGACCGCCCAGGAGACGGCGGCGGCGACGTCCGCGGCGCAGGTCGCACCGACGGCGACCGTGGGGGTGTGCTGCACCGCGACGTTCCAGGCGAACACCTCGGCAGCGAGCCCCTCGTCGCCGGCGGCGTAGACCGGGCCGTGCACCCGGCGGCGCAGGTCGTCGACGTCGGCGGGCGGAGCCACTGGGACGAGCGCGTCGGCGGCGCTGCGCGGGGCGGGGATGGGAGGGATGACGACCTCGGTGGGGGCTCATGGCGGGGTTCCTCGCGGTCGGGGGTGGTCCGGGGGTGTCGACGACCCTGACCGCACCCACTTGCCACACGCTTGCGGCCGGCTTGCTCCCCCACTTGCGGGGGCCCGAACGCCTCCCGCCGCGCACCGCGAGCTGCCAGGATCACCGGTCGTGCGCTACCGCGTGCTCGGTCCGCTCGAGGTCGAGGACGCCGACGGCCGACCCGTGGACGTGGGCGGGGCGAAGCCGCGGGCGCTGCTGACCCTCCTGCTGGCCGAGCCCGGGCGGGTGGTGGCGGTCGACCGGATCGTCTCGGCCCTGTGGGGCGAGCACCCCCCACCCACCGTCACCGGCACGTTGCAGGCGCACGTCTCCCACCTGCGGCGGGTGCTCGAGCCTGCCCGCGGCCCCCGCGAGGCGCCGACCGTGCTGCTCACCCGGCCGCCGGGCTACCTGCTGCAGGCCGGCCCCGCCCAGCTGGACAGCCTGTGCTTCGCGCAGCTGGCCGAGGAGGGCGACCGGGCGGTGGCCGGCGGCGACCCGGCCCGCGGCGTGGCCCTGCTGGATCGGGCGCTGGCGCTCTGGCGCGGCGAGCCGCTGGCCGAGCTGGGGGACCTGCCGAGCGCGGCGACCGACCGGCTGCGGCTGACCGAGCTGCACGTGCGGGCCCGCGAGCGGCGCTGCGACGCCCTGCTCGCGACCGGCCGGGCCGACGCCGCCGTCCCCGATCTGCAGCACCTGGTCGCCGAGCACCCGCTGCGCGAGCGGCTGTGGGCGCGGCTGGTCACCGCGCTGTACGCCGCGGACCGGCAGGCCGACGCGCTCGACGCGCTGCGCCGATGCACCGAGCGGCTGCGCGACGAGCTGGGCATCGACCCCGGCCCGGAGCTGCGCGACCTGGAGCGCGCGGTGCTGCGCCAGGACCCCCGGCTCACCGACCGTGTGCCCCGCCCGGTGCTGTCCGTCGTCCCGCCGTCGGCCGCGACGCCCGGCGCCGAGGCACTGGTCGACCACCCGCAGGTGGAGCTGGCCCACCTGCGGGTGGTCGCCGAGCAGGCGGCCGGCGGGCGGCCGGGGGTCGTCGTCCTCGGCGGGGAGGCCGGCATCGGCAAGACCCGGCTGGCCGAGACGGCCGCGGACGCCGGACGGGCGACCGGCTGGTCGGTGGCCTGGAGCCGGTGCGCGGACGACGCCGGGGCACCGGCGCTGTGGCCGTGGACGCAGGTGCTCGAGCAGCTGGGCCAGGAGCAGCTGGCGCCGCCGGCCGAGAACGCCGTGGGGGACGCCGACGCCGCCCGCTTCCGGCTGTTCCAGGACCTGCGCGCCCGGCTGGCCGCGGCGGCGCAACCGGCGCCGGTCGGAGGCGCAACGACCCGCCCGGTGCTCGTCGTCCTCGACGACCTGCAGGGCGCCGACACGACGTTGGTGCAGCTGCTGGCCCTCCTGGCGCGGCACCTGCCCCGGGTGCCGTTGCTCGTCGTCGTCACCGTGCGCACCGTCGGCGAGGAGCTGCCGGAGGCGGTCGTCGACTGCCTGGCCCGGCTCAACCGGGAGCCGGCGTGCAGCCGGCTGCGGCTGGCCGGGCTCGACCCCGACGGCGTCGCCGCGCTGCTCGCCGCCCAGCTGGGCTCGGTCGGCGACCGGTCGCTGGCGGCGGCGGTGCACGACCGCACCGGCGGCAACCCCTTCTTCGTCGTCGAGCTGTCCCGCTGGATGGTCGGCGCCCACGACCTGCACCTGGACTCCGTGCCGGTGCCGCCGTCGGTGGGCGAGGTGCTGCGCACGCGCCTGGACCGGTTGCCGTCGGACACGCGGGCGGTTCTGGAGCTGACCGCGATCGCCGGGCGCGAGGTGACCATGGACCTGCTGGAGTCGGCCGGGATCCCGGCCGAGGAGGCGCTGACCGCACTGGACCCGGCGGTCGCCGCCGGCCTGGTCGTCGCGGGCACCCGGCCGTGGAGCTGGCGGTTCGCCCACGCGCTGGTGCAGGAGGTGCTGGCCGGCGACCTGTCCGCACTACGGCGGGCGCGGCTGCACGCGCGGTTGGGCGAGGCGCTGGAACGCTGTATCCCCGGCACGACCGACGACGAGCTGGTCGAGCGGCTGGCGCACCACTTCGTCGCGGCGCTGCCGGTCACCGGGCCCGGCCCGGCGCGGCTGTACTCGACGGCCGCGGCCCGGGCCGCCCGCGCCCGCCTGGC
>NZ_SPQN01000124.1 GCF_004571065.1 Geodermatophilus sp. DF01-2
GCCGGCGCGGGGCGTGCTGGGCGGCAGCGGCCGGCCCTGCGCGGGACGCCGGCGGCCCGGGTCCTCCCCCGCTTCCAACAGGCCGTCGCGCCGCCGGTCGGCACGGCTGCGGCTGGGCGCCGTCGGGTGGTCGCTGAGGTCCTGGTCGGCCGGGCGGGCGTCGAGCGGGCCGTCGGTGCGGCGGCGACCATGCGGAACCTGGACGGTCCCCCGCTCCGGTACGTCACCGCCTGGCGCCGCGTGCCTGCCCACGGTGACCAAATCTAGATGCCGCGGCTCCCGTTGCCCAGGAACTGGGACGATCGGCGCTGTCCCCGCGCGGCGCGCAGGCGGCGCAGCCGCCGCACGAGCAGCGGGTCGGCCTCGAGCGCCGCAGGCCGGTCCACCAGGGCGTTGAGCACCTGGTAGTAGCGGGTCGGGGCCAGGCCGAAGCGGTCACGGATCGCCGTCTCCTTGGCCCCGGGCCGGCGCCACCACTGCCGTTCGAAGGCGAGCAGCTCGTGCTCGTGGCGGGTGAGGCCGCCGGGCCGGGCGGCGGGGTCGGATCCGTGCGGGGTGGGCTGGTCGGCCGCTGGGGGAAGAGGCACCTCGCCCCCCGGCGGGGAGACCGCGGGAGCTGGTTCGGCAGACATCGGGGATTCCTTCTCTGGGGGACGCGTTCGACGGTAGTCCGCCCCACCGACATCCCGGGCCCCCGGCGGCCGCCTTGCAGGTGGAAGGACCCCGTCCTCCTCACCGTGGAAGGACCCCGTCCTCCTCATCCCTCGCAAGCTCGGGACGAGCCTCTGGACGGGGCCGCGGCGAGCCTCTGGACGGGGCCTGGTGCGAGCCTGCGAGTGGCGGGGGGGCAAAGGGGTCCTACTCAGACCGGTGCGGGCGCGGCCTCCGCCGCCCGCCGGCGGGCTCCCGCGCGGGCGGCACGCAGGCTGTCGGCGGTGAAGACGGCCAGGGCGACCCAGACGATGACGAAACCGGCCAGCCGGGCCGGCGGCATCGGCTCGCCGTAGACGAAGACCCCGATCGCCAGCTGCATCAGCGGCGTGACGTACTGCAGCAGCCCCACCGTGGACAGCGGGATGCGCCGGGTCGCGCCGGCGAAGAGCAGCAGCGGGACGGCGGTCGCCACGCCGGAGCTCACGAGCAGCAGCAGGTGCCCGGGCCCGACGTTCCCGGCGGCCCCCTGTCCCTGCGCATGCAGGACGGTCACCACCACGACCGCGGGGACGACGACCAGCGCGGTCTCCACGAACAGCCCCGGCGCCGCCGAGACCCGGACCAGCTTCTTCATCAGCCCGTAGAGGCCGAAGGTCACCGCGAGCGCCAGGGCGATCCACGGCGGGCGGCCGTGGTCGACGGTCAGCACGGCCACCGCGACGGCGGCGGTGCCGACGGCCAGCCACTGCAGCCGGCGCAGCCGCTCCCCGAACACCACGACGCCGAGCAGCACGCTGACCAGCGGGTTGATGAAGTAGCCGAGCGAGGTCTCGACCACGTGACCGGAGTTGACCCCGTAGACGAAGACCAGCCAGTTGGCCGCGATGAGCACGGCGGCGCCGAGCAGCACCAGCAGGGACCGCCGGTCGGTGACCGCCGCGCGCACCTGCGGCCAGGCGCGCAGCGCGGTCAGCAGGACGGCGACGAAGAGCAGCGACCAGATCACCCGGTGGGCGACGATCTCCAGTCCACCGGCCGGTTCGAGCAGGGGGAAGTAGAGCGGGAACAGGCCCCACAGGCCGTATGCGGCGAGCCCGGAGGCGACCCCCACCCGCCGCTGATCCACGCACGGCACGCTACGCCTGGCCCCCTCCAGGGCACCGCCCCGAGCCTGCGAGGGGTGAGGAAGAGGGGGTCCTCCTTCAGCCGGTCTGGATGTAGTCGACGAGCTGGGCGCGCTCCTCCTCCAGCTCGTCGAGCCGGGCCTTGACGACGTCGCCGATCGAGACGATCCCCACCAGCGCCCCGCCGTCGACCACCGGCACGTGCCGCACCCGGTGCTCGGTCATCGTGCGGGCGAGCTCCTCGACACCCGCTGCGGGCACGCAGGTGTGCACCTGCGGGGTCATGACGCTGGAGACGGGGTCGGCGAGCAGGCCGGCGCCCCGTTCGTGCAGCGCACGGACGACGTCCCGCTCGGAGACGATGCCGTCGACGGTGCGCCCGTCGGCGGAGACCACCAGCGCGCCGACCCCGTGCTCGGTGAGCAGTGCCAGGGCGGTGCGGACGCTGGCGTCGGCGCCGACGGTGGCGACGTCGGTCCCCTTCCGGCGGAGCAGTTGACGGATGTGCATGCCGGACCTCCTCGCCGTCGGGTCGCCGGTGAGTGTGCTCCGGACCACAGCTTCCCGGCAACGCCCTCACCGGCCTACCGTCGTCGGTGTGCGAACCCGTGCCGCCGCGCGCCGCCCCACGCCGCTGCAGTGGGTGCGCTACGCCCTGGGTGGCGGGCTGCCGCGGGAGCTGTCGCCCTGGGTGCTCGCCGACACGACCGGGCCGGGATGGGTGCGCCGCCACCTGACCCGGGCGGTGGTGCAGCTGCTGCCGGTACTGGTCCTCTGCGTGACCGTCGTCCCGGTTCCGCTGGTCTACCGGCTCTCGGCCGCGGCCGGCGGGCTGCTCATGGGCCTGGTCTTCTCGCTGGCGTTCATGGTGGAGACGACCGAGCACCGGGTCGTCAAGGCCGGGTATCCGCCGGGCACCGCGGCCCGGCTCCGGGACGAACGCAGTGAGCGTGAGCGGCTCGAGCGCCGCTCCCCGTACCGGCAGGGCGGCGCGGGCAGCTTCGATTAAGGACCACCCTTCCCCCCACGCCTCGTAGAAGGACCCCGTCCTCCCGTCCTTCGCAGGCTCAGGCCGGGACCCCGGGACGGGGCCGGCGGGACCCGGAAGGATGGCCGTCAGTCCTCGACGCGGAAACCGATCGCCAGCCGCACCTGGAAGTACTGGACGTCGCCGTCGACCACCTGGCCGCGGATCTCCTTGGTCTCGAACCACTCGATGTGCCGCACCGTCCGGGCGGCCTTGCGGATCGCGGTGCGGATGGCGTCGTCGACGCTGGTCTGGCTGCTGCCGACGATCTCGCTCAACCGGTACACGTGGTCGGCCACGGCTGCCTCCTGGGCTCGGCTCCCCGGCGCAGGGTCTCGTGGCCGGGCCGGGAGCAACGCTAGTGGCACCGGAGCACTACGGCGACGGCTCGCCCGGCCGTGGCCGCTCGGCGGCTCCCGCGGCGCGCAGGGAACTCCACCGGAGCAACCGTTCCAGCGGTCCCCTGCCGAACAGCAGGCGCCAAGCGGTCGCGAGCACGAGGGTCACCGCCACGTAGGCCGCCCACGGCCCGTTGCTGTCGTAGTCGATCGTGCCGAGCGCCCAGACCGCCACGACGCTGCCGGTGTACACCGTGAGCGCCATGGACCCCACCGCCGCCAGCGGCGAGGTGAGCCTGGGCAGGAGCTCGGCGACGACGAGGCACACGGCGACCACGACGAGCGCGACGCCGACCGAGCCGGCGACCTCGGAGGTCGTGCCGCTGTGCGGGGCCGCGCCGCTCAGCCACGCGGGGTCCCACTCCCCCGGCCGCTCCGCACCGTCCAGTGGGCCCTCCGATGCGCGCCCGTCCGCCCACCACTGCGTCGTCAGCCACCCCGCGCCGTAGCCCGCGACGGCCAGCGACACCCCCGCGGCGGCCAGGGTCAGCCGCACCCGCGCCGAGGTGAGATCGCACCGGCCGACGGCGAGCCCGACGAGGATGAACGTCCACCAGATCAGCGCCGGGTAGGCGCCGGTCACGGCCAGGGAGACGAACGGCGCGTCGTAGGCGTCGTGGGCCTCGGCGAACTGCGCCAGCAGCAGGTCGGCCGGCGGCGTCAGCACGGCGAGCACCCCCGCCGCCAGGAACAGCCGTCGCGGCGGCCACCGCAGGAACGGTAGGGCGAGGACGAAGAGGACGGCGTAGACGCCGAGGATCACGTCGACGTCGGTGCCCAGGGCCTCGAGGACGCCACCGATGGCGAAGACCCACGCCGCCCGGACCAGCAGCCGCACCCGGGCGCGGGCCAGGTCGTCCCCGCCGACCGGGACGGTGCGCCCGGAGAACAGCGCCACCGAGATCCCCGCCAGGACGGCGAAGAGGATCGAGGACCGTCCGTTGACCACGCCGGTCCACGTGGCGGGCGACGTCCCGACGTCGTCCGCGACCGCGCCGACGTGCGCGCCGAACATGCCGAACACCGCGAGGGCACGGGCGACGTCGAGTCCGACGACGCGCTGGTCCTCCCGGAGGTGGCGTCTCCGGGCCACCGAGGGAAGGGACCTGCGCGCGCTGACGGCTGTGCTCATGGCGGCGCACGCTAGGGAGCGCTGCCGTCCGCCCCCACCCGCACGGGACCGGCTTTACCGAGTTCTTGCATCCTCGTGGCCTGCCGCTTGCGCTGGGCCCCCTAACGTCGGAGGCGGTTCCGACCGACCGGGCCTCCGACGCAGCGGCAAGGAGAGCGATGACGGACCTCCGCCTCGTGGTCGGCGGCCTCCTGACCCGGGACGCGGTGCTCGGGACGCTGCTGCTGAATTACGCCGCCGGCCTGGGGTGCGTCTGCCCCGAGGAGGGCGACACCGCGGTGCGGTCCTTCATCGTCCCGGACTGGGTAGTCGACAGCCGCGCCTCGGCTCCGGCCAGCAGCCGGTTGTTCACGGTCGAGGCCCACGTGCGCCGGGACGTTCCGCTGCCGCGCCGCCGGCTCGACACCGTCCTGGACCGGGTGGACGCCGTCCTCACCGGTGCCGCGGGGGACGAGTCGTTCAGCACCCGCCGCCTGGGCGGTACCGACGTCCTGGGCATCGGCGTCGGGACCGTCTCGAAGACCGCCACCTGGGAACTCACCCCGGCAGCGGCGGGCATCCCCGGGGCGGCACCGGCCGCCGGGGCCTACCGCGACGCCCGACCCCGGTCCGGCGCCGCGAGCTCCAGCCGGTAGCCGTGCCCGCGCACGGTGACGATCCGGGGGACCCGGTGGGCGGTCGCGGCGCTCTCCTGCAGCTTGCGCCGCAGCGCCGCGACGTGGACGTCGAGGGTCTTGGTCGAGCCGAACCAGTTCTCGTCCCACACGTCCGCCATCAGCTGCTCCCGGCTGTGCGCCATCTCCGGTTGCGCGGCCAGCCGCGCGAGCAGGTCGAACTCCTTCGGGCGCAGGTACAGCTCCTCGTCCGCGACCGTGACGCGGTGCCGGGCGACGTCGACCACCAGGTCGCCGACGGCGCGGACCGCGGGCCCGGTCGTCCCCTTCGCGCCCCGGCGCAGGTGCGCGCGGATGCGGGCATGGAGCTCGGCCAGCCGGACCGGCTTGACCAGGTAGTCGTCGGCACCGGCCTCCAGGCCGACGACGACGTCCATCTCCGCCGAGCGCGCGGTCAGCATCACCAGGACGCACTCCGGCTGGGCGCGCCGGAGCTGCCGGCACACCTCCACGCCGTCGAGGTCGGGCAGCCCCAGGTCCAGCAGGACGAGGTCGACGGCGCCGGCCCCGGCGCGGGCCAGCGCTCCGCTGCCGGTGCGCTCCCAGGAGACGTCGTACGCGTGGCTGCGCAGGCTCGACGCCAGGACCTCACCGATCGACGGGTCGTCCTCGACCAGCAGGACCCGACCGGCCATGTGGGCATCGTGGCACCTGCCGCCCCGCCACGGGACCCGTCGGACCGCGCCCGGAGGCGGTGACAGCGCCGGCCCGGCGCGGCATCCTGGCGCCCACCGACCGCGGCGCCCCCGACTGCGGAACGGAGACGACGCCCGTGCGCACCAGGATCATCGCTGTGGCCGTCCTGGCCTCCGTGCTCGCCACCTGCCTGTTCGCCGTCCCCCTGGCCGTGGCGGTGCTCGAGTACGCCCTCCAGCACGAGCGCGGGCACCTCGTCCGGGTCGCCAGTGACGTCGCGATCGAGATAGCCGGCGACGTCTACGACGAGGACGACGTCGACCCCGACGACATCGCGGACGTCGGGCGTGACGGCGACGAGATCCGCGTGGCCGTCTACGACGACGACGGTGATCCGCTGGCCGGGGTCGTCCCGGGCGACCATCCCCACATCCTGTCCCGGGCGCTGGACGGCGACGTGGCGGCCGGGACCGACGGCGACCTCCTCGCCGCCGCCGTTCCCGTCACCCACTCCGACGAGGTGGTCGGCGCCGTGGTCGTCGCCTCCCCCCGCAGCACCGTGCTGGGACAGGTCGCCCTCGTCTGGGCGGCCATGGCGGGGCTGGCGGCCGCGGCGGTCACCATCGCCTGGCTGGTCGGGCGGCGACAGGCCCGCAGGCTCGCGCGCCCGCTGGAGGACCTGGAGGAGAGCGCCCGCCGACTCGGGGACGGCGACTTCAGCGTCCGCAGCCGCAGGGGCAGCATCGAGGAGATCGACGCGGTCGGGGCCGCACTCGACGCGACCGCCATCCGCCTGGACGACCTCCTCGCTCGCGAGCGTGCGTTCTCCGCCGACGCCTCCCACCAGCTCCGGACCCCCCTGGCCGGCATGCGACTGCGCCTCGAGGCAGCGCTCGAGCGGGCAGACGTCGACCCCCGGCCGGCGATCGCCGCCAGCCTGGTCGACGCCGACCGCCTGGAGTCGATCATCGAGGAGCTGCTGACGCTGGCCCGTGCCGGCCAGGCCACGCCGACCGGCCCGGTCGACCTCGACGCGCTGCTCGGCGAACTGTCGCCGGAATGGACCGCGCGCCTGGCACTGCACGGCCGGGACCTCGAGGTCCGGGTCGATCCCGGTGCGCCGGGCGCGCGGGCGTCGACCGCGGCGGTCCGTCAGGTGCTGGGCGTGCTGGTCGACAACGCCACCACGCACGGCCGCGGGACCGTCACGGTCGCCGTGCGCGAGGCCACCGGCGCCGTGGCGGTCGACGTCTCCGACGAGGGTCCCGGGGTGCGGGACCCCGAGGGCATCCTCTTCGCCCGGCAGGCCGATCGCCGCGACGGGCACGGCATCGGGCTGGCCCTCGCCCGCCGCCTCTCCGAGGCCGAGCAGGGCCGGCTGCACCTGACGCAGGTGTCGCCGCCGGTGTTCACCCTGCTCCTGCCCGCCGCCCCGGTCTCGGAGCGAACGGAGCACGCGCGCGTCGCGAGTCGATGACAGCCCGGCCGCCCGCACTCCGGGCATGGGTGCGGCGACCGCCCGCACGTGCTGCCGGCGGACGCCGAGACCCTGACATGACCACGCATCACCCGTACGGTTCTACGGGTATGTCGGCGCGGCCGGTCGCCGGCCTCGGCGACGTCCATCGCGCCGTTCGGTCCGGCAGGAGGTAATCCCCGTGCTCTGGGGTGCTGCAGCGATGCTGGCGCTGGGCGTGGGCGGGGCGGTCGTCGCCTACCTGGTCCATCGACGGACGTCGGTGGCCCCCACGACGCTGACCGCGCTGCCCTTCCTCTCCGGCCGGCGCCCGCAGGAGCACGCACTGTCGCGCTTCCACGCGAGGTACTACCCGCTGACCCTGCTGTTCCTGGCCTTCGACGTGGAGATGCTCTACATGTACCCCTGGGCCACCGTGGTGGCCCAGGTCGGCGTCTCGGCGGTCGTCGAGATGTTCGTCTTCCTGGCCGTCCTCATGGTCGGGGTCGTGTGGGCCTGGCGGGAGGGGGCCCTGCGGTGGACCTGACCCGGCGCCTGGCCGATGCCGCCGTCCGCCGGGTCGCGGTGCTGCTCGTTCCCGTCCCCGGATGGAGCGCCACCCGGTGCGCCGCCGAGCGGGTGGTGCGGGAACGCGGCTGGCGGCCGGCCCTGTCCGCTGCAGACGCGGACGTGATGGTGATCTGCGGCGCACCCGGCGTCCGCCTCACGGCCACCGTCGACCTGCTGTGGGAGCAACTGCCGGGGCCCCGTGCCCGGGTCACCGCGATGGCGGCGTCGGCGGTCGGCGCGGTCATCGACCAGGCGGTCTCCGAGCTCCTCGACACCGAACGACAACGCCGGGACGCCGTGGAGCGGTCGACCGACCCGGCAATGGGTGGACCTGCCGAGGCGACCGACGACCAGGACGGGGACGAGGACCGGGACGAGGAAGACCCCGCGGACCCGGACTCCGGTGACGAGGCCCCCGCGGACCAGGACCCGGACCAGGACGAGGAGGGCCCGGAGGCGCAGGACTCCGAGGACCACGGGGACATGGACCACGGGGACATGGACCACGGGGACATGGACCACGGGGACATGGACCACGGGGACATGGACCACGGGGACATGGACCACGGGGACATGGACCACGGGGACATGGACCACGGGGACATGGAC
>NZ_SPQN01000125.1 GCF_004571065.1 Geodermatophilus sp. DF01-2
TCACGAGCCGGAGCCGGTCGCACCCGAGCCGCCGGGGCGGGGACGACGGCGGTCACCGCCGACGCCGCCGGGTCGGGGTGGCGGTGCGCCGGGACCGCGTCCTGGTGGAGGTCGCCGGCGTGGACGTCCCGGTCGGCGTCGTCGAGGTCCGGGCCGGCGTCGGGGGAGCAGTCGTCGCCGGGGGAGCCGCCGTCGTCGGGGCGGGGGTGGAGGTCTGCGTCGGGGTGGCGGTGTCCGTGCCGGTCGTGCCGCCGTCGATGCCACCGGTCGTGCCGTCACCGGTCACCGGGTCCGGCGTGCCCTCCTCCGCGGCCTCCTCCGCCTCCTTCGCGGCCTCCTCGGCGGCCTCCTCGAGGGCATCCTCGAAGTCGTCCGGGTCGCCGCCCTTGGGCGGCGCGGTGTTGATCGAGTCGCAGTCGATGTCGTGGTGACCCACCTGGTACTGGGTCATCATGTCGTGGTCCTCGTGGGAGAGGTTGTGGCAGTGGATCATGTACCGCCCCTCCTCGTGCGCGAAGTTGAGGAGAAGGCGGATGGTCTCGCCCTCACCGACGTAGACGACGTCCTTCGGGCCGCGCTCCTCCGGCCGGGGCGGTTGCCCGTTGCGGCTGAGCACCCGGAAGTCCGCGAGGTGCACGTGCAGCGGGTGGAACCAGCCGCCGGAGGAGTTGGTGGCCTCCCAGATCTCCCATGAGTTCGGCGCGACGTTGGCGAAGACGTGCTCGTAGTTGCTGCGGACGACGTCGTCCCACGTCTCGTCGTTGATGACCCAGAGGCCGTTGGCCCGCTCGAGCTCCATGCGGCGGACCGGCGTGCCGGGGTCTGCGTTGCTGCGCGCCATGACCGGGTGCTGGAGCGCCGCGAACTCGGCCAGGTCGAGCGGGCCGTTGCCGTCCAGGCTGGTGGGCGCCGCGGTGCCGACCTCGAACTGCATGACCTTGCCGGTGTGGTCGAAGTCGCGGGCGTTCTTCACGCCGGAGTTCAGCAGCTGCACCCTGGTGCCCTTGAACGGGGCGAAGTCGACGACGATCTCGTACCGCTCGCCCATGCCGACGGTGAGCGTGGTGACCGTCTGCGGCTGGTGCATGAAGCCGCCGTCGGTGGCGATCACGGTGAACGGCCTGCCGTTGCTCAGCCGGAGCTTGTAGCCGCGGGCCAGTGAGCCGTTGAGGATGCGGAACCGGTACGTGCGCGGCTGGACCTTCATGGTCGGCCAGGGCACGCCGTTGACCAGGATAACGTCGCCGTAGACGCCCGACTCGCCGTCGTCGTCCCACATGAGCTGGCCGTTCTCGGCGAACATGACGTCGCTGACGATCAGTGGGACCTCGTACTGCGCCGAGGCGTCGCTGGCCAGTGCGGGGTCGTACCTCGGGATCCCGAGCCGCCGCTCCAGCGCCTCGTCGACGATGTGGTACTGGGCGGCCAGGCCCATGTACACGTTCTCGGCGGTGTGGTGCACGCCGTGGTCGTGGTACCAGATCGTCCGCGGCGTGCAGTTGTTCGGATACATGTAGGTCTTCCACTCGCCCGGCCGGGTGAGGTCGCCGGCGTAGCCGTCGAACTGCGGCTTGGACGGCGAGCCGTGCAGGTGGGTGGAGGTCCAGGGGACGTAGCCGAGCGTCGGGTGCTTGGCCGGCAGCCTGTTGATCTGCTGCATGACGACCCGCCGCGGCCTGCCGTTGCTGAGGTACGTCCGGATGGTGGGACCGGGGACCTGGCCGTTGTAGCCCCACATCGTGGTCTTGATGCCCTTGACCAGCTCCACCTGGGTGGGTCTCTGCTCGATGCGGTAGTAGTCGGTCCCGGCGTACTCGCCGCCGGTGACGGGCGTGCCGGTGTCCGGGGTCCTGCCGTAGGTGTTCCCCGGCACGTCGTCGCTCCTGGTCGGCTTCATCACCTGCGGGGCGCGGAACGCGGCGGCGTACGGCCGCGGCATCCGCTTCTCGTCGAGCTCCGAGGCGCTCTTCGCCGAGAGGACCGCCTGGAACGGCAAGGCCATGGCCGCAGTCCCGACCAGCGACACCTTGAGGACGTCGCGGCGGTTCAGGCTGGGCGTGTCCATCGGGGGGTGCTCCTCACTACCGCTGGTGTTCCCGGTGTGGAGACCCTTCCGCGCACGCCGCACCCGTCACAGCCGTCACCGGGGGGGCGAGGCGCTCCCGCAATCGGGGGGTCTGGGCAGGTCAGCGACTCGTGGCGTCACTGTCCGTGTCGGAGCGGCACGACCGCAGTCAGGAGTGCACCGCCGCCGGGCCGCTCACCCAGGGTGACCGTCCCGCCGAGGTCGACCACCCGGTCGCAGAGCAGGGACAGGCCGAGGTGCCCCTCCGCGCGCTTGTCGGTGGACACCGGGAAGCCGATGCCGTCGTCGGCGACCTCGAGTCGCACGGCTCGTGCACCCTTGAGTTCGGTCTCCTCGAGGGTGATCCAGGCGCGCTCGGCCTTCGCGTGGTGGACGACGTTGGCCAGCGCCTCCTTGGCAGTGCGGTAGAGCACCGCCGCGGCGTCCGGGGTCATCTCGGGCAGGGGCGCGGCGTCCATGAGCACCTCGACACCCGCGGCGCGCAGCGGCTCGGCGCTGTCGGAGATCGCCACGCCCAGGCCCGGCCCGCTCAGGTCGGGCGGGTAGATGTCGACCATCAGCCGGCGCAGCGACTGGACGGCGTGCCGGACGGCGCCCACCAACTTGTCGACGGTGGGCTGCCGCTCCTCGGGCAGGCTGCCCCGCAGCGCCGAGAGGGCGTAGCTCACGCCGGCGAGGTCCTGCACCGGGCCGTCGTGGACGTCGGCGGCGATCGCGCGGCGCTCCCGGTCCGAGGCGGTGACGGTGCGCGCCATGAGCTCGGCCCGCTCGGCCTCCTGGCGCCGCACCCGGCGGGCCAGCGAGGTGGCGATCGGGATCTGCACCACCTGCAGCACCACCAGGGCCCCGATGGCCATCGGGATGATCTCCCCGCGCAGCCGCGTCGCCTGGCGCTCGATGCTGTCGTAGGAGAAGTACGCCTCGAAGGCCAGCTGCTGCCCCGGCAGGTCGAGCGGGGCGTAGACCTCCAGCAGGGCGCTCTGCTGTCCGTCCGCGTCGGTCTCCGGAGCCTCGTCGACGTCGGCGACCGCCGTTCCACCGATCGCGGTGAGCAGCCCCTCCGACGGCGGGAACACCCGGCCTCGCAGCTCCGGCTCGCTGGCGTAGACGACCTCGCCGGTCGCCCGCCACACGACGATCCGGCTGACCGAGCCGTCGGTCAGCCGGTCCCGGACGATCCGGTCGAGCTCGTCGAACCCGCCCGGCCGGCCGGCGAGGGCGTCCGCCAGCACCGGCCCCACCACGAGCTGCGCCAGCCGCGTCGCGGCACGCTCCGCCTCGGCCAGGGCGTTGTCCCGGGCGATCCGCTCGCTCAGCCAGACCGTGCCCGCCGACACGGCGAGCAGGACCAGCAGTGCGACGGCGCAGAAGGCCGCCAGCTCGCGGCCCCAGGCGGTGCGACGGCGAGCGGAGGGGAGGCTCCCGGGGGAGGAGGGACCGGTGGCGTCAGCGCTCATCCGCAGCGCCGAGGAGCCCCAGCTGCTGGGCCTTGACCACCGCCTCGAGCTGGGAGCGGACACCGAGCTTGGCGTGCAGCGACTTCACGTAGCCACGGCAGGTCTCCAGCGTGATGCCCAGGACCCGGGCGATCGCCTTGACCTGCATCCCACGGCCGAGGCAGTCGAGCACCTCCTGCTCGCGCCGGGTCAGCTGCGGGACCGCGTCACGGCCGGTGGCGGCCGCCGGCGTGCGGGTCGGGCCGCTGGAGAAGGTGGAGGGGGCGACGAGCATCTGCCCGGGCTGCACGCGGGAGAGGACGTCGATCATCTCGGCGAGCGAGCCGTCCTTGGGGATGAACGCCGAGGCGCCGGCCTGGGCGGCCCGCACGACCCAGTCGGGGTCGCGGTGGGCGGTGACCACGGCGACGACGGCGTCGGGCGCCACCTCGCGGATCCGGCGGGTGGCCGCCAGCCCGTCCTGGCGCGGCATCTCGATGTCCATCACCACGATGTCGGGCTGCAGGTCCTGGGCCATCGCGACGGCCTGGGCCGCGGAGTGGGCCGTGCCGACCGGGTCCATGCCGGCGGAGGACAGCGCCCCGGAGAGGAGTTCGGCGAAGGTGCGGTGGTCGTCGACCACCAGCACCCGGGCCAGGTCGGTCTGCCCCTCCAGCTGGGCGAGCGCCATGGGAACCCCCGTCGTCCATCCCATGCTCCGGCCCGCCGGTGCGGGGAAGCGCGTTCCCGGGAATGGGACCGGAGTTCTCCCCGTCACACCAGGGACCTCCGCCCCCGAAAGCCCGAAGATCCCCGTCACCCCGCGCCACCTGCGCGCGAGTCGGAACTCTCCGTGCACGCACCGGCCCCGGTCCGTTGCGCCCCTCTCGCCCTGTCGGGGGGCACGCCCAGCTAGACCGGGCCGCCGGCGGCCGCCGACGTGGCGGCGGAGCTCCAGGCGGTGCCGCCGGCAGCCACCGTGCGGACGTGGTCGGGCAGCGCGCCGGGGTCGTCGTCCTTGAGCAGGTAGCCGACGACACCGATCTCGCGGGCCTCCTCCACGAGCGCCGGGGTGAGCGAGCCGGTCAGGACGACGACGCGGGACTCCGGCTGGGCGGTGAGCAGCTCCCGGGCCGCCTGCAGCCCGGTGACCCGCGGCATGGCCAGGTCGAGAAGGACGACGTCGGGCCGGGTGCGCCGGGCGGCGTCGAGGACCTGTGCGCCGTCCTCGCACTCGGCGACCACCGTGACGTCGCCGCTGGCGGAGAAGAGCTCGACCAGGGAGTCGCGGACGAACGCGTGGTCGTCCGCGACCAGGACCGTGATCACGCGTCGCCGTCCTCCCTCCCTCTCCGCCGCCGGGCGGTCCGGACGGTACCCCCGTGGTTCCCGGGGGATGCGTCCTCCGGGCCACAGCGGCAGCACGTGCCCAGTCTGGCGACCGGTCCCGAGCGGAGACAGTCCGCGCGACAGCCGAACCACGGGGGTGGCCGACCCCCAACCTCGGGGGCATCCGGAACCGGGCGCTGACCCGGTGGAAGGCCTGCCGGTCAGCCGCGGAAGGTCGTCGGGTCGTCCGGAGGGCGGAGGGCGTCGGGGTCGAGCCGGCCGGCGATGACGTCGTCGGCGAGGTCGTCGACCGTGCGATCGGCCGTCCACGCCGCGCAGCGCAGCAGGTCCAGCGCCGCCGGCGCGTCGGTGCCGAGGTCCATGCCCACCCGGCCGATCGCCGTCCACACCAGGCCGCGGTGCTGCGCCGCCGGGCTGTGCAGCCACGCCGGCCCGCCCCAGGGCGCCCACACCGCGGCCTCGCCGAGCGCTGCCGCGACCAGGTCGCCGACGGCCATGGCCGCGAAGACGTCGAGGGCGGAGACGGCCGACTCGTCGACGAAGAACAGGTCGAGGACCCCGGGCCCGGCCAACGTCTCGCCGATCGGCAGCGCGACCACCGCGCGGTAGGGGGTCTGCTCGGCCAGCAGGCCGGCGAACGCCGGCCAGCGGCGCTGCAGGTCCGGGAAGGCCGCGAACACCGGCTCCCGGTGCCGCTGCGCGGTCTCGCACGGCCCGTTCCCGGCGGTGAACTGCAGCCGCTCGGCGAGGACGGCGGTCTCCGAGCTGGCCCCGAGGGGGAGCCGGTCCTCCCCGCCGGTGCCGACGCTCAGCCCGGCGTCGTCCACCCCCAGCGTCCGGGCGCACGCGCGGGTCAGTCGCACCGGCAACAGCTCGGGACCGGCGAGGTCGGGGTCGTCGACGGCGTCCAGTGCGGCACGGAAGCGCGCGGCGATGGACACGGTCAGATCATCCGGTATCGCGACGACGCGGACGCAGGGGACGCGGATCCGTGCGCCGGCTGTCCCGAACGGTGGGTTCCTCCCCGTGGGGCGACGTCCCCCGGCGGGCCCGGGCGGTCCGCCGGCGGTCGGTCGTCCCGGTCGTCCTCCCGCGCCCGCAGAGGCAGGACGGCGGGGCCGTGCGGGCCGGCCACCACCTGGGCCCGGGCGCCGTAGTGGCCGGCCAGCGCCGCCGAGGTGAGGACCTCCGCCGGCGTTCCCTCGGCGACCAGCCGGCCCCTCGAGAGCAGCGCCAGCCGGTCGGCGTACTGGCCGGCCAGGGTGAGGTCGTGCAGCGTGCTCAGCACCGTGAGGCCGTCCTGCCGGCGCAGCCGGTCGACGAGGTCGAGCACCTGCTGCGCGTGGCCGAGGTCCAGCGCGGCCGTCGGCTCGTCGAGCAGCAGCACCCGCGGTTGCTGCGCGAGGGCCCGGGCCAGCACGGCGCGTTGCTGCTCGCCGCCCGACAGCGTCGCCACCGGCCGGTCGGCCAGCCCGGTCAGCTCCAGGCGGGCCATCACGTCGGACACCACCTGGCGGTCCGCCGGGCGGGGCGCGGCCAGCAGCGCGCGGTGCGGGGTGCGGCCCAGGCCCACGTACTCGGCGGTGGTGACCCCCTCCGGCACGACCGGGCGCTGCGGCGCGTAGGCCAGCGTGCGGGCCCGCTCCCGCCGCGGCATCGCGGTGGTCGGGACGCCGTCGACGCGGACCTCCCCCTCGTGCGGGTGGGCGCCGAGTACCGCGCGCAGCAGCGTGGTCTTGCCCGAGCCGTTCGGGCCGATGACCGCCGTCCAGCCGCCCGGCCCGACGTCCAGGCGGACGTCGTCGAGCACGCGGGTGCGGCCGTGCGCCGCGGAGAGCCCCAGCACCTCCACCCGGGCGCCGCTCACCGCCGCCTCATCTCCGTCGTGCTCCCGCCCACAGCAGCCCGGCGAAGAACGGGGCACCGACGAACGCGGTGACCACGCCGATCGGCAGCTCGGCGGGTGCGAGCACCACGCGGGCGACCAGGTCGGCGAGCACCAGGAAGGCGCCGCCGACCAGCAGCGCGGCCGGCAGCACCCGGGCGTGCGAGCCGCCGACCAGCCGCCGGACGACGTGCGGGACGACGAGCCCGACGAAGCCGATCAGCCCGCTGACCGCCACGGCCGACGCGGTGGCCAGCGACGCCGCGATGACGATCAGCAGCCGCAGCCGGCGCGGCGGCACGCCCAGCGTCCGGGCCTCGTCGTCCCCGAGGGCCAGCACGTCGAGCGCGCGCCCGCACAGCAGCAGCACCAGGCAGGCCGTGCCGAGGTACGGGAGCACGAGGACGACGTCGGACCACTGGGCGCGGCCGAGCTGGCCGAGCAGCCAGCCGTACACCGCGCGCAGGTCGTCGGTGTTCTGCTGCTGCACCAGGGTCTGCGCCGCGGCGAGGAACGAGGCGACGGCGACCCCGGCCAGCAGCAGCGTCGCGCTGTGCGACCCGCCCGCGGCGGTGCCGAGCAGGAGCGCCGCCCCCACACCCGCGAGCGCTCCCGCGAACGCGGCGAGCGGGACGACGCCGACCGGGCCCAGCGACGTGCCCGGCGCGTAGGCGATGACGACGGTGGCGCCCAGGCCCGCGCCGGCGGCCGCCCCGAGGAGGTAGGGGTCGGCCAGCGGGTTGCGGAAGACGCCCTGGTAGGCCGCCCCGGAGACGGCCAGTGCGGCGCCCACGAGCGCTGCCAGCACCACCCGCGGCAGCCGCAGCTCCAGGAGCACGGCGGCGCCGGTGCCCTCCAGCCCGCCGGGCACGTCTCCGCCGAGGGGCGCCAGGGCGCGGTCGGCCAGGGTGGCGAGGA
>NZ_SPQN01000126.1 GCF_004571065.1 Geodermatophilus sp. DF01-2
GGTCGACCGGCTGCGCTGGGCCCTCGTGGCGGCGCTGTTGCGGGACGCCGACGGCGACGCGGACGCCTTCGCGGACCTTCACGCTGCGGCGCTGGCCCGCTTCACCGCCGTCCGCGAACAGGCCGGGTCCGCGCGCGACGACGTCCTGGGCCGGGCCTGCGTGGTGACGGGGGAGCTGCGCCGGCTGGTGGACGCAGTCGGCTGACGAGGTGCGGCCGGCCGGAAGCGGCCCCGTGCAGGCGGCCCCGTCCAGGGCACCGCTCCGAGCTTGCGAGGGGTGGGGAGGACGGTCCTGCTCCTGCGAGCGGCGGGGGGCGAGGGGGCCTTCCTCAGCCGCCCTCGCACATCCCCCAGGGGGAGCCGTAGGCGGTCGGCAGGTCGAGGAAGGGCACCGCGTCGACAGCCTCCGGGCTCAGCACGCCGCGGCCCCGCCACCGTCCGGTGGCCAGCAGCTCGAGGACGACCACGGGGTTGACCGCCGTCTGCCAGACCACTGCCTGGGACCCGTACTCCGCCCTCGACCAGGCGTTGTCGACCACGTGGCACAGGGAGACCTGCCGCGGCCGGCCGTCGGCGCCCGTGCCGCTCGCCCACGGCCCGGCGCAGGTCTTCCCGGTCATCAGCTCGCCGAGCGACGCCGGATCCGGCAGCGCCGCGGCGACGTCGCGGCCGTGCTCGGCGAGCAGGGCCTGCGACGGCGGCCTCGTCGGAGGCGTCGACCTCGGCGACGACGAGCCGTTCCACGAACGCGCGGCGCGCCACGATCGCGGTCACCGCTCTGCCGACACCGCCGGCGCCGACCAGCAGGATGCGCATGTCCACCTCCACAGGTGGCGGGCACCCTGGCCACGGCTTCCGCAGTTCGACCAGGCCCGCGGTCGCCGAACCCTTGGCGGATCGGGATTCTGCTGCGATAACCGTCGCATGCAGCCGGACCCCGCGGACTCCGCCGTCCGCCCGGGAGAGGAGACCACCCTCCGCCCGGGCGCCATCGGCTTCCTCGACGCCCTCGTGATCGGCCTGGCCTCGACCTCACCGGCCTACACCCTGGCCGCGATCATCGGCGCCCTCGTGGCCCTCAGCGGGGTGCACGCCCCCGGCATCCTGCTGGCCTCGTTCGTGCCGATGGTGCTCATCGCCGGCGCGTTCGCCGCGCTCAACCGGGTCGACCCCGACTGCGGGACGACGTTCTCCTGGGTGACCCGCGCGATGGGGCCGTGGGCCGGCTGGATCGGCGGCTGGGCCATCGCGATGACCGGCGTCCTCATCATCGGGTCGCTGGCCAACGTCGGCGTCGTCTTCACCCTGCGCACGCTCGACCTCGACTCGCTGGCCGAGAACACCGCCGTCGTGACCGTGCTGACCGTCGGGCTCGTCCTGCTGATGACCTGGATCTGCGTGCTCGGCACCGAGCTGTCGGCCCACGTGCAGAACGCGCTGATCCTCGCCCAGACGGCGGCGCTCCTGGTCTTCGCCGCGGTCGCCATCCACCGCGGGGCGACCGGCGACAGCCAGCTGGGCGGGCTCGACCCCGGCTGGGACTGGCTCAACCCCTTCGGCGCCGGCGGGGCGGCGCTCACCGGCGGGCTGCTCCTCGGCGTCTTCGCCTACTGGGGCTGGGAGTCGGCGGTGAACCTCACCGAGGAGACCCGCGACTCGACCTCGACCTCCGGCCGCGCGGCGATCGTCTCCACCATCGTCCTGCTGGTCACCTACGTCGGCGTCGCCATCGCCGTCCTGGCCTTCGCCGGCACCGACTACCTCGCCGACAACGCCGACGAGGAGGAGGCGATCCTCGCGCTGTTCTCGACCGAGGTCCTGGGCGGCTGGGACTGGGTGGTCCTCCTGGCGGTGGCGACGGCGGCCGTCGCGTCGACCCAGACGACGATCCTCCCGGCGTCCCGGACGGGGCTGTCGATGGCCCGGCGGCACGCGCTGCCCCGCCGGTTCGGGCACATCTCGCCGCGGCACCGCACCCCCGACGTCTCCACCTGGTGGGTCGGCGTCATCGCCAGCATCTGGTTCGTCGTGGTCAGCCTGGTGAGCGAGAACGCACTGTTCGACTCGATCACCGCGCTGTCGCTGCTCATCGCCTTCTACTACGCGCTCACCGGAATCGCCTGCGCCGTCTACCACCGCCGTCAGCTGACCCGCAGCGTGTCGGCGTTCCTGCTCATCGGCGTCGGGCCGCTGGTCGGGGCGGGACTGCTCATCTGGCTGCTGGTGCTGTCGATCCGCGACCTCGCCGACCCGGAGAACTCCTACACCGGTCAGGCGTGGCTCGGCGTCGGCCCGCCGCTGGTGATCGGCGTCGGGATCTTCCTCGTCGGCCTGGTCGTGATGTTCGCGTGGCGAGCCAGGGACGGCAGGTTCTGGCAGGAGCGGCCGGGCATCGCCGGCGACCGCATCGTCGTCGACGAGGACCTGCGGTGAGCATCGTCCTCAGGTACGACGAGTCGCCGGGGTCCCGGCCGGCGCTGGCGCTCGCTCCGGAGCCGGCGCTTCGCTTCGACGAGTCGCTCGTCCTCGTGTACGGCGTCGAGCCGCCCGGCGGCGTGGGGGAGGAGTTCCAGGCCCACCAACTGGCGCTCGCCGAGCTGGGCCGGACGGCGGTGTCGCACGCGGTCGAGGAGGCCGAGAAGGGCGGCGCCCGGACGGTCGCCGAGGTGCCGCCGCGGAAGCCGGCCCAGGCGTTGGTCGACGCGGCGCGCCGGCACGACGGCCGGGTCATCGTCGCGGCACCCGCGGCGAGAGCCCGCTGCGCGGCGCCGTCCTCGGCTCGGTGTCGCACGAGCTGCTGCACTTCTCCGGTCGCCCGGTGCTGTGCGTGCCGGCGGGGGAGTGAACCCCTTCTCGTCGATCATCGCCGGGTGGCTGCCCGACACACCGACGTGGACAGCCACCCGTCGATGATCAACAGGGAGCTCAGAGCTCGGCCCAGGCCTCGGTGAGCACGCTCCGGAGGATCTGCTCCATCTCGTCGAACTCGGCCTGGCCGCAGACCAGCGGCGGGGCGAGCTGGACGACCGGGTCGCCGCGGTCGTCGGCCCGGCAGTAGAGGCCCGCCTCGAACAGCGCCCCGGCGATGAACCCGCGCAGCAGCCGCTCGGACTCCGCGGCGTCGAAGGTCTCCTTGGTCGCCTTGTCCTTGACCAGCTCGATCCCGTAGAAGTAGCCGTCGCCGCGGACGTCGCCGACGATCGGCAGGTCCAGCAGCCGCTCCAGCGTGGCGCGGAAGGCACCCTCGTTGTCGAGCACCCGCTGGTTGAGCCCTTCCTCCTCGAACAGGTCCAGGTTGGCCAGGGCGACCGCGCAGCTGACCGGGTGCCCGCCGAAGGTGTAGCCGTGCGTGAAGGACGTCGTCCCGCGCAGGAACGGCTCCACGATCCGGTCGGAGGCGATCATCGCGCCGATGGGGGAGTAGCCCGAGGTCAGCCCCTTCGCGCAGGTGATCATGTCCGGCACGTAGCCGAGCTTCTCGCAGGCGAAGGTCGTGCCCAACCTGCCGAAGGCGCAGATCACCTCGTCGCTGACCAGCAGCACGTCGTGCCGGTCGCAGATCTCGCGGACGCGCGCGAAGTAGCCGGGCGGCGGTGGCAGGCAGCCGCCGGAGTTCTGCACCGGCTCGAGGAACACCGCCGCGACGGTGTCCGGGCCCTCGAAGAGGATCGCCTGCTCGATCTGGTCGGCGGCCCACCGGCCGAACGCCTCCGGGTCGCAGCCGAAGACCGGTGCCCGGTAGAGATTGGTGTTGGCCACCCGGACGCTGCCGGGCACCAGCGGTTCGAAGACCTGCTTGATCGCCGGGATGCCGGTGATCGACAGCGCTCCGTGCGTGGTCCCGTGGTAGGCGACCGCCCGGCTGATCACCTTGGTCTTCTGCGGCTTCCCGGTGAGCTTGAAGTACTGCTTCGCCACCTTCCAGGCCGTCTCGACCGCCTCGCTGCCGCTGGTGGTGAAGAAGACCCGGTCGAGGTCGCCGGGGGTGGCGGCTGCCAGCCGCTGGGAGAGCTCGATCGCCGCCGGGTGGGCGTAGGACCACAGCGGGAAGTAGGCCAGTTCCTCCGCCTGCCGCGCCGCCGCCTCGGCGAGCACCCGTCGCCCGTGCCCGGCCTGGACGACGAACAGCCCGGCCAGGCCGTCGAGGTAGCGCCGGCCGCGGTCGTCGAAGATCTCGGCTCCCCGGCCGCGGACGATGACCGGCGGCGGGGTGTCGCGGTAGGCGCCCATCCGGGTGAAGTGCAGCCACAGGTTCGCGGTGGCGTCCGCTCCGATGGGCTGGTCGAGCGCTGTGACGTCCTGTTCGGTGGTGGTCATGACTACGGATCCCGTCGTCCGGAATGGCTCGGAGTGGGGGAATCGTAGCGGGGAGGGCCCGGCACGGGCCACGTCCGAGCTGGCTCTGGTTACCATCCGCAGAGCCCGGAACCGCCGGGTCGACGCGATGCAGGGCGGGGGCCGGGATGAACGTCCGGGGGCAGTTCGTGCTGGACGACGTCTCGCGCGCCATCATCGAGCAGCTCCAGGAGGACGGCCGCCGTCCCTACGCCCGCATCGCCACGGCGGTGGGGCTGTCGGAGGCCGCGGTCCGCCAGCGCGTGCAGCGGCTGCTCGACGCCGGCGTCATGCAGATCGTGGCGGTCACCGACCCGATGCAGGTCGGCTTCTCCCGGCAGGCGATGGTCAGCGTCCGGACCAGCGGCGACCCCCGTGCCGCTGCCGACCGCATCGCCGCCTTCACCGAGGTCGACTACGTCGTCATCACGGCGGGCTCGGTGGACCTGCTGGTGGAGGTGGTGTGCGAGGACGACGACCAGCTGCTCGAGGTCGTTGCCCGCATCCGCGCGGTGGACGGCGTGCAGTCCACCGAGACCCACCTCTACCTGGCGCTGCGGAAGCAGACCTACGCCTGGGGCACCCGCGGCCCGCAGAGCCCGGCGTCCGCCGGCGACGCCGGGCTCTGACGCCGACTTCCCCTACCCCACGACGACTGGCTGGCGTACCCGGCTGGCCGGCCCGGCCGAGTGCCCCGGCCGAGCCGGCACCGAGACGGCTTGTTCGACGACCTCGCGCCGGTCCGGCTCCCCCGAGGACTGACGTGACAGCGGTCGGCGGTCGCGCCGGTCGGTGGCCGGCGGCCGGCGTCGCTTCGGTTGGCGCGCAGGATGGCTCGTGGGCATGGGTACGAGGTGACCCGCGGGTTCGCGGTGATCAGAAGGGCGGCGACTCGTCGTCCGGAGCGGGCGGCGTCGGCGGCGAGCCCCCGGGGTTCGGTGGGTCTGGGGCGGGTGCGCGCATCCCGGGTGGTCGGGTGGTGCGGGTGACCCCGGACGGTGTGGTCACGTGCAGGGTTCCGTCGGGGTCCATGACGAAGCGCCAGCCGCGGGCGAAGGTCTTCAGCCGATGGTGGCTGCGGCACAGACAGCAGAGGTTGCTGCAGTCGGTGGCTCCGCCCTCCGCGTGAGGGATGACGTGGTCGGCGTCGGCCCAGCCGACGCGCTGGCCGCACGTGGGGAACCGGCAGGCGCGGTCGCGGGTGTGGACCAAGGTCTGTTGACCGGGGCTGGGGTCGTGCTGAGGGACCTTGGCCGGCCGGTCCAGGACGGAGCACCCGCAGGTGCCGTCGGGGTGGTCGGGGCAGCCGCGGCGGACGAAGCGGCGCAGCTGATCGAGGGTCGTGGTGGCCCGCAGGGCGCCGTCGTCGTCGGTGAGCGCCAGGGTCACCGTGCCGCCCTCGGGAGTGCGCAGGCCGAGGGCGTCGAGCTGGGCGAGCAGCTCGCGGAGCTGGCCGATGGTGATCGGCAGGCCGTTGACCTCCGCGGGCTCGGCCGAGCTGCCGGCCAGCGCGGACAGCGTGGCGACCAGCTGCAGGTGCGCGGTGACCGGCGGGCGGCCGGTCTCCCACGGGCGCTGGATGAGGTCGGCGAGCACCGCGGCGCGCAGCTGACCGATGGGGCGGGGATCGCCGTCGGCTTTCAGCATGCGGGCGAGCTGGTCGACCACCTCGTAGCAGGCCGCCGCCACCGGGGCGGGCAGGTCGGCGGACAGTGCGCTCATCCCCTCCATCGGTGAGGGGTGGCAGCGCACGTCGGCCTGTCGCTGCGCCTCGTTGTTCCGGGCGTCGACCGCGTCGGCGTCGGCCTCCAGCAGCGCCGCGAGTGCGCGCTTCTTCAGCTTGCCGGTCGTCAGGGACGCCGCCTCGGGCAGCAGCCGGGCCTCGATGGCGCGCGCGATCGCCGGGGACGTGCGCTGCAGGACGTCGGCCAGGACCTTGGCGCGGGTTTCGTCGAGGGCGCCGGCGGCCATGGCCGCCCAGGTGGCGGGCAGGTTCTCCCGGTAGGTCCAGGCGCGGTGGGCGAGGTGGCTGGCGGTGCCGCGGCCGCAGTTGAGTATCACCGCCAGCTCGGCGGTGAAGAACTCGCTGACCCCCGGCAGCTCCGTGTCCGGAGCCCAGGACCCTTTCGCCCCCGGCGTGCCGGGCGCAGGGTCGTCGTCATCCGGGCTGTCGTCGGCCAGCCCCAGGACCAGCTCGGCCTCGTAGGCGGCGTCCATGGCCTTGCGGGCCTGCAGCCGCTGCAGTTCGGCGGCCTTCTCCTCCCGGGTCAGCGCGCCCACCGGCAGCCGTTGCGGAGTCGGCGGCCGCTCCATCAGCCGGCCGACCAGCGCAGCCTCGAACGGCGTGCGCAGGGGGTCGGCTGACGTCATGACCCGAACATACGACCGAGGTACGACATCTTCCGGCTAGTGCCTCGTCGGGCAACGTTCGCCCTGGGCGACCCACTCCGGTACACCGCGGACAGCACCTACAGGCAGCCGAACCGAGCGCCTTGCCGAGCGGGACGAACGGCGCAGCAGTCGAGCCCGCCGAGTGCACGCGAGCGGCCACGGGCGCCGAGTGCCAAAGTTGGCCAGTGGCCTCCATCTCGTCCGGCGGGCGCGACGGTCGCGGAAGCGACGTGGCTTCATGGGCCGACCAGTCTGCTCTGCTCGGAGTCGCCCTCGCGGCCGCTATCAGCGTCGCCGCGGCCGAGGGTCCGTGGGAGCTCCTCGAGTCTGTGGTCGGTGTCGTCCTCCTTGCGGTCTTGTGGGCCTTCTACCCCTGGGATGGGCTGAGCGGTTCCCTCGGTGGCGACCGCATCCGTGCTCGGCAGCGCTATGCCGTCGCGGGCGTCGTCGGGCTTTGTTGCACGTTGATTCCCGGGTGGCCGTTGCAGGCTCACGTCCCCACCACGTGGATGTTGCCTGCCGTGTGGTTGATCGCTGCTGTCGCCACCTGTCTCGTCCTGTCCAGACACCGGCCAACAAGCGAATGTCGGTAGCGAGGACGGGGGCCGAGGTTTGGCTGCTGCACGATTATAACGCTCGGTCAGGTGCCGCGCACCGCACCGGTCCCGCGGACCGCGGCGAGCAGCAGCGCCACCCCCGCCAGCAGCCCCGCGACCGGCCCGGCCCACGCCCCCAGGCCGGTCGCGGCGTGGTGGGTGGGGACCACGGACAGGTGGACGGCGAGCATCGCCGTCGTCAGGACGACGTGCGCCGCCCACGCCGCCCGGCCCGGCTGCCGCCACAGGTGCACCGCGCACAGCAGGCAGGCCGCGGCGAGCACCCCGGTGCCGGCCGCGCCCGGGCGCGGGGCGGCGAG
>NZ_SPQN01000127.1 GCF_004571065.1 Geodermatophilus sp. DF01-2
AGTTCCGCAGCGTCGCCGGGTTGACGCCGAGCAACTCGCCGACCTTGCGCCGGGCAGCGAGCTTCGACTCGCCGTCACGCACCCGGTCGGCGTACATGCGGACCGCGCGGTCCCGGGTCTCCGAGTCAAACTTCCGTGGTGCAGACACAGGTCCAGTCTCCTTGCTGGTTGGACCCTTCACCCGCCCCAGGACGATTCACGGACGCCCCCTGATGGGCTGGACCCGGCCAGCTACCTCCATCGGGACGGGCCGTCCGCGCTGCGGAATGCCATCGGCCGGGCCGGCCACCTCGCCGACCAGCCCATCGACGCTCACATCGGCAGGCCTACAGCGAACCCCGCCGAGACCGCTGCGGTCATTCACGACGTGGCGGTAGTCGTCGCGGCCTCACCGCCGTCGTGCTGGCTCGTCCACGACCTGTTTAGGCGCCTGCACTTCAGCGAGGCGGGCAGCCGGGCGGCACCGGTGTTCAGCCTCGAACCGGGCGCGCCTCTACGGCGCATGGCGCAGCACGCCTTACACCACGCCGCCGGCCTCACCCCCGGCCAGATGAGCGACTGGCTGCACGGGCACGGCGCCCACGGGCTGGCCGAGCTGCCGTCGGCCGGCCTGTTCCGCGAACTCGCGCACTACGGGCATCTGAACACGGGCACGGCCTGGAAAGGCAACGATCTGACCGACATGGTGTACCTGTCCTGCGCCGGCGCCTACGCCGATGTCGTGGTGTGCGAACGTCACATGGCCAGCCCGTTGGCCCAGGGCGTGCGCCGCCTCGGCGCGGGGGCGACGGTGTTCCGCCGGCTGCGGGACGCCGCCCCGGCCATCGAGGAGATGCTGAGCACCCGGCCGCGCACCGACGGCGCCAGTCAGAAGCCCGGCGGGCCGACCGACACGTGAGCCGCCGGTCGGGACGGCGGCCCACCCGGGCGGTCGCCGGTTCCCGGCCCACGAGGTGCCCGGCCACGGTCGAGACCGCTTCACCGATCGGGGCTTCGGTCGTCGCCGCCACCGGCACGAGCCGCGATGTCTGGCCGGGCGGGAGCGATGGACAGAACCGGGACCGGAGCCAGCCGCGGTGGCGACGCCGGCAGCGGTAGGGGAACCGTCGACGCGGACTCAGCCGACCGGCGGGGGCACCTGTTCGCCGTGCCCCTGACGGCACCGGCCGACCACGACCGGCCCACCGTTGATCCAAACGGCGGTGACCGGCACCGACCCAGTCAGCACCGGATCGTCGGAGTCGACGAAACGGACCTGGAGGTCGTCTTCGAACTGCACAGTTCCGGGCACGAACGGAACCATGACGTCGGAGGTGTCGTCGTGTGAGTGGAGCACCGTCACCCCCAGTCCCCGCCGGCCCAGAACCTCCATGGCACTCAACACCTCCGGGTTGGCGAGAGCGCTGTCGAGATCGGCGACGGAGTTCGCCATGGTGGCCTCCTGGGGCGACGGTCGAGTGGCGTGGGTCACAGGATAGCGCCGTGCCGGAACCGGGCGAGGCGCACCGGACCCGGTGCGGTCCGGCCGCCCCCGGGCCTCGGGATGTCTGACGTCGACCGGGACGGTGCCGGCACCCCCTGACCCAGGTCACGGTGGGCCGACCAGCAGCAGGCCGATCAGCGACACCGCACCCTGGCGCAGCGGTGGGACCGGTCCGGCGGCCCGCATGAGGGTCTCGGCGGCGGTCACATGGCGAGGCAACTGCGGGGCCTGACCGCACCGGATGAGTGGTGGGGCGCGGGTCGGCAGCTCGGCGTCGGCATAGCCGGACACCGCGTCGGCGAGGCGGGGCGCATGCAACGCCAGGGGCAGTCCGCGCATGGACTCGATCACCTCCGCGGCGAGGACCGGATCGGCCGTCGAGGCCAGCCGCAGCACGGTGTCGGTGGTGTGGCCCAGGGTTCGCCGCCAGTCCCACCGCGCGGCCACTTCCGGCAGCCCCCAGGCGACCGACTGCATCGCCGCCCAGGCCGGGACGAGGTCGTTCAGGGCCGTGTGGGAGGGAAGGCGGGTCAGACCGACGTTGTAGCCGGTTCGGGCGCGGGCCAGCCATTCCCCGCTGGCGGTGTAGTGGCTGCCCGCACGACGGAAATGGGTGCGGGCCTGTACGTCGTCACCGCGGTCTCGACACACCTTGCCCAGGCCGAGCTCGCAGTCGCCCAGCTCGTGCAGCAGGCCCCGCCGTCGGTATTGGTCGGCTGCCCTGCTGTATAGCGCTTCGGCGGTGCGGTGGCGACCCATTCGAGCGGCGATGTTGCCCAGGTTGTGGTCGAGCGCAGCCACCCTCGGGTCGGCCCCTTCGCGCGCGTAGTGCTCGCGCGCCCGACGCGACAGTGACCATGCCTGCCGGAGCTCACCGAGCTCCATCATCACCAGACTCAGGTCACGGTGGACCTCGGCGAGCTTGTCGGTCAGCTCCGGTCCAGTCAGCGCACGGCGGTACTCGGCGGCGGCGTCCTCGAGGAGGGTGACGGCCTCGTGATGGGCGCCCAGTTCGTTCTCCGCCATCGCCAGGTTGACGCGGCTGTCGGCGACGTCGATGAGCTCGCCGTGCTGGCGCAACAGGGTCAGCGCCTGCCGATAGTCGCGTCGGGCGTCGGGCAGATGGCCGCGTTGGTATGCCACGTTGCCCTGGTACTGCAGCGTCTTGGCCACCTGCCAGGCCGATCCGCTGGCGCGGTACAGCGTCAACGCCGCGTCGTAGTGGCGCTGCGCGTCGGCCAGCGCACCGTCGAACCAGGCGGCGGTGCCCAGATTGCAGGTGGCGTCGGCGACGCCGAGGGCATCGCCGAGCACAAGGAAGCAGGTCAGCGCGATGTGGTAGCTGCGCCGTCCGGCGGTGGTGTCGTGCTGCGCGAGGGCGTGGTTGCCGCGGTACAGCGCCGTGCGACCGGCCTGCCCGAGATCGGTCGCGCTGTCCTCGGCGGACTGCCGGTGGTCGGTCATGGGGTGGACGGCTCGTCGGGCAGCACGTAGGTGACCGGCGCCGCCCAGATCAGCGGCGCATGCCGCCGCCGGGACGCGGCCGTGTTCGCCTGCCGCCACAGCCGCAGCTGCCTCAGCTGCCAGGCGCGCAGCGCCGCCACCGGATCGGCGGCCCCGTGCGCCTCGTCGACCGCCAGTGCGAGCGCGGTGGTCGGACCGTGCCCAGCCGCCACCTGGGGCTCCCCCGGTGCCCCGGCGGTCTGGTCGGTGGGCAGGGTCCACCGGGTCGCGGTGATCACCCGGGCGCCGGCGTGAATGGCCGCCAGGGTGAGGCCGACCTGTTCGGCGTACCGGCTGTCGTCGGCCTGGCAGGCGATGAAGGCGACCCGCCGGGGCAGCGGCCACCGCTGAGGTGCGTGCAGCCAGACGCGAGCGCTGAGCGCGTGGGTGTGCCGGGGCCGCTCGAGCAGACGCCCGTCGTCGGTCTGCATCGGTTGGCGGTCGGCCCACGAACGGAGATCCGGGTCGAACTCCAGCGCGGCGGCCGTCGGGGACAGCTCGTCGCTGACCGAGACGTGGCCCAGGTACAGCAGGCGACTCCAAGAGCCCTCGGTCAGCAGGGCGCTGAACTGCTGCCGGGAACATCTGGGCAGCCGTCCGGCGGCGGCGTCCTCGTCCGATCCGCCGGCCAGCACGTCGCCGCGGGCCGGATCGTGCCGGTCTCGCCATGCGTCGGGCAGCTGCTCGGGATAGATGGGCAGCGCGGTGGGACGCGTCCGACTGCGGCTGGGATCCACCACACGCAGCACCGGGCCCTGGGGCCGATGCGGAGCCGCGGGCAGGGGCAGGTCGACCAGTGAGGCGGGACTGACGCCGCCGCGGACGCGGGCCACTTCGACCAGCCGACGGTCGGTGTCGTCGACGGTGAGCAGCTCCCAGGGCACGGCCCCGAGGTCGGGGCCGGGAGCGATCACCAGAGTCGGCACGTCGGGAACGCTTCGCTGCGGAGGGGACGGTGGCGCCTCGTCCGAGAGTTCCGGCGCCCCCTCGCCGGACGCGGCGGTCGCTGCGGACGGTGCGGTCAGGTACTCCCGCAGAACGGCCGGGAGCAGCAGGCGTCCCAGGCCGGCGCACAGGTCGCGGTTGGCCGCCGGGTCGACCAGCGGGCCGGTCCAGGCGCGCTGCAGGGATTCCGCGACGGCGGTGACCTCCAGGTCGGCCAGTTGCTGGCCGATGTCGAACAGAGCCGACCAGTACGCCTCGTGCTCGTCCTGGTCCGGCGGCGGGTTCTGCTGCATCCTGGCGCGTTGTCTTTCCAGGTCGCGACGTCGCTGTTCGGCGGTCTCGTCTCGGCCGGGGAGCCCGTCAAGCAACAGGGCCAGCAGCGGCTCCACCTCGGTCCAAGGCTGCGCTCCGGCGACGACGAATGCGGTGTCCGGCTCGCCGCGGGCACGTCCGGCTGGGCCGGACGCCGGCTGCGGCGGAACGCGCACGCTGGCCCAGGTCTCCGGTGAGACCCGCGCCTGCACGGCCCGCCGAGCCGCGTGGTTGTCGCCGTCGCCGCGGGTCGCCGTGGTCCACCAGTAGAGGTTCTCGCCGGCCCGCCACAGGCCCAGCCACCAGACGGTGGGGGCCCCCGCCGCGGCGTCGGGGGCCACCGGTGGAGGCTGCCGCGCGCCGGTCACCGTCCGGGCCGCCCGTCTGCCCGCAGCAGCGCGCCCAGCGGCACGGCGCGGTCGGAGGACGGTGGCGGATTCGGGCCCACGGCCCGCAGGCGTTGCGCCTCGCGGTCGTAGGGCGCCAGCTGCAGCTCCCAGCCGCAGTGGACCTGGGCCGGGGCCCGCACGGCCAGGGAGCCGATGATCTCCTCCGGCTGGGGAGCCGGGCTGCGCCGCGGGCCGTCGGTCACGGCCCAGGGCAGTGCGCGGGCGACCACACCCAACGCCGGCGCGCTGGCCACGTCGACGGTGCCGACCGCTCGAGCCCGTTCCACCAGCTCGGCGAGCAGCATCGGGTCAGTGGCCGCCACATCGAAGGCAGCGGCCGCCAGGGAGCCCGTCTCCTCCCGCCAGTGGGCACGTTCATCGGGCCGGTGGAGGGTGAATCGGGTCGCGTCGAGGGCCAGCCACGCCGGTAGCACCATGCTGCGTCGCTTCGCCGAGGTCCGTGGCCAGGTCAGTCCCCAGTTGTGTCGGCACCGGGCCAGGGGCATCCACAGCCCGAGCGCACGGCATCCGGCGGCCGCCCGGCGATAGTGGCGCCGGGCGGCCTCCATGTTGCCCCGGGCCGCCGCGACGATGCCGCGATTGGTCTCCAGCTCCGCGGCCTGGCGCGGTTGCTCGGCTTTCCGGTACAGGCTCTGCGCCTGGCGGTAATAGTCCTCGGCCCGCTGCCAGTCGCCGCGGCCGGCTGCGGCGACGCCGAAGTTGTGGGCCACGGTGGCTCGGCCGAGCAGCGAGCCAAGCCGCGCGTACAGCTGCTCGGCCTCCTGCAGGAAGTCGACGGCCTGGTCCCACCGCTCGGCGTCGCAGGCGACGACGCCGAGGTTGACCAGGGTGCCGGCGGCTTCCCGGGCCGCGCCGCGATCCCGATAGGTGTGCAGGGCCTGGGCGTACCCGTCGGCCGCGGCGTGCAGGTCGCCCATCCGGCGGTCGAGGCTGGCCAGTCCGCCCTGCAGCCGGGCCCGGTCCAGATCCATGCCCATCTGCGTGAAGAGGGCCAACGCCTGCCGCAGGCACCAGCGGGCCTGGGGGTAGTCGCCGACGTGGAGGTGCACGTAGCCCTGGTTGGTCAGGACGTCGGCCAGTTCCTTGGGCAGGCCGTCGTTCTCGTACACCGCCCGCGCCCCGTCGAGGAGCACGCTGGCGGTCGCGAAGTCCCCGCGCTGAGCCGCGACCGCGGACATCGTCGTCGTGGCCGCCGCCCACGACAGCCGCTCGTCCGCGTCGTCCGCGGCCGACCGGGCGGCCTCCAGGCGATTCCACGCAGCCGTCAGCCGCCCGGCTCGTTCGTCTAGGACGGCGAGGTTGATCTGCACGTCCACGACGTCGCCGGTGCGGCCATGGCGGCGGTAGAGGTTCAACGCGCGTCGGTAGTGGCCGGCGGCATCGTCGAGCTGGTCGCGGCGGCGGGCGACCTGGCCCAGCGTCAGGCGGACCGCCGCCTCGTGCAGATCCCGTTCCGCGGTTCCGTCGCCGGCGACGGCCACGGCCCGCTCCAGCAGCCGGGCGGCCTCATCGAGGTGTCCTTGGCGCATGCGGACGAGGGCGAGGTTGTGCTCGGTGGCCGAGCGCGGCAGCACCGCTTCCGCGCGGTCGAGGGCCGCGGCGGCACGCTGAAACGCGTTCGCTGCGGACTCGAGGTCACCGCCCTGCCAGGCCCGGAGTCCGGCGTCGTTGGCCGCCGCCGCAGCCTCGAGCACCCGTTGCGGAGCCTCCTCCGGGGCCGCGCCAGCAGCGGCGTTCTGCGCCCCCCGCTCCCCCACCCCGCCGACCGTACGGCACCAGCCGGGACGGCGATCGTCTGACAGCATCCGCACATGACGCTGCGGACCTATGACCTCGACGACGGATCGGTGCTCGTCGTCGCCGACGTGCAGGAACCGGCACCCTCAACCGACGCGGCAGTGCTGAGCCCGTTCACCGACTTCGTGCAGACCGCGCTGGCCAGCGGCATCATCGGCAACGCCGGCTACGCCATGCTGACCGCGCTGGCCACCCGCTTGCGGCACAGCGGCTTCATCAGGCCGCGGAGCCGCCGTCCCACCGCCTCGGACATGAGCCAGGCGGTCCAGGACAGCCTGACCGCGATCGGCGTCACCACCATCACGATCGGCACGCTCCGACAGCTCGCAGATGGAAGCTGGTCCGCGCAGGGCACCGCCGACGGTCGGCCGTTCACCGTCCAGGCCGAGCCGGAGGGCGCGGTGAGCCTCGTCCGCATCCGCGGGAATTGACACAAAACGCCCGCGGCTCCGCCGTGGCGACGCGCCCACCGAAGCCTTCAGCCCCGGCGTGAATCCGCACTTCTAGAATGTCCTGGTGGGAAAGCGGACTAGCTCGCACGTCTCCGGCGACCTGGCGGAAGTTGAGGTGTTCGGCCATCTGCTCCGTACCGGCGCAGCAATCAACAGTCTGACGGGTTCCGACACCGGCTGGGATTTGCATCTGCATGTACCCGATCAGATCGTCGACGTCGACTCCAGCAAGTCATGGACGATGTCCGGGCACTCCGCGCACGTGCAGGTGAAGTTCCGCTCCAAGGCCAATAGCGCGCGGGTGTCGATCGGCACGATGAAAGACTGGATCTCGGGCAGTCGATCGGGGACGCCGACATTCGTCTTCCTGCTCGACGACGCGGGAGGCCTGAACTACCTCACCCCCTGCGATCTCCAGAACGTGGTGAATGCACGACCGAATGCACGTGCGACGACGAAGATCGATCTCCGGTCGGCGCCGTGCCACGCCTATCGAGCCTGTCGCATAAAGCCGCGTGCCTGAGCGGGTGCGGGCGGTAGTTGCGGGAGAATGGGGCATGCCGCAGAACTTCATCCGCGCGGATGTCGATCAGGGGTTTCTGCTGCCGCCGGATGTGC
>NZ_SPQN01000128.1 GCF_004571065.1 Geodermatophilus sp. DF01-2
CTGCCGGCCGCCGACGCCGTCCGGTGGGTGCGCGCCCGCCACCACCCGCGGGCGGTCGAGACGCCGTGGCAGCGGCGCTGGCTGCGCTCGCTCGGCCGGGACGCCGGCCCTCCCGGGCTCGGCCCGCCTGCAGGGTCCCGCCGCGAGCTCGCAAGTGGTGGGGGGCAGGAGGGTCCTCTTAGGGTCCGACGCATGGTCAGCGTCGATCAGCCCGCCCCGGATCCCACCGACGTCGCCCGCGCGCACCGCGCGGTCGAGCCGCTGCACAACCACGTGTACTTCTCACCCGAGCAGGACGAGTACCTGACCGCGGTGGGGCTGCGCCCCGGCCGCATGTGCTACTTCGCCGGCCGGGCGGCCGCGATGGGAGCGGTCGGGGCGGGCACCGTGGTCGCGACCTTCTCCAACTTCGCGCCGGCGCTCGTGGCCCGGCACGTGCCGCGCGCCTGGACCCTCGCCAGTCCCGAGCAGGTCCTCGCCGCCCGCCTGGACGGCGCCCGCGCCTCCCTGACCCGGCTGCTCGGCGGGCCGGACGCCGCGGCCGCGCCGGAGGTGGCCGAGCTGGCCGGGCTGCTGCGCGAGGCCTGCAGCGTGCTCACCCCCGAGGGTCGGCCGCCCTACGCCGGGCACGCCGACCAGCCCTGGCCCGACGAGCCGGTGCCGGCGCTGTGGCACGGGGCCACGCTGCTGCGCGAGCACCGCGGCGACGCGCACGTGGCCGGCCTGGTGCGGTCGGGTCTGTCGGGCCTCGAATCGCTCGTCACGCACACGCTGACCGGCCGTGGCTTCACCGAGGCCGCCGCCAAGGCGTCCCGGGGCTGGAGCGACGAGGAGTGGGCCGTGGCCTGCGAGCGGCTCGCCGAGCGGGGCGTGCTCGCCGACGGCGGACTGACCGACGAGGGTCGCCGGCTGCGCGCCGAGATCGAGACGGGGACCGACGCGCTGTCCGCGGCGCCCTGGCAGCACCTGGGCCGCGAGCGGACCGCCCGGGTGATCGAGCTGGGCCGCCAGCTGTCGGGCCGGCTGGTCGCGAACGGCGCCTACCCGGCCGGCGTCTTCTCCGCCCGGTGACCGAGCCGGGTCCGCGACTGCCCGAGGCGGCCGACGAGGGGCCGACGGCGCAGCTGCTACGGGTCCGCCGCGGCGGCCGACTGTCCACGCTGGACCGGCTGCTGCTGCACAGCCCGCCGGTGGCCGAGGGGTGGAACGCGCTGCTCGGTGCGCTGCGCGGCGGGACGACGCTCCCCGCCGACCTGCGCGAGCTCGTGGTCCTGCGGGTGGCGGTGCTCGACGACGCGGCGTTCGAGTGGGCCGCGCACGAGCCGATCGGCCGCCGCGCCGGGCTGGCCGAGCTGCAGCTGCAGGTCCTGCGCCGCCCCGACGCCGCGGCCGAGCCGGTGTGGACGCCGGTGCAGGCCGCCGTCCTCGCCTTCACCGACGCCGCCACCCGCGCGGTCGCCGTCCCGGACGACGTCTTCGCCGGCGTCCGGGCGCACCTCGACGACCGCCAGGTCGTGGAGCTGACCGCGCTCGTGGCCGGCTACGCGATGGTGTCCCGCTTCCTCGTGGCGCTGGAGGTGCCGCCGCCGACCGGAGAGGTCGCCGGATAGCCGCCCCCTCCCGATGGTCTGACGCACGGCCTCCAGGGAGGGCGTCATCCTGGCGATCGTCATCTCGGAGACCACCAGCAACACCGCCTCGGCCGCGGTGATCGTGCCGATCATCGTTCCGGTGGCCATCGCGGCCGGGATCGACCCGTTCGTGCCCGCGCTGGCGGCGACCTTCGCGGCGTCCTTCGGTTTCATGCTGTCGGTGCCGACGCCGCAGAACGCGATCGTCTACGGCTCGGGCGTCGTGCCGATCACCAAGACGATCCGGTCGGGGGCCTCCTTCGACGTCCTCGGCGCGATCCTGATCGTCGTCCTGCTGCCGGGGCTGATCGACCTGGTGCTCGACGTGTGACGTTCACCCGTCCGGGGGAGGCGGGTGGACAGCGCATGTCACGATGGACGACGGCCCGGTGGACGCGGAGCCTGCGGACGACGGGAGGTGCTGAGCACATGCGCAGCGAACCGCCCAGTACCACGACCGGGGTCCGCACCGCCTGGTGAAGGATCCCGCTGCCCCCGTCCGGCCCCGTCCAGGGCACCGCCCCGAGCTTGCGAGGGGTGGGGAGGACGGGGTCCTTCTGCCTGCAGCGGGGCCGGCGGGTGCGGACCTCTGACGCGTCCCCCCGCTCCAGCGTCTCCCCGGGAGTCCACCGTGGTCGACCGCCGCCGCGCGTCCCTCACCGCCCTGTCCACCCTGGCCCGCCGGCCGCGGTCCGAGCTCGCCCTCGCGGCCCCGCCGACCCCCGCGCCGGCGGACCGGCAGCGGCCGTCGCTGATCGTCGACAACGCCGTCTACTCGTCGGGCCGGCGGGTGGCCACGCCGGACAGCGTGGCCGAGAGCCACGAGTGGCTGGTCGAGGACCCCGAGCGCCTGGTGTGGCTGGGTCTCTACCGGCCGGAGCCGGCCGAGCTCGGTGAGCTGGCCGAGCAGTACGACCTGCCCGACCTCGCCGTCGAGGACGCGATCAAGGCCCACCAGCGGCCGAAGTTCGAGCGCTACGGCAGCACGCTGTTCGTCGTCCTCAAGGCCGCGCGGTACGTCGACGCGGCCGAGGAGGTCGAGTTCGGCGAGCTGCACCTCTTCCTCGGGCCGAACTTCGCCATCACCGTGCGGCACAGTGAGTCGCCGGACCTCTCCAGGGTGCGCCGGCGGCTGGAGAGCGAGCCGGCGCTGCTGGAGAAGGGCAGCGAGGCGGTGCTCTACGCGATCCTCGACGCCGTCGTCGACGGGTACTCGCCGGTGGTCGCGGGCCTGGCCACCGACATCGACGAGATCGAGACCGAGGTCTTCCGCGGCGACCCCGGGGTCTCCCGGCGCATCTACGAGCTGTCGCAGGAGGTGCTGGAGTTCCAGCGCGCCGCCGCGCCGCTGACCGGCATCCTCGCCGCGATCGCGGCCGGCTTCGACAAGTACGGCGTCGACGAGGAGCTGCGCAGCTACCTGCGCGACGTCGCCGACCACGTCACTTCGGTGACCGAGCGGGTCGAGGCCTTCCGGCTGCAGCTGCGCGACATCCTCACCGTGAACGCCACGCTGGTGGCCCAGCGGCAGAACGAGGAGATCCGCGAGCTCACCGAGGCCTCGATCGCGCAGGGCGAGGAGGTCAAGAAGATCTCCGCGTGGGCAGCCATCCTCTTCGCGCCGACCCTCGTCGGCACGGTGTACGGGATGAACTTCGACGACATCCCGGAGCTCCGCTGGGACCTGGGCTACCCGTTCGCGCTGCTGTTGATGGCCGGGGTCAGCCTGGCGCTGTACGCCGTCTTCAAGCGCCGCGGCTGGATCTGAGCCCGCCGCGGGAACAACCCGTGGCCAGGTGCCGTTACGCTGTCTGCACAACTACACAGGGGGTGAATGGTCTCGACTTCGGTCGTTCGACCAGGGGAAGCGAGCCGAGGAAGGCAACGACGATCTCGTTAACCATCCGTTGCGACTCAACAAGTGCCGACGAACGTCAGCACGACTTCGCTCTCGCTGCCTGACAGCAGCTAGGCGAGTCTGTCAGCCCGGGTTCGTCATCGGCCCGGAATCTGGCATCAGCTAGATGACTCACCGTGCGTGCCGGTCGCGGGCGCGCGCGGGACACCGCACAGCGACTGGGTCCGTCATCCCGTCTCGTCCGTGAGATCGGGAGGGCCGAGCAGAGACACAGCGGACTGCGCTCGGAGAAGCCCTGGTTCTGCGTCGAAGGACGCGGGTTCGATTCCCGCCACCTCCACCAGAGCCGAGAGCCCCGCGAGGACGACGTCCTCGCGGGGCTCTCGTGCGTCCGGCACCGTCCCGGGTCGCCGGCCGGGGGGGGGCAGGCTGTCGCCCGTGGACCCCACCGCCCTCGCCGTCGCCTCGGAGCGGCTGCTGCGGCCGGGCGCCCGCGTCCTGGCCGGCGGTGAGCGGCCGGGCGCCGGACGGACGCTGCTCGTGCGCCCCGCCGCTGTCCCGATCGCTCCGCTCGCCCTCGCCCTGCAGGCCTGCACCACCGACGCCGACTGGGCTCGATACGCCGTCCGCCGGGTCGAGGTGGAGGCCGGCTTCGGTCTCGACCCGGAACAGGCCCGCGCCCTGGTGCGGCGCACCCGTGAGCGAACGGGCGGGCTCGGCCTGCGGCTCTGGCTGGCGGCCGGTCCGGACGGCGACCTCGTCGGCGCGGTCGGCGCCTTCCTCCTGCCGGCGGATGCGGGAACGGCACGGCTGCAGGAGGTCGACGTCTTCCCCGGGCACCGCGGGCGGGGCCACGGTGACGCGCTGCTCGAGGCGGTCCGCCGGCGGCTCGCCGCGGACGGCGTGGGGAGGTTGCTGGTCGGCGCCGACGAGGACGACTGGCCGCTGGGCTGGTACCGCGGACGCGGGTTCCGGCCGGTGGCCCGGGTGAGCCGGGCCGCTCCGCAGAGGTCACACGGCGATGACGGCGAGGCCGCCCCCGGAGAGGAACAGCGTTGATCCTGCGCGGCGGCGCGGTGGGCCGTGTCTCCGGTTGCGTCCACCCTTCGGGATGAGGTCCGCGTCTTACGGCTGAACTCCTGCGTCGTCGGTGCCGACCGTCCAGGCAACCGATGGAAGGAGCCCGTCATGCGGAACATGGCGTGCAGGGCGGTGGCCCAGGCCTCGCTGGTCGCGACGACGGCCTCACTGGACGACGAGCAGCCGTGGCCGCTGCTGCTGGTCGCCGGCTGGCTGACCACCGCGGCGGACCTGGTGCAGCAGGCCGACGCCCTGGAGGCGGCCCTCGCCTGAGGATCGGCCGGGGGTCCCGCACCGCGGGTCGGGTCCCTCGGTGACGATGAGAGCCGTGTACGACGTCCCGACCCTGGGAATCGGCCCGTGAGAGGCGTCCCTGCCGCTGCGCGGCGGCTCGACGCGGCGCTCGAGTGGGCGCCGACCGGCCGGCGTGCGGTGCCGGTCATCGTGGTGCTGGCCGTCGCCGCCAACCTCGTCGGGGTCGCCACCGTCGCGCTGCTGCTCGTCGGCCTGTCCGTGGGGGCGCGGGACGACGGGGGCGGCCGCACGGTCATCGTGCTCACCGCGCTCGGCTACCTCGCCGTCGCACTGCCGCTCGGCGTCCTGGCCGGCCTGCGGCTGCAGCGGCGGACGGCAGCCTGGTTGGCGGCCGGCCGCCGTCCCACTCCGGAGGACGCCGCCCGGGCGCTGCGGCTCCCCGTCGACATCGCGCTGCTCGCTGCGGTCACCTGGCTCGGCGGCGCCGTGCTGGTCGGTGTCGTCGGCGCCGTCGTCTCGCCGTTCCCGCTCGTCGGTCTGCGCCTCGCCCTGGCCGCGCTGCTCGGCGGCGTGGTCACCGCCGGCGTCACCTACCTGCTCGCGGTGCGGATCGCCCGGGCGGTCACCGTTCGCGCCCTCGAGGCCCACCCACCGACGGGGGCGCTGAGCCTCGGCGTCCGCCCCCGGCTGCTCCTGACCTGGGGCCTGACCAGCGGCGTCCCGCTGCTCGCCCTGACGCTGCTCTTCCTCGACCCGAGCAACCCCGAGGGCCCCAACGAGACGGCGATCGTCTTCCTCACCGTCGTGGCGCTGTTCGTCGGTCTACTGGCGACCGTGCTGACCGGGCGCTCGGTCGGTGCGCCGCTGCGCGACCTGCGGCGGGCGGTGCAGCGGGTCGGTGCGGGCGACCACGAGGTCCGCGTGCCGGTGGACGACGCCGGCGAGATCGGCCTGTTGCAAGAGGGCGTCAACACGATGGTGGCCGGCCTCGCCGAGCGCGAGCGGCTGCGCGACCTGTTCGGTCGGCACGTCGGGACGCCGGTCGCCCAGCAGGCCCTCGTCACCGGCGCCTCGCTCGGCGGCGAGGTGCGCACCGTCGCCGCGCTCTTCGTCGACATCGCCGGCTCGACGTCGCTGGTGCTGCGCACCGGCCCCGAGCAGATGGTCGGCCTGCTCAACCGCTTCTTCGCCGTCGTGGTCGACACGGTCGAGGGCGAGGGCGGGCTGGTCAACAAGTTCGAGGGGGACGCCGCGCTCTGCGTCTTCGGTGCTCCGACCTCGCATCCGGACCCGGCGGGCGCTGCGCTGCGCGCGGCCCGGCGGATCAGCGCCGCCGTCCAGGCCGCCGGCGAGCTCGACCTCGGCGTCGGCGTGGCCTGCGGTCCGGTGTGGGCCGGGCAGGTCGGTGCGGCCAGTCGGCTGGAGTACACGGTGATCGGCGATCCGGTGAACGAGGCGGCCCGGCTCAGCGACCTGGCCAAGGACCAGCCGGGGCGCGCATCGTCCAGTGAGGAGGCTGTGCGTGCCGCCGGCGACGACGAGGCGTTGCACTGGGTGACCGGTGCCGTCGCCGAGCTGCGCGGCCGCCACCAGCCGACGCGTACCTGGGTGCCCCGCGCGGGCTGAGCTCGGCGCGCGTCGATTCTCCGTTCCGGTGGTCCTCGGTGACCGTGCGCCACGCCGTCGCGCGGCGTCCTCGCGCGGCCATCGTCGAGCCGCCTGGAAGGCAGCCCCGGCCTTGCCCTGCCCGTGTGCACGGCCTCCTGGCCAGCACCTTTCCCCTTGCCCATCGGCGCGTTCGAACGTATGATCGAGCACATGGACGGCGGGACGCGGACCGGCACTCCGGGTGCTGGCGCACCCGCCGTCGGGTGGGCGTCCGGGCCGCTGGGGGTGGTGCAGGCCGCGTCACGGGAGATCACCCGGGCCACGGCGGTGCGGGCGCGGGCGGTGGCGGAGTTCGCCACCTCCCGGCCGGCGTCGGCCGATCGGGCCCAGGGTGAACGCGGTGCGATGAGCGCCGAACGCTGGGCCGCCCGTGCTGACGTGCTCCGGCCCGTCAGTGAGTGGGCGACGCCGGAGGTGGCGATCGCGCTGAACCTGACCCAGCAGGGCGCCGAGCGGCTGCTGGCCGAGTCGCTGATCCTGGTGCACCGGCTGCCGGCGACGCTGGCGGCGCTGGAGTCGGGGGTGCTGCACGCCGGGCATCTGTGGCATCTGATCGACAAGGTCGCTCCGGTCGCCGACGACGTGCTGCGGGCGGAGATCGAGGCCGAGCTGATCGCCTGGATGGGCCGGCGGCAGGCGGTCACCTCGCCGGCGCAGCTGGGGGACAAGGCCCGCCGGATCGTCGCCCAGCGCGACGCAACCGCCGCCGCCCGCCGGCTGGCCAAGGCCTTGACGGAGCGGGGGATCTCGATCCGCCCGGAGCGGGCCGAGGGGATGGCCGCGCTGAGCGTGGTGTGCACCATGCCCGAGGCGCGGGCGCTGCACGCCGCGCTGGTGCAGTACGCCGACGCGCTGGCCGACGACCCCGACGGTCCGGACGGTCCGGACGGTCCGGACGGTCCGGAGGGGTCGGAGGGGCCGGTGCGGACGCGGGGGCAGAAGATGGTCGACGCGCTGCTGGACCTGGTGCTGCGCCCCGGTGAGACCGACCTGCCGCCGGTGCGGGTGCTGC
>NZ_SPQN01000129.1 GCF_004571065.1 Geodermatophilus sp. DF01-2
TCGCGCCAGGTCGAGGACGACGCGGTCGCCGCGTGCGCCCGCATGCGGGAGGAGGCCGACCAGGCCCGGGCGGCGGCGGAGGAGGAGCTCGGGCTGGCCGGCGAGGCGCTGCGCCGGGTCACCGGCCAGCTCGACGCGGCGCTGCGTTGCCTGGCCGGCCTGCTGACCGCGGAGGAGCACCCCGGCGAGGACCGGCCGGGCGACGCGCAGCCGGCCTGCTGACCCGCTAGCGTCGGGGCCCGAGCGCGATCGCGACCCGCGCGGCCCGACCGGGAGGTGGACGTGGACGTCGTCGTCGGACTGGACTCCGGGACGACGGCGACCAAGGCGGTCACCGCCGGCGTCGATGCGCGGGTGCGCGACATGGTCAGCGTCGGCTACCCCCTGCTCGTGCCCGGCCCCGGCCGCGCGGAGCTCGACGCCGCCCGCCTGCAGCAGGCCGCCGTCGAGGCGCTCACCGAGGTGGCCGCGCTCGCCCGTGAGCGCGGTGACCGCGTCGTCGGCATCGGCCTCAGCGCGGCGATGCACGGACTGGTGCCGATGGACGCCGACGGCACGCCGCTGGGCCCGGTGGTGACCTGGGCCGACGCCCGGGCCGCCGAGTGGGCGCGCGCCCTGGTCGCCGACGGCCGCGCCCCGGCGCTGCACGCCCGGACCGGCACGCCGGTGCACGCCATGTCGCCGCTGGTCAAGCTCTCCTGGGAGCGGGCGCAGGACCCCGACCGGGTCAGCGCGGTGCCGCGCTGGGGCGGGGTCAAGGAGCTGGTCGTCGCGGCGCTGTGCGGCGGCCGGCAGGTGGTCGACCGGTCGTGCGCCTCCGCGACCGGCCTCTACGACATCCGCACCGGCCGGTGGGACGACGAGGCGACGGCCATCGCCGGGGTGCGGCCCGACCAGCTCGGCGAGGTGGTGCCGACGACCGCGGTGCTGGCCGGCCTGCGCGCCGACGTCGCCGCCGCGACCGGGCTGCCGGCGGGCACCCCGGTGGTCGTCGGGGCCTCCGACGGGGTGCTGGCCAACCTCGGCGTCGGTGCGGTGCGGCCCGACGTCGCCGCGGTCTCCCTCGGCACCAGCGGCGCCATGCGCGTCGTCGTCCCCACGCCCACGGTCGACCCCGGTCGACGGCTGTTCTGCTACGCGCTCACCGACGAGCACTGGGTGGTCGGGGGCGCGGTGAACAACGGCGGCTCGGTGGTCCGCTGGGCCAGTCACACCCTCGCCGTCGACCCCGGCGAGCCCGAGCCCCAGGGCGAGGACGCCGACGAGCTCGACGCCCGGCTGCTCGAGGAGGCCGCGGAGGTGCCCGTCGGGAGCGCCGGGCTGCTCTGCCTGCCCTACCTGCTCGGCGAGCGGGCCCCGTGGTGGCGCTCGGGGCTGCGCGGCGCGTATCTCGGGCTGCGCCGCGAGCACCGCCGGCCGCACCTGGTCCGCGCCGCGGTGGAGGGAGTCTGCCAGCAGCTGGCGCTGGTCCGCGACGCGTTCGCCGCCACCGACCTGCCGGTGCGCGAGGTGCGGGCCACCGGGGGAGCGGTCGCCTCCCCGCTGTGGGTCCGCACGCTCGCCGCCGCGCTCGACCTCCCGGTGCGGGTCGCCGACTCGCCGGAGGGCACCGGGCTGGGCGCCAGCCTGCTCGGCCTGCACGCCCTCGGGGCGCTGCCCGACCTGGACGCCGCCAGCTCGCTCATCGCCGTCCACGACCCGGTCGAGCCCGACCCGGCCGAGGTCGCCGTCTACCGGGAGCTGCGGCCCCTGGTCGAGCGCTCGACCGAGGCGCTCACCGACGTCCTGACCGCGCTGGACGCGCTCGACGACCCCCCGATCGGCCCCGTCTGACCCTGGAGGAACCCGTGCCCGAGGTCGAACCGGCGCTGGGCGCCGGCCCGCTGCTGCTCATCGCCGCCGCCGCGGTCGGCGTCCTGCTGTTCCTCATCATGAAGCTCAAGCTGCACGCGTTCCTGGCGCTGATCCTGGTCAGCCTGCTCGTGGCGCTGGCCACCCGGATCCCGCTCGAGGAGATCGTCGGCACGCTCACCGAGGGGTTCGGCGGCACCCTGGCCAGCGTCGCGCTGTTGGTCGGGCTCGGTGCGATGCTCGGCCGCCTGCTGGAGCACAGCGGGGGCGCGCAGGTGCTCGCGAACAGCCTCATCGGCCGGTTCGGCGAGAAGCGGGCGCCGCTGGCCCTGGGCGTGGCCGCGCTGCTGTTCGGCTTCCCGATCTTCTTCGACGCCGGCCTGGTGGTGTTCCTGCCGATCGTGTTCACCGTGGCCCGCCGGCTGGGCGGCTCGCTGCTCACCTACGGGCTGCCGGTCGCCGGCGCCTTCGCGGTCATGCACGCCTTCGTGCCGCCGCACCCGGGGCCGGTCGCCGCGGCCGAGCTGATCGGCGCGAACATCGGGCTGGTGCTGGTGTTCGGGCTGCTCATCGGGATCCCGACCTGGGTGCTCGGCGGCTACCTGTTCGGGCTGTGGGCCGGCCGCCGCTACGACATCGCGGTGCCGAACATCCTGGCCGACCCCGAGCGCTCCACGCCCGGCCCCTCGGCCCGGCCGGCGGTGGCGGCCGACAACGCGCCCGACCCGTCGGTCGAGGGCACCTCGCCGGGGATCGCCGCCCCGACCGGACGGCTGGCCGAGACCGCGACCGCCACCCGCCCGGCCCCGCCGGGATTCGGCACCGTGGTCGGCATCCTGCTGCTGCCGCTGGTGCTGATCTTCCTCAACACCGGGCTGACCACCCTGGCCACCGGCGGCGCCGTCGACGAGGAGTCCTGGCCGGTGCGGGCCGGTCAGCTGGTCGGCGCGACGCCGATCGCGCTGCTGATCACCGTGCTGGTCGCCGCCTGGGTGCTGGGCCGGCGGCGCGGGGAGAGCGGCGCGGAGGTCGAGTCGATCGTCAACAGCGCCCTGGGCCCCGTCTGCGCGATCATCCTGATCACCGGTGCCGGCGGCATGTTCGGCGGGGTGCTGCGGGCCAGCGGCATCGGCGAGGCGCTGGCCGACGTCCTCGGGAACATCGGGCTGCCGGTCATCGTGGCCGCGTTCGTCATCGCGGTGCTGCTGCGGGTGGCCCAGGGATCGGCGACGGTCGCGCTCACCACGACCGCCGCGCTCATCGCCCCGGTCATCGCCGCCACCGACGGGCTGTCCTCGGTCGACCTGGCGCTCGTCGTGATCGCCATCGCCGGCGGCGCGACGGTGCTCTCGCACGTCAACGACTCCGGCTTCTGGCTGGTCAGCCGGTTCTTCCAGATGGACGAGAAGACGACGCTGAAGACCTGGACGGTGATGGAGACCCTGCTGGGCACCATCGGCTTCCTCATCGCGCTGGTGCTGAGCCTGTTCCTCTGAGGGCGCCGACGCGGCCGCCGTCCCCGCGGCCCCGCCCGTGGCCGCGGCCGGACGCGGCCACGGGCGGTCGACCTGCCATGACCGGCGCCGGGGTGGCATCGTGGCCACCATGAGACGCCGCTCACGCCTCGCCGGTGCCGGGCTGAGTGCCCTGGCCGCCGTCGCCGCCCGCGACCTGCTGCAGCGCGAGCACACCCTCCTGCGCAACTTCCCGGTCATCGGCCACGCCCGCTATCTGCTCGAGTCCATCGGCCCCGAGCTGCGCCAGTACCTGGTGGCGGGCAACAACGAGGAGCGGCCGTTCACCCGCGACCAGCGGCGCTGGGTCTACGCCTCGGCGAAGAAGGAGAACAACTACTTCGGCTTCGGCACCGACAACGACCTCGAGTACACCGCCGGCTACCCGGTCATCAACCACCGCACCTTCGGCCGCGCCGTCCCGCCGTCGTCCCCGGCCTCGGCGCACGACGTGCGGCTGCCCTCGGCCAAGGTGCTCGGCGGGCCCCGCGGGCGAGCGGGGGCGTTCCGGCCGGCGTCGGTCGTCAACATCTCCGCGATGAGCTTCGGCTCGCTGTCCGGCGCCGCGGTGGAGGCGCTCAACCGCGGGGCGGCGCTGGCCGGCTGCCTGCAGAACACCGGGGAGGGCGGCGTCGCGGTCCACCACCGGCACGGCGGGGAGCTGGTGTTCCAGATCGGCACCGCCTACTTCGGCTGCCGTGACGACCACGGCCGGTTCGACCTCGCCCGGCTCAAGGACCTCGTCGCCGGCGCGCCCGTCCGCGCGCTGGAGATCAAGCTCAGCCAGGGCGCCAAGCCCGGCCTCGGTGGCGTCCTGCCGGGGGTGAAGGTCTCGGCGGAGATCGCCGCCGCCCGCGGTGTCCCGGAGGGTGTGGACTGCGTGAGCCCGTCGCGGCACGCGGAGTTCTCCGACACCGACAGCCTGCTCGACTGGGTCGAGCTGCTCGCCGCCGAGACCGGCCTGCCGGTCGGAATCAAGTCCGCCGTCGGCGACATGGCCTTCTGGCACGAGCTCACCGACCTCATGGCGACCACCGGCCGCGGGGTCGACTTCGTGACCGTGGACGGCGGGGAGGGCGGCACCGGCGCGGCGCCGCTGATCTTCACCGACTCCGTGTCGCTGCCGTTCCAGCTCGGCTTCGCCCGCGTCTACTCGGCCTTCGCCCGCGCGGGGCTGCACGAGCAGGTCACGTTCGTCGGCGCGGGCAAGCTCGGCCTGCCCGACAACGCGACCATCGCCTTCGCGCTCGGCTGCGACATGGTCAACGTCGGCCGCGAGGCGATGCTGGCGATCGGCTGCATCCAGGCGCAGAAGTGCCACGCCGACACCTGCCCGACCGGCGTCGCCACGCAGAACCCGTGGCTGGCGCACGGGCTGGACCCGCGGCTGAAGTCGGTGCGGGCGGCGAACTACATCGAGACGCTGCGCCGCGACCTGTTCAAGGTCGCCGAGGCGTGCGGGGTCGAACACCCGGGCCTGATCGACGTCTCGTCCGTGGAGGTGCTCACCGGACGCACGGCCTCGACTCCGCTCAGGGAGGTCTACGGCTACGACCCGGGGTGGGGGCTGCCCTCGGCCGCCGACCGCGAGGAGATCGTGCGGCTCATGACCTCCCGGGGTCCGCAGGGAGGCGCCGCCCCCGAGTCGGCCGACGCCGTCGGCTGAAGGCGGCTCCCTGCACGGCCCCGTCCCGGGCCCCGCCGGCCCCGTGCAGGGGCCCATCGTGAGCGTGCTAGCGGCGGGGGCAGGGGGTCCTTGCTCAGGTGCCGCGGAGCAGCTCCTCGAAGGAAGGGACCTCGGCGAACGGGTCGGCCGGGCGGCGCTGCCGGTGACCTCCCGCCCGCCCGCCGGCGACCAGATCGGCGAGCTCGCCGGCCGCGCGGTCGATGCGGCCGGCCAGGCCCGAGTCGACGCCGTCCGCCCCCGCCCAGTCCTCCGACGCGGCGAAGACGCCGGTGGGCGCCGGGATCGCGCGCAGGTAGGCGAACAACGGCCGCATCGCGTGCTCGAGGACCAGCGAGTGCCGGGCGGTGCCGGCGGTGGCGCCGAGCAGCACCGGCGTGCCGGTCAGCGACTCCGGGTCCAGGACGTCGAAGAACGTCTTGAACAGCCCGCTGTAGGACGCCGAGAAGACGGGGGTGACCGCGATCAGCCCGTCGGCGCCGACGACCGTGTCGACCGCGGCCCGCAGCGACCCGTTCGCGAACCCGGTGACCAGGTTGTCGGCCAGGTCGCGGGCGTGGGCGCGCAGGTCGACGACCTCCACGGTGGCGTCGTCGCCCCGCTCGCGCAGGGCGGCGACGGTCGCGGTCGCGAGCCGGTCGGCCAGCAGCCGGCTGGACGACGGAGTGGCCAGGCCGGCGCTGACGACGGCGAGCGTGCGGGTGGTCATCGCGCGGTCACCTCCTCCGGGGTCGCGGCGGCGGCGCGGGCCGCGACCAGCGAGGCGTGGGTGGGGGCGTCGGGCACGTGCGCGGGCTTGCGCGCGGCGAACTCGCGGCGCAGCACCGGTACGACCTCCTCGCCGAGGATGTCCAGCTGCTCGAGCACCGTCTTCAGCGGCAGGCCGGCGTGGTCGACGAGGAACAGCTGCCGCTGGTAGTCACCGACGTAGTCACGGAAGCCCAGCGTGCGCTCGATGACCTGCTGCGGCGAGCCGACGGTCAAGGGCGTCTCGCGGGAGAAGTCCTCCAGCGAGGGGCCGTGGCCGTAGACCGGGGCGTTGTCGAAGTAGGGCCGGAACTCCCGGACGGCGTCCTGGCTGTTCTTCCGCATGAACACCTGCCCGCCGAGGCCGACGATCGCCTGGTCGGCGGCGCCGTGGCCGTGGTGCTCGTAGCGGCGGCGGTAGAACTCCACCATCCGGGCGGTGTGCTCCTTCGGCCAGAAGATGTGGTTGGAGAAGAAGCCGTCGCCGTAGTACGCGGCCTGCTCGGCGATCTGCGGGGACCGGATCGAGCCGTGCCACACGAACGGCGGTACCCCGTCCAGCGGCCGCGGGGTCGAGGTGAAGCCCTGCAGCGGTGTGCGGAACCGGCCGGACCAGTCGACGACGTCGGAGTCCCACAGCCGGCGCAGCAGCGCGTAGTTCTCCACCGCCAGCGGGATGCCGTTGCGGATGTCCTGGCCGAACCACGGGTAGACGGGGCCGGTGTTGCCGCGGCCCATCATCAGGTCGATCCGGCCGTCGGCCAGGTGCTGCAGCATCGCGTAGTCCTCGGCGATCTTCACCGGGTCGTTGGTGGTGATCAGCGTGGTCGCCGTCGACAGCTGCAGCGTCGTCGTCTGCGCGGCGATGTAGGCCAGCGTGGTCGTCGGCGAGGAGGAGAAGAACGGCGGGTTGTGGTGCTCGCCGAGGGCGAAGACGTCGAGCCCGGCCTCCTCGGCCTTCTGGGCGATCGTGACGACCGCCTGGAGCCGCTCGGCCTCACTGGGCGTGCGGCCGTTCGTGGGATCGGTGGTGATGTCGCTGACCGAGAAGATCCCGAACTGCATGACCGCCTCCATCTGATTGAGCGTGCAACTACCGGCCGGTGCAACGTCGCGCTCCCGGAGGCTGTTCCCGGTGTCCCCCTGGACGAGGGAAGCGGCCGACCGGGTCCCGCGAGGGGCCTCACGGCACGGATGTGGTGGGCGGGATTGTCACGGAGCGGTAACGCCGCCTACGGTGGCTCCCGTCCGGTCGGTCGTCTCGTCCCCGCTCGGGGAGCCTGACCGGACGCCGCCGAGTCGTGTCCGCAGCCAGCGGGCGCGAGCCGGGGACCCACCGCAGTACTGGGGTGAATCCCGCCGCCGAGCACCGCTCGGAGGCCGGTAGGGCTGCTTCCCGCCCGAACCCGTCAGCTAACTCGGTAGGCGGCCACGGAAGAACGGAGAGCACCCG
>NZ_SPQN01000012.1 GCF_004571065.1 Geodermatophilus sp. DF01-2
TCGTGCCGCGGCGCGTTGACCAGCACGAACCACGACTCGCTGTCGGCGTCGGGGCGGGTGGCCGGGTCGTCGGGGGCGCTGACGTACACGGTGGGGTCGGCGACCGCGTCGGGCGCGGTCTCGGTCGGCGCGGTCTCGGTCGGCTCGTCCCCGGTCGGCTCGCTCCCGGTCGGCTCGGCCTCGGCGACCGGCAAGAGGCTGTCCGAGGTGGCTGTCGAGTATTCGATCCCGTAGTGCCGGTAGAGCGCCCCCTCCTGGTCCCGGGACAGCTCCCGCGAGGGCCCGAACCGTGGTGCGCCGTCCACGTCGGCCCGCGTGACCGTGACCTGCACCCGGCCACCGCTGTCGGTCGCGTCGAGGAGCGGGACCACCACGGTCTCCCCGTCGCGTTCGGCGTACATCCACTCCGGCAGCCCGGTCACCTCGTCGGCCAGCAGGGCGGCGCACACCCCGATCTCGGCTCCGTCGCGGTCGACGACCGTCCTGCCGATCCAGTCCCTCGCCGCGTCCCGGTCGGGCAGTGTCATGGTTGCTTCCTGTCGTGAGCGATGGGCCGCCGCGTCGGCGGCCGTCGCCCGCAGCTACCCAGCAGGTGTCGCGCCAATCCGCACCGTCGGTCGGACACCGGGATCATCCTGGCCGCCGGTGCACCAACGGGACGCGCTGACGACGTCGCGTCAGGACCGGGCCCGGGGCCGGTCGACCGGGCGCTCCGTGTACCCGTCCAGACCCCGGACTCCAGACTCCGGGCTCCTGGGAGGTCCGGGCCGCAGCGACAGGCCTGCATCCGCGCCCTGGCCTCGCCGACCGGGTGGAGGTCCGCGTCGGGGACGTCGAGCACCTGGACTTGCTCGATGCGTCGAGGGACGGTGGGTGTGAATGCGCAGGTCCCCGGCGACTCGGCATCCGCGCACACCGTTGCCGAGGCGTCAGCCGGTGAGGGTCGAGTGGCGTCCGCCGACGAGACGTTCCCGCGGAAACATCTCCGCGGGAACGTCTCCGCGAAACGTCTCCGCGGGAACGTGGACGGTGAGCTCAGGCGGCCAGGGGGTGGTGGCGGCAGCGGCCACCGGCGGTCGCGCGGGCGCCGCACGGCGCACCGGCCTTGGTCCGGCCGCCGCTGTCACCGCAGCGGGCGGGCGCGGAGACGGCCGACGCGGCGACGGCGGAGGCCACGACGACCGGATGCGGGAAGGGCAGGACGACGGCGTCGTGCTCCTCGACCGGCGCGGCCGGGAGGGCAACAGCCTCCGGCGCGGGACGGGTGGCGCGACGGTGCAGGACCGTGGCGGCTGTCGATCCGGCGAGGAAGGCAGCGAGGGCGGTGGCGACGTGGCTGGCGCGCATGCCCGCGTCATCGGCGGGCCGTGCGTAGGGCGAGACCCCGGGTGCCACACGCGCCGCATGTGCCGCAGCGCGCTCACGGGTGCCCTGCATCCCCCGTGGCGGTCGGGGTAGCGGGCTGCTCCGTTGCCCGCGACGAGGAAGGACCAGCGACGAGCCACCGAGGCCGAGAGGTCGATGCAGGTCGACGTCCCGGCGGCACTTCATCGGCGGAGTGGAGGAGGCCGGCCAGCTCCACGACCGGCACTGCACTGGGGCGCCGAGATCGCCCGGTCATCCCAGCGCTCCGTCCGCCACCGGGATCGGCGGGACCGCCCGCATCCGCACCGCGGTGCACCCGAGAGGGCTCGTGCGGCAGAGCGGCTGTCCGCTCCGCTCAGACGAAGGCGCTGTGGCCGGTGAGCGCGCGACCGACGATCAGGTGGTTGATCTCGCGGGTCCCCTCGTAGGAGTAGAGCGCCTCGGCGTCGTTGAAGAACCGGATCACGTCGCGGTCGAGCAGGATGCCGTTGCCGCCGAAGAGCTCCCGGGCCCAGGCCACGGTCTCCCGAGCGCGGCTGGTGACGAAGGCCTTGGCCAGCGCGGCGTGGTCGTCCCGGAAGACGCCCTCCTCCTGGAGCTGCGCCACGCGGACGGCCATGCCCAGCGAAGCGGTCACGTTGCCGGCCATCCGGGCGATCAGGTCCTGGATGAGCTGGAAGCCCGCGATGGGCCGGCCGAACTGGACCCGCTCCTTGGCGTAGGCCAGCGCGGCCTCGAAGGCGCCCATCTGGCAGCCGACCGCGTTCCACGCGACACCGCCACGGGTCAGCTTGAGCACCCGGTTGACGTCCTTGAAGGTGTTGCCGCTCTCGAGCTTGTTCTCGGCGGGGATCCGGCAGTCCTCGAACGTCAGGTCGGCGTTCTGCACCGTGCGCAGCGCGTACTTGCCCTCCATCTTGGTGGCGGTGAAGCCGGGGGTGCCCTTCTCGACGACGAGGGTCTTCACCTCGTCGTCGTCCTCGTCGCGGGCGAAGACGACGACGAGGTCGGCGAAGGTGCCGTTGCCGATCCAGCGCTTGGCGCCGCCCAGCACCCACTCGTCCCCGTCGCGGCGCACCGTCGTCTCGAGGCCCAGGGCGACGTCGGAGCCGCCGTGCGGTTCGGTCAGCGCGAAGCAGCCGATCTTCCGCAGCGCCACCATGTCGGGCAGCCATCGCCGCTTCTGCTCTTCCGAGGCGAGCAGGACGATCGAGCCCATCGCCAGGCCGTTGTGCACGCCGAGGAAGGTCGCCATCGACGGGTCGACCCGGGAGGCCTCCAGCGAGATGAAGCCGGTGAACAACCGGGAGGCACGCGGCGACCCCGCGGTGTCGTAGCTGCGACCGACCAGCCCCTCCTCGGCGAACCGCGGGATGAGATCCATCGGGAAGGTGGCCGCCTCCCAGTGCTCGGCGACCCGGGGCTTCACCTCGGTCTGCAGGAACTCGCGGATACCGCTCAGTTCCTTGCGTTCCTCGTCGGAGAGCAGTGACTCGTAGGAGTAGAGGTCAGCCAGGAGATGGTCGTCGGACATCGCGGCACCCTTCCGTCGTCGCGCCCACCGTCCTACCCCGTCCGTGGCGTCCGAACATGCCGGGCCCGACGGCGGCCGGCAGCCCGCGCGCCGTTGGGGACGACGACGCGCGCGAGGACTGGGCGGGTCCGCCCCGGGGCGGGCTTCCGGTGGTGATCACCCGGTTCCTGCGGCAACGTCCGGCGAGGCTCGTCCGGGAGCCCGGACCGGCGCAGTCCCGAGGAAAAGGAGCACCGTCGTGGAGTACCGCACGCTCGGCCGCAGCGGCTGCTCGGTCTCTGCTCTCACCCTGGGCACGATGACCTTCGGGGCGGAGACCGACGAGGCGGGTGCGCACGAGCAGCTCGACACCTTCGTCGAGGCCGGCGGCACGCTGGTCGACACCGCCGACGTCTACTCGGCCGGCGCGGCCGAGGAGATCGTCGGGCGCTGGCTCGCCTCCCGCCCGGCCGACGTCCGCGACCGCGTCGTCCTGGCCACCAAGGGCCGCTTCCCGATGGGGGAGGAGCCCAACGCCCTGGGCAACTCCCGCCGGCACCTGCGCCGCGCCCTCGACGACTCCCTGCGCCGGCTCGGCGTCGACCACGTCGACCTCTACCAGCTGCACGCCTGGGATCCGATCACCCCGCTCGAGGAGTCGCTGCGCTTCCTCGACGACGCCGTCTCCGCCGGCAAGATCGGCTACCCGGGGCTGTCGAACTTCACCGGCTGGCAGGTGCAGAAGGCCGTCGACCTCGCCGAGCACGAGCACCTGGCCGTGCCGGTCACGCTGCAGCCCTCCTACAGCCTGCTGGTCCGGGACGTCGAGTTCGAGATCGTCCCCGCCTGCCGGCACAACGGCCTGGGCCTGCTGACCTGGGGCCCGCTGGGCGGCGGATGGCTCTCCGGCAAGTACACCCGCGACCAGCGGCCGGAGGGCTCGACCCGGCTCGGCGAGGACCCCGGCCGCGGCATGGAGGCCTACGACCGGGTGAGCTCGCGGCAGCGCACGTGGGACGTGCTCGAGGCCGTGCAGGACGTCGCCGAGGCGCGCGGCGCGTCGATGCCGCAGGTCGCCCTGGCCTGGCTCGTCGCCCGGCCCGCGGTCACCTCGGTGATCCTCGGCGCGCGCACCACCGAGCAGCTGCGCGACAACCTGGGCGTCGTCGACCTGACCCTCGATCCGGAGGACGTCGCGCGACTCGACGCCGTGAGCGACCCGGGGGCGTCCGACTACCCGTACGGCGAGGTGGGAATCGAGGCGCGCAGCCGCGAACCCTCCGGCCCCTGACCTCGAGGAGCCGCCCGCGTCGGCCCTGGGACGGCGGAAGGCCCCGGCTACGCCTCAAGTCGGAACGTCGCCTGCCGAAACCGGTGGTGCGCCTCCACGGGCGCCCAGAGCCGTGATCACCGGAGTGCCGCATGACTTCTCTCCCCGCCGTGCTGCCCGGGGCAGGTGCCGACCTGGCCCCGATCCTCCTCGTCGACGACGAGGTGGCGATCCTCGATGGCCTGCGCCGTCAGCTCCGCAAGAGGTTCGCCGTCCACACGGCGACGAGCGGCGCCGCCGCGCTCGAGCTGCTGGAGACGCAGCCCGTGGCCGTCGTCGTGTCGGACATGCGCATGCCGCAGATGGACGGCGCGACGTTCCTCGCGAAGGTGCGCGCGTCCTACCCGGACGTCGTCCGCATCCTGCTGACCGGTCAGGCCGACACGCAGGCCGCCATCGACGCCGTCAACCAGGGCCAGATCTACCGCTTCCTCACCAAGCCGTGCCCGCCGGACGTGCTGCTGGACGAGATCGGCAGCGCGGTGGAGATCAACCGCCTGGTGACCGCCGAGAAGGAGCTGCTGCGGACGACGCTGCGCCGCACCGTCGAGGCGCTGACCGAGACCCTCTCGCTGGCCCAGCCGGCCGCCTTCGCGCGGGCCCTCCGCGTGACCCGCACGGTCACCGAGCTGACCCAGCAGCTGGAGATCGAGGAGCCGTGGGAGGCGGAGATCACCGCCATGCTCGCGCACCTCGGCGCCGTCACGCTCCCGCCCAGGCTGCTGGAGAAGCTCGACTCGGGGCGCCCCCTCGACGACGACGAGCGGGAGATGGAGCGCCGCGTGCCCGCCATCAGCCGCGACCTGGTCGCCGGCATCCCCCGGCTGGAGTCCGTGGCCGAGGCGATCGGCTGGCACCGTGCCCGCTACGACGGGGCCGGGGCGGTCGGTGACGTCCCGCGCGGCGACGAGCTGCCGATGACGGCCCGGATCCTCCGGGTGGCGGTCGACTTCGACGCCGGCATGTCCCAGCGGCCGTCGGTGCAGGACACGATCCAGGCGATGCGCGCCGACGCCGGCGCGTACGACCCCCGGGTGCTCGACGCCCTGTCCGGCAGCCACGACGTCGAGGGCGGCGAGCCGGCCCCGAAGGCCGTGTCCATCGCCGACCTCGTCCCCGACATGGTGGTCTTCGACGACGTGCTGACCACCGACGGCGTGCTCCTCGTCGGTCGCGGCACGGTCGTCACCGAGCCGCTCGTCCACCGCCTCGAGAACTTCGTCCGTCAGCACCGGGTGCGCGACGAGGTCTGGGTGCGGGGCTAGCTCCTGCTCCACCGGTGGCCCGGACCCGCGGCGATGCGGGACCGGGCCGCCGCCGTCCTCGCCACCGACCGCGCCGGCCCGCGGCCCGAGCGCCCCGGCTCCGCGGACCCCGAGTCCCGACGTCCGAGAGGTAGGGAAGTCATGACCGCCGCACTGGAGACCCCGCTCTCCCTGATGTCCTTCGACGAGGCCAGCGCCGCCGTCGTGTCCTTCCTGAAGACCGCCGTCCCCATGGGGTCCTGGTCGGTCACCCGGGTCGGGGACGGCCGGCAGGTCCACCTCACCGTCGAGGACGACGCCTACGGCCTGACGGCGGGTGACGGGGTCGACTGGTCGGACACCCTCTGCCGGCACATGGTCAGCGGCGCCGCCCCGCAGATCGCCCCGGAGGCCATGGCCGTCCCGGAGTACGCGACGGCGGGGGCCGCCCGGCGCGTCCCCATCGGCGCCTACGTGGGCGTCCCGATCCGCGCCGGGGACGGCAGCCTGTTCGGGACCCTGTGCGGGCTGGACCCCACCGTCCAGAGTCCGGCGCTGCTCGAGCAGGCCCCGGTGTTCCGCATGCTGGCCGACCTGCTGGGCCGCGTGCTGGAGGCCGAGGAGCTGCGCCGCGACGCGGAGGAGCGGGCGGCCGAGCTGCGCCGGCAGACCTCCGCACTGGCGCGGTCGGAGACCCTGCACCGCCTCCTGGCGGAGGAGAGCAGCGACGCCATCAGCCGGCACGCCCCGGACGGCCGCATCCTCTACGTCTCGCCCGTGGCGCAGGACCTGCTCGGCGTCTCCTCCCAGGAGCTGCAGCAGGCGAACCTGGTCGACCTGGTCCACCCCGACGACCTGGCCGACCTCCTCCGCGGTGAGGACGAGCACCAGGGGGAACTGACCTTCCGGCTCCGCCACCGGGAGGGGCACTGGGTGTGGGTCGAGTCGACCCGGTCGGTGCTCCGGGACCCGCGGGGCGAGGTCACCGAGATCCAGATGGTCACCCGCGACATCACCCAGCGCCGCGCCCGGGAGGCCGAGCACCACCGGGAGTCCAAGCTCGAGTCCCTGGGGCGTCTCTCTGCGGGCCTGGCCCACGAGATCAACACGCCGATCCAGTACGTGGGCGACAACGCGCGCTTCCTGGAGGAGGCCTACCAGGAGCTCATCCGCGTCGTCGAGGTCTACCGGGGCCTGCTGGACACCTCCAACCCCATCGGCTGGGCCGAGCGGCAGGAGCGGGTCCGCGAGGCGGAGGCGGGCATCGACTTCGAGTACCTGGAGGAGGAGATCCCCAGCGCCGTCGCGCAGACCCTGCAGGGGATCGAGCGGGTCGCCACGATCGTCCGGGCCATGAAGACCTTCAGCCACCCCGGTCACCAGGAGCAGGCGCCGGCCGATCTCAACGAGGCGCTCGCGGCCACGGTGACGGTGACCCGGCACCAGGTCAGCGACGTCGCCGACCTGCACCTCGAGCTCGGCGAGCTCCCACCCGTGCGGTGCAACATCGCCGACCTCAACCAGGTGTTCCTCAACCTGATCGTCAACGCCGCGGACGCGATCGAGGAGACCGGGCGGCGCGGCTCGATCACCGTCTCCACGTCGGTGGACGGCGAGGACGTCGTCGTCCGGATCACCGACACCGGCGGCGGCATCCCCGACGACGTCCGCGCCCGGATGTTCGACCCGTTCTTCACCACCAAGGACGTCGGCCGTGGCAGCGGACAGGGGCTGCCCCTGGCCCGCGGCGTCGTGCAGGAGGGCCACGGCGGCAGCCTGGTCTTCGACTCGGTCCTCGGGCAGGGGACGACCTTCGTCGTCCGCATCCCCGTCGAGGGCCGGGCACCGGAGACCGACGGGGCGGACGCCTGACCTCCGGCGCGGCCGGGCCCGGTGCCCGGCCGCGCACCGGAACGGCCGCCGCCGGGGAGGACACGTCCCCGGGCGGCCGTCCGTGGTCAGGCGGTCGCCCCGACCTCCTGCCGGGACGGCGCGAGGGCGGAGGTCGCCGTGCCGGCCATGACCGCCAGGACGGTCTCCGCGTCGACCGGGCGGGAGAACAGGTAGCCCTGCGCGAGGTCGCAGCCGAGCCCGGCCACGTGATCCTGCTGGTGTGGGGTCTCGATCCCCTCGGCGACCGTGAGCAGCCCCAGGGCCCCGGCGAGCTCCACCACGGCCCGGGTCACCACGTCGGCGTTGGCGTCCCGGCCCAGGCCGTCGACGAACTCCCGGGCGATCTTGAGCATGTCCAGCGGAAAGCGGCACAGGTAGGCCAGCGAGGAGTAGCCGGTCCCGAAGTCGTCGATGGCGATGCGGACGCCGAGGGCCTTGAGCGCCGCGAGGTTCGCGGCGGCGGCCTCCCGGTCCTGCATGAGGACGGTCTCGGTGATCTCCAGGACCAGCCGGTACGGGTCCAGCCCGGCCTCGGCGAGGGCGGCGCCGACCTGGTCGACGATCCGCGGATCGGTGACCTGCCGGGCGGACAGGTTCACCGTGACCATGGGCGCCGGGACGGCGGCGTCCGGGCCGGTCCACCGCGCGGCCTGCCGGCACGCGTCGCGCAGCACGAAGGCGCCGATCTCGGTGATCAGGCCGGTCTCCTCGGCCAGCGGGATGAAGGTGTCCGGCGGGCGGAAGCCGTCGGTGGGGTGCTGCCAGCGGACCAGCGCCTCGGCACCGGCCGGCCGGCCGGTGCGCAGGTCGACCAGCGGCTGGTAGACGACGGTGAACTCGCCGCGCGCCAGGCCGGCGGCCAGCTCGGCACCCGGGTCGGGCCGCTCGGGCTCGCCCTCGCCGAGGCCGGGCTCGTAGAAGGTGGAGATGCCCCGCCCGCCGCGCTTGGCGGCGTACATCGCCACGTCGGCGTGCCGGATGAGGGTGTCGACGTCGGTGCTCGGATCCGCGATCGCCACGCCGATGCTCGCGCCGACGGTCGCGACCCGGCCCGCGCCGAGGTCGATGGGCAGGTCCAGCAGCGTGCGGATGCGCGCGAGCACCTGCCGGACGCCGGCCTCGTCGATCGGTCCGTGCAGCAGCACGGCGAACTCGTCCCCGCCCAGTCGGGCGGCGGTGTCGGCAGCGCGCAGGCACCCGTGCAGCCGCTCGGCGAAGGCACGCAGCAGGACGTCGCCGGCCTCGTGGCCGTAGGTGTCGTTCACCGGCTTGAAGCCGTCCAGGTCGATGTAGAGCACCGCCGGCCAGAGCCCGTTGCGGCCGGCGAGGTTGAGGGCGTGCTCGGTCCGGTCCAGGAACAGCGTGCGGTTGGGCAGCCCGGTGAGCGCGTCGTGCATGGCCTGGTGGCGCAGCTTCTCCTTGAGCTCGGTGACCTGGCGCAGGTCGTGCTCGAGCCGGCCGCGCTCCAGCGACGTCGCCACGTGGCGGGCGAAGGTCTCGAGCAGCGTCAGGTCGTTGCGGCTGAACGTGGCCACGTCCCCGAGCCGGTCGCCCACGAGGAGCAGCCCGTGCGTCCGGTCGTCGGTCCGGAGCACCGACACCATGGCGTCCTTGAGGCCGCGGTCGGCCGCGTAGCGGTCCAGCGCCTGGCCGCGCGCGGCGCCGGTGCGGGTGGTGAACGTGCCGGTGGCGATGGCGCAGTCCACCAGGCGAGTGGCCCCCTGCGGCTGCTCGAGCGGTGTCAGCGCCACCGGCTCCTGGCCGTCACGGCTGCGGCTCATGGTCGCGGCGCCGTCCTCGCCGAGCAGGACCAGTTCGGCCACCCCCGCGGAGAACGCGCCGCGCACGGAGGTGAGGAACTGCCCCAGGGCGGTGTCCGCGTCACCGGTGTAGAGCAGCGACGTGGTCTCGTGCAGCAGCCGCAGGTTGTCCTGCTGCTCCCGCGCCCGCGTGTAGGCCCGATAGGCCGCGAAGACCAGCGCGGTGGGCACCGCGAGCAGCCCGAGGGCCGCAGGGTCGTCGATGGCCATCCGCTCCACGACGAGGCCGACCGCGCCGGCGCCGAGGCTGAAGGGCAGCGAGAGGGTCAGCATGCCCGGCAGCCGGCGCCAGTCGGCACGGCCCTCGGACAAACTGATCACGGCGAAGATGCACACGTCGGACGTGACGGTCAGCACCAGGACGGCGACCAGGGCGGCCAGCCAGTGCCACGGGTTGCTGCCCGCCTGCCCGCCGGTCAGGGCGACGAAGACGATCACCGCCAGGGTGCTGCCCAGCAGGAGCACGGCGGCGTTGAACGCCAGCTTGACGCCCCGCTGGCGCCGGTACAGCAGCAGGGCGACACCGGCGCCCACCACCTGCGCGAGCACGAGATCGGCCGGGGCGAGGAGCAGCAGCCCGGCGGCCAGCAGGACGTCGCCGAGGGAGAAGGTGTGCGCCTCCCGCTGGAACGGCACGTGCACCACGACGACCTCGCTGAGGGCGAAGGCGACCACCCACACGAGCCAGGGCAGCGCGACCGTCGTCGCCGGAGCCGGCAACGCCTGGACGACGACGACGAACAGCGCCACCGCGGCCGCGGCCACGGTCGCCGTCAGCGCCCAGATCCGCTGGATCGAGCCCATGCGGGACCTCCGGATGCCGGCGGCGAGGCCGCCGTTCGTCATCGTCGTCATGGCGTCACGCCCCCCAGATGGCGCTGGACCAGGTCTTGGCCGACCAGGTCTTGGCCGACCAGGTCTTGGCGGACCAGGTCTTGGCGGACCACGTCTTGGCCGACCACGTCTTGGCCGACCACGTCTTGGCCTCGAGCGCGCTCTCGCCCCCCTCTGCCCACGGCGCGATCCACTGCGTGCCGTCCCAGAACTGGCCGTAGAAGCCGTCGGCGTTCCAGGTGTGGCCGTTCCAGGCCGCCCCGTTCCACGCGCCCGCGGTGAAGCCGGTGCTGTGCTTCTCCCGGACGACGGTGCCGCCCTGCCAGGTCCGGCCGGCCGCGGCTGCCTGCGCCCACGTGGCCGGCGACCAGGTGGCGCCGGTGGCGTCGGTCTCGCCGGTCAGCTCGGCGCCGGCGATCTGGACGTGCGCCGTGCCGCGGGCGGCCTCCAGTGAACCGGCGCCGGTGGCGCGGGGCCACGTCTGCACCGATTGCGGGGTGGCCGCGTCACGGGCGTTCACCAGGTCGAGCATCCCGCCGCCCTGGGCGATCCGGTCGGCGACCGGCAGCGTCTCGGCGGTGCCCGTCAGCAGCGCCTTGAGCTGGTCGGGCGTCATCTGCGGGCGTTGCTGGAACAGCAGGGCCGCCGCCCCGGAGACGACCGCGGCCGCCTGCGAGGTGCCGCTGCCGCGGAAGAATCGCTCACCCTGCCGAGCGGCCGGATACTGCGTGTCCAGGTAGGACCCCGGGCTCCGCAGGCTCACGACCGAGGCGCCGGGGGCGACCAGGTCGGGGTTGCGGGTGCCGTCACCGGTGCTCGACCACGCCGGGACGACGTCGTCCTGCACGCCGTAGGTGCCGCGGCTGTCCGCGCCGCCGACGGCGATCAGGTACGGGTCGTAGGCCGGGTTGTTCAGCTTCGGCGTGCCGTACCCGCCGTTGCCGGCCGCGACGACGACGGCGATGCCGCTGTGCCAGGCCACCTCGGCGGCGTAGGTCAGCGGGTCGAGCTGGTAGTCCTGCACGCCGTCGGTGCCGAACGACAGGTTGAGCACCCGGATGTTCAGCCCGTTGCGGTCCCTGTTCTGCACCACCCAGTCGACCGCGGCGATGACCTGGGAGACGTCGGTGGCGCCCGTGGCGTCGGCGACCTTGACGCTGACGATGCGGGCACCCGGCGCCATGCCGGCGAACGTCTCCGGGTCGCGGTAGCTGCGCGGGTTCGCGTTCGAGTCCCGCCCGGCGATGATGCCGGCCATGGCCGTGCCGTGACCGAAGGAGTCGAGGTTCTCGGCCGGGCCCGCGACGCAGCCGGCCTCGTCGCACACCTCGGCCTCGAAGGAGAGGTCCGGGCCGTAGACGACCTTGCCCCTGGTGTCCAGGCCCTCGACCGGCACGACACCGGAGTCGATGACGGCGACGTCGACGCCCGTGCCGTCGATGCCGCGCTCCCACATCGCGGTCGCGCCGGTCACCTCGTGGGTGATCCGGTACATCGACCCGGCCTGGCCGGTGGTCCCGGCGGTCTCCCTGCCGTGCAGCTGCACGGCGGCGTCCTCGGTGACCGACGCGACGCCGGCCGCCGCGTTCAGCGCGCCGAGCCGCCCGGCCGGGACCGTGGCGCTGAAGCCGTCGATGATGCCGAGCGGCTCCTCGACGGTGCCGCCGAGCGCGGTCACCGCCTCCTCGGGGGCGGTGCCGGCGCCGGGGACCTCCCGGACGATGACCGGCACCGGCTCGGTACCAGCGTCGGCCGAGGCCTGCGCGGTGGCCGGGCCGGCCAGTCCCGCGGCGACGGCCGCGGCGGTGGCGACCGTGATGACCCGCTGGGGGACGCGGGACAGCCTGCCCCGCGGTCCTCCGGACGGGAGCCCGGCCGGTGGCCGCCCCCTCGCCGTCGTGTTCCTGCGCATGGCCTCTCCTCTCTGCCTGGATCGCTCCAGCAGGGAGGTCGGCACGGAACGGGATCGGCTGTATCACCCGGCGGGCACGAGGTGCGAGGTTCACCCCCGAGTGGGAGGTCGGGTGCGCGGGCCTACCCCGCGGTCGCGCCGAGCTGCACGAGCACCCGCTGCCGCGCGCGCTCGGTGGCCGCCGCGTCGTGGCCGGGGGAGCCGACCTCGGCGAACCAGTGCCCGCACCCCTCGTACCGGTGGACGACGACCTCCGCTCCGACGTCGCGGAAGCCGGACGAGACCTCACCGAGCTCCTCGTCGGTGAACCAGGGGTCGCCCGGCGCCACGTGCAGCTCCACCCGGCGGGTCCGGACGTCGGCGCCCGCGGGCGGCCGGCCGCCGTAGAAGAGGACGAGCTCGTCGGGGCCCGCGGCTCCCCGGCCGGCCAGGGGGCAGGCCAGGAAAGCCCCCAGCGAGAACCCCATCGCCGCCCACGGCGCGCCCTCGGCGGCGAGCGCATCGGCGCAGCGCGCCACCAGCGCCGCGGTCGCGGGGTCGGCCAGGGTGGCGTCGGCAAGTGCCTCGGCCTCCTCCTCGGTGGCCGGCGTCGCGCCGCCGAAGAGGTCCGGGAGCACCACGCGGCGGCCGCCGCCGGCCAGCTCGTCGGCCCACCACCGCACCGCCGGCGTCACACCCCACCACGGGTGCAGCAGCAGGACACCCGGCGCTCCGTCCGGTCCCAGCGTCGTCACCTGGTCACTCGTCGGCATCGCTGCACCGTAGCCCCGCCGTCCCGCCCGGCGCCCGGACCGTGGGCAGGAGGACCCCGACCGCGGGAAGCCGGGAGCGATCCGGGCGTTCCCCGATGTGCCCGGCACGGCGTCCCGCGAGCCTCTTCCCATGACCTCTCCTCTCCCTCCCCAGGGCTCCGCTCCGCGGCGCTCGCCGGCACCCGCACGTCGGCTGCGGCCGGCGACCCGGGATGCGACACGATGACGCCGCAGGCCCCCGCACCCGATCAGCACGGGAGACCCGACGTGACCGTTCCGCCCGGACCGCAGCCGCCCGCCCCCATGGTGGTGCCGGCCTTCTTCGTCAGGCAGCGGATCACGCTGATGGTCAACCGCTACGAGGTCCTCGCCGCCAACGCCGACGGCTCCGAGGGCCCGCTGCTCGCCCTCGCCGAGCAGAAGCGGATGAAGCTCAAGGAGGAGGTCGTCTTCTACGCCGATGCCTCGAAGAGCCGCCCGGTCTTCTCCTTCAGGGCGCGCCAGCGGCTCGACGTCCACGCGCAGCACGACGTCTTCGACGAGTTCGGGACGCCGCTGGGCACGTTCGGCAAGCAGTTCGGCGCCAGCCTGCTGCGCTCGACCTGGAACCTGGCGGCGCCGGGCATCCAGGCGGTCGGCCGGGAGCGCCGGCAGTCCATCGCCATCCTGCGGCGGGTCTGGGACCTCATCCCGTACGTCGGTGACGTGTGGGTGCCCTTCGTCTTCCACTTCGACTTCGTCGACACCGCCACCGGCGCTCCGGTGCTGATCAGCGAGCGGCGGAAGGCGGTCCGCGACCGCTACGTCGTGACCGTGCCCGACCCGCGGTTGGACTTCCGCGTCGCGGCGTCCATGGCGGTCGCGCTGGACGCGCTGCAGAGCCGCTGAGCAGCCAGCGCCCGGCTGCTCCAGCGGTCGGACGCCCCGACCGGACCCGTGGCCGGGCATGAGCACGTGGCCGGGGCCGACCGCCGGGACGACGCGGCAACGGCCGCCGGCTGACCGTGCGGCCTCCCTCCACGGGGGAGCAGCGGCCTCGGGGACGGCTTCCGGCTGGAGTGGCCGGGCGTTCCGGCCGATCCCGTGTGCATGCAGCGGGGTGGATGGCGCGCGATGCGGCGCGTCGGGGACCGGCGGCCGGCCGACCGGCTGCTGCGGCTCGTCCGCCGGGCCGCGGCCGTCCTCGGGGCCACCTACGCGATCTCCGTGCTGATCACGGTCCTGGGCAGCGGGGCCCTCGCCACGCTGGCGGTCAGCGGCAAGTGGGTGTTCCTCGCGGGGCTGACCGGGCTGCTCGCTCTCCGGGCGCGCGTGTCCCCCGAGGACCGCACCGCCTGGCTCTGCTTCGCCGGTGCCGTCGCGACCTACACCGTCAGCGCCTCGGGCTACGCCCTGTCCAGCCGCGGGACGGCGGTCGTCGACCGTCCGGCCTGGTTCGACCTCGGCTTCATCGCCTTCTACCCGCTGGTCAGCGCGGCGCTGTTCGGCATGCTGCGGGCGCGGGTGCGCCGGCTGACCTCCAGCATGTGGCTCGACGGCGTGGTCACCGGGCTGACCGCGGCGGCCTTCGCCGCGGCGTTCGTGCTCGGCGCCTCCCTGCACACGGCCCTGGACCGGGTGGCGCTGGTCGCCGTCTACCCCGTGGCCGACCTGCTGCTCCTCGTGCTCATCGCCGGGGCGCTGGCCGTCATCGGCCGTGGTGCCGGTGGGTGCTGGTGGTGGCTCACCGCCGGCACCGGGCTGTTCGTGCTCACCGACACCGCCTACGCCTACCAGGTCGTCCAAGGCAGCTACGCCGCCGGCGGCCTCCTGGACGTGGGCTGGGGGCTGGTCTTCGTCTGCTACGGCCTGGCCGCCTGCCAGCAGCCGTCGCCCGCGGTGACCGCGCGGCTCCGCACCATGCGCGTTCTGGTCATCCCGGGAGCGTGTGCGCTCGCTGCGCTGGCCCTCCTGCTGCGGGGCTACGTCGAACACGGCGACCCGGTGGCCGGGGTGCTCGCCTTCGGTGCGGTCCTCGCCGCGCTCGCCCGCACCGCGCTGACCTTCCGCGAGGTGAAGGCCCTGGCCGACAGCCGACGTCAGGCGCGGACCGACGAGCTCACCGGCCTGCCGAACCGGCGGCGGCTCTTCGAGACGCTGGGCGCCGCCGACGTGCGGATGGCCCGGGGCGGGACCACCGCGGTGCTCGTCCTGGACCTCGACCGGTTCAAGGAGATCAACGATTCCCTCGGACACGCCGTCGGGGACGCCCTGCTGCGCGAGGTGGGCCCGCGGCTGGCCGGCCAGCTCCGATCCGGCGACCTGCTGGCCCGCCTGGGCGGGGACGAGTTCGTCGTCCTCGCCGCGGGCCTGGACGACGCCGGTGCGCTGGCCCTGGCCCAGCGGCTCTGCGCCACGCTGCAGCGGCCCTCCCAGCTCGCCGGCATGGCGCTCAGCGTGGACGCCAGCGTCGGCGTCGCGGTCGGTCCGCTGCACTCGACGCGCGCGGAGGAGCTGCTGCAGATGGCCGACCTGGCCATGTACTCGGCCAAGGCCGGCCGCAGCGGCGCGGTCGTCTACGACGAGGGGCGCCACGGCTCCGGCCGGCACCGGCTCGAGGCGATCGCCCAGCTGCGCCGCGCGATCGACGACGGCGAGCTGGTGCTGCACTACCAGCCCAAGCTGAGCCTGCCGACCGGCCGGGTCGACGGGGTGGAGGCGCTGGTGCGCTGGGAGCACCCCGAGCGCGGACTGCTGTTCCCCGACGCCTTCATCGAGCTGGCCGAGTCCGCCGGCCTCATGCCCGCTCTCACCACCAGGGTCGTGGACCTCGCCCTCGCCCAGCGGCGCACCTGGGCCGACCGGGGCTGGGAGCTCACCGTCGCCGTCAACGTCAGCCCGTCGAACCTGGTCGACGAGCGGTTCCCCGACGAGGTGACCGCGCTGCTGGCCCGGCACGGTGTCCCGCCGGCCGCGCTGGTCCTCGAGGTCACCGAGAGCCTGCTCATGGAGGACCGGGAGCGCGCCGTCCGGGTGCTCGCCGGGCTGCGGGAGGCGGGCGTCGGCGTCTCCATCGACGACTACGGCACCGGGTACTCGAGCCTGTCCTACCTCGCCACCCTCCCGGTGACCGAGCTCAAGCTCGACCGGACGTTCGTGAGTGCGATGACCGGCAGCCCCCGGGCGGCGGCGATCGTGACCTCGACCCTGCAGCTGGCGCACGCCCTCGGCCTGGTGTTCGTGGCCGAGGGGGTCGAGGACCAGCACACCGTGGACGCGCTGGCCGCCCTGGACTGCGACGTCGTCCAGGGCTACCACCTCAGCCGGCCGCTGCCGGCCCAGCAGGTGCAGCGCTGGCTGGAGGCCAGGACGGTCATCCCCGTCGGCTGACCACCCACCGCGGCCGGCACCTCGTGGCGCACGCCGGGCCGGCGCGGGGTCAGGCCGGCACGGCGTCCTGCGGCTCGGGCAGCTGCCACGGCCGCACCACGACGACCAGGACGGCGATCGCCACGAGCAGGGCAGCCACCACGACCGTGCCCATCGCCGCGGCATCGTTGCCCAGCAGCCCGACGACCGGTGCCACCGCGGCACCGACGCCGAACTGCACGGCGCCCAGCAGCGCGGCCGCCGCCCCCGCCGATTCCCCGTGCCGGGACAGCGCCAGCGCCGGGGCGTTGGGCAGGGCTAGCCCCGCCGCGAAGAGCACCGCCCACAGCGGCAGGACGACGCCGAGCAGCCCGCCCGTGCCGGTGGCGGCCAGCCCCACCAGCACGGCGCCCGCTCCCGCCCCGATCGCGACACCGGCGACCAGCACGTGTTCCGGGGACCAGAACCGCAGCGCCACGGGGTTGAGCTGCGTCGCGGCGATCAGCCAGAACGCGCCGGCACCGAACAGCAGCCCGAACTGCTGCTCGTCCAGGCCGAACTCCCGCTGGAAGACGAACGAGGAGCCGGAGACGTAGCTGAACAGCCCGGCCATGGTCAGTCCGGCGACCAGCACCAGGCCGACGTACGTGCGGTCGCGCAGCAGTGCCCGGTAGGTCCGCAGCGTCCCGGTGACGCCCGTGCCGACCCGGCGCTCCGGTGGGAGCGTCTCGCGCAGGCCTAGCGCGCCGACGATCAGCAGCAGTCCGGCGTAGGCGGCGAGGGCCACGAAGATGCCGCGCCACGAGGTGAACCGCAGCAGCTCCCCGCCGATCGTCGGCGCCAGCACCGGCGCGGCACCGAGCACGAGGAACAGGCGGGACAGCATGGTGGCCGCCGCCCGCCCGGTGAAGAGGTCACGGACGACGGCCATCGCGATCACCGCGCCGGCCGCGCTGCCCACGCCCTGCAGCACGCGCAGCACCCCGAGGACGGCGATGTTCGGCGCGAGCAGCACGAGCAGCGAGGCCACCGCGTACAGCGCCGTCCCGGCCAGCAGCGGACCACGGCGGCCGAACGCGTCCGACAGCGGCCCGAGCACCAGCTGGCCGAGCGCGAGGCCGACCAGCGTGCCGGTGAGGGTGAGCTGCACGGTCGACGGCGTCGTCGCGAGGTCCTCGGCGATGGTCGGCAGCGCCGGCAGGTACATGTCGATGGTCAGCGGCCCCACAGCGACGAACGCGCCGAGCACCAGGGCGAGCACCGCCCGGCTCGGCGGGGCCGCGGGGACCTCCACGGCGATGGTGGGGGTCTCCCGGGTCGCGGTCACAGGCGTCCTTCCGTCTCGGTGGTCGCCGGCAGACCACGCCGGGGACAAGGTGGGCGAGGCCGCCGGCATTCCACGGCCGCCGCCTCGCCGACCGGGTCCCGGAGGGATGCGCCGCCGCAGAGCCGGGGGGTGCTCGACGGTTGCAGTTCCGCGCGCCGGGACCTGTCGCGGCTCGACCCCGTTCTCTATGGTCCTGGCGAGCGGGGCGGCTGGGAGCAGACCCGTCGGGCGCGGGCCGGGCCGACCTGCCGGGTGAGCTGAGCCGATGCGCCACGCGACCGTCCGCACCACACCGAGCCTCCGATGGGCCCGTACCCGGGTCTGGGCCTGCGGCGCGGTCGTCCTCCTCGCCGGCTGCACGGCGGCCGACGACCCCGTGGCCACACCGCCGGCCGCCGGCTGCCCCACCGTCGAGCGGGCCGAGCCCGACCCGGACCGGCCGGTCGTCGGCCTCGACTTCCGGCTCGGGGACGACCTCAGGACCGTGACCGGCACCGAATCCGTGGCCCTCACCCCGGACCTGCCGGTCGAGGAGCTGTGGTTCCGGCTGATCCCCAACGCACCCCAGTCGGCCGGACACCGGCTCACCGTCGAGTCGGTGCGCGGGGACCTCGTGGCCGGCGGCGGCTACGTGGACGCCGGGGCCGCGCGCGGGACCCCGGGCGGCCTCTACCGCGTGAACCTCCGCGAGCCGGTGCCGGCGGGGCAGACCGTCTCGGTGGAGCTGGACTTCCGGTTGCGGCTCACGTCCGAACGCACGCCGGCCGGCTTCGACCGTCTGGGCGCCGACGACGGCGTGACCTGGTGGGCCAGCGGCTTCCCGCTGCTCACCTGGGAGCCGGGCTCCGGCTGGGCGCGGGACCCGATGGTCGAGATCAGCGGGGAGACCACCGCCGCCCCCGCGGCCGACACCACCATCCGCGTCTCGGTGCCCGACGACCTCGTCGTCCTCATGTCGGGCGACCAGGCGGAGCCGCGGGACGCCGCCGGCGGGCGCCGGGTCTGGGAGTCCCACGACCCCGTCGCCCGCGACGTGAGCGTCGCGGTGGGGCAGTTCGACACCGCGACGGTCGACGTGCGCGGCACGCGGGTCACCGCCGGCGTGCTCCCGGAGGCCGACACCTCCGCCGACGAGCTCGCCGAGGCCACCGCCGAGGCGATCGGTGTCCTGGAGGGGCGCTTCGGCCCGTTCCCGTACCCGACCCTCACCGTGCCGCTCGTCTCGGACGGGGAGGACGGCGGCGGCGAGGAGTACTCCTCCTCGATCCTGCTCGGCGGCACCGACGCCGGCCTGGTGGTCCACGAGGTCGCGCACATGTGGTTCTACGGAATGGTGGGCAACTCGCAGTTCCGCGACCCCTGGCTGGACGAGGCCTTCGCCAGCTTCGCCGAGACGGTCGCCGACCCGCACACGCACGAGGAGGACCTCGACCTCCGGGGCGCCGTCGGCGGCTCGATGGCCGACTTCGACGACCAGGACCAGTACGAGGCGCTGGTCTACGGCAAGGGCGCCGCGGCGCTGGAGGCCGCGCGCGAGGCGGCGGGGGAGGAGGCGTTCGACCAGGCGGTGCGCTGCTACGTGGAGACCCAGGCCTGGACCATCGCCCGGCCCGAGGACCTGGCCCGCGCGCTCTCCGGGCTCGAGCCGGCGCTCGACGTCCTGGTCGAGGCCGGCGCGCTGGACCGGCGGGACGTCGAGGCCGCCGACGACTGAGTGGGAGGAGTGGGGACCGGAGGCCTCCCCGACGAGCAGAAGGACCCCGTCCTCCCCACCCCTCGCACGCTCGGGGCGGGACCCGGGACGGGGCCGCGGCGATCCTCTGGACGGGGCCGGCCCGGGACGGGGCCGAGGCTCAGCGCTCGTCGGGGACGGCTCCTGGCCGCGGTGTCGGCCGGTAGGCCGACGACGTCACCACTCAGCTCTTCGGCCGGGCGCCCGCCCGCAGGGCACCGAGCAGGTCGTGGTTGAGCCGGGAGATGTTCTCCATCGAGATGCCCTTCGGGCAGGCCGCCGAGCACTCACCGATGTTGGTGCAGCCGCCGAAGCCCTCGCGGTCCTGCTGGGCGACCATGTTCACCACCCGGTCGTTGCGCTCGGGCTGGCCCTGCGGCATCAGCCCGAGATGGCTGACCTTCGCCGCGGTGAACAGCATCGAGGAGGCGTTCGGGCACGCCGCCACACAGGCGCCGCAGCCGATGCAGGTCGCCGCGTCGAAGGCCGCATCGGCGTCCTTCTTGGGAACCAGGACCGAGTGGGCCTCCGGGGCGGTGCCGGTCGGGGCGCTGATGTAGCCGCCGGCCTGGATGATCCGGTCCAGCGCCCGCCGGTCGACCGCGAGATCCTTGATCACCGGGAAGGCGCTGGCCCGCCACGGCTCGACGTCGATCGTGTCGCCGTCGGAGAACTTGCGCATGTGCAGCTGGCACGTCGTCGTCTGCTCCGGGCCGTGCGCCTGCCCGTTGATCATGACGCCGCACATGCCGCAGATCCCCTCGCGGCAGTCGTGGTCGAAGGCCACCGGGTCGTCGCCGGCCTGGATCAGCTGCTCGTTGAGCACGTCCAGCATCTCCAGGAACGACATGTCCGGCGAGATGTCGGTGACCGTGTAGGAGACCATCCGGCCCTTGTCGGCGGGGCCCTTCTGTCGCCAGACCCGCAGGGTCAGGGTCATGTCGTGCTTGGCCATGGCCGGGTCGGCCGCCGTACCGGATGCGAAGGTCGCGCCCTCACGTGTCGCTGTCACTTGTAGCTCCGCTGGGCGAGGTGGACGTACTCGTACTCGAGGGATTCGCGGTGCAGGACCGGGGGAGCGCCTTCCGGCGTCCACTCCCACGCGGCGACGTAGGCGAAGTTGTCGTCGTCGCGCAGCGCCTCGCCCTCGGGGGTCTGGCTCTCGGCCCGGAAGTGGCCACCGCAGCTCTCGGCGCGGTGGAGGGCGTCGACGCACATGAGCTCGGCGAGCTCGATGAAGTCGGCGACCCGGCCGGCGTGCTCCAGGGTCTGGTTGAAGCCGCCCTGGTCCCCGGTGACCTTCAGGTTGGTCCAGAACTCCTGGCGGATCTCGGGGATCCGGTCCAGGGCCTTGCGCAGGCTCTCCTCGGAGCGCTCCATGCCGCAGAGGTCCCACATCAGCCGGCCGAGCTCCCGGTGGAAGGACGCCGGGGTGCGGGTGCCGTTGATGGACAGGAGCTTCTGCACCTGGCCCTGCACGTTCTGCAGCGCCTCGACCGCGGCCGGGTGGCTGTCGTCGATCTTCTCGAACGGGCCGTCGGCCAGGTAGTCGTTGATGGTGTTGGGCAGGACGAAGTAGCCGTCGGCCAGGCCCTGCATCAGCGCGCTGGCGCCCAGGCGGTTCGCGCCGTGGTCGGAGAAGTTCGCCTCACCGATCACGAACATGCCGGGAATCGTCGACTGCAGGTCGTAGTCGACCCACAGCCCGCCCATCGTGTAGTGGACCGCCGGGTAGATCCGCATCGGGGTCTCGTACGGGTCCTCGCCCGTGATCTGGGCGTACATGTCGAAGAGGTTGCCGTACTTGGCCTCGATGGCCGGCCGGCCCAGTCGCTTCATGGCGTCACCGAAGTCCAGGTAGACACCGAGCCCGCCCGGGCCGACGCCGCGGCCCTCGTCGCACACGTTCTTCGCCTGGCGCGAGGCGATGTCACGGGGCACCAGGTTGCCGAACGAGGGGTAGATCCGCTCGAGGTAGTAGTCGCGCTCGGACTCGGGGATGTCCCGCGGGTCGCGGGTGTCGCCGCGCTCCTTGGGCACCCACACGCGGCCGTCGTTGCGCAGCGACTCGCTCATCAGCGTGAGCTTGGACTGGTAGTCGCCCTTGACCGGGATGCAGGTCGGGTGGATCTGCGTGTAGCAGGGGTTGGCGAAGTACGCGCCCCGCTTGTGCGCCCGCCAGATCGCGGTGGCGTTGGAGCCCTTGGCGTTCGTGGAGAGGTAGAAGACGTTGCCGTACCCACCGGTGGCCAGGACGACGGCGTCGGCGAAGTGGGTGCTGATCTCGCCGGTGACCAGGTCCCGGGCGATGATCCCGCGGGCCCGGCCGCCGACGATGATCAGGTCGAGCATCTCGGTGCGGGCGTGCTGCTCGACGGTGCCGGCCGCCATCTGCCGCTCCAGCGCCTGGTAGGCGCCGTAGAGCAGCTGCTGGCCCGTCTGGCCGCGGGCGTAGAAGGTGCGCGACACCTGCGCGCCACCGAACGAGCGGTTGTCCAGCAGGCCGCCGTACTCGCGGGCGAAGGGCACGCCCTGGGCGACGCACTGGTCGATGATGTTGACGCTGACCTCGGCCAGGCGGTGGACGTTGTTCTCCCGGGAGCGGAAGTCGCCGCCCTTGACGGTGTCGTAGAACAGCCGGTGCACGCTGTCGCCGTCGTTGCGGTAGTTCTTCGCGGCGTTGATGCCGCCCTGCGCGGCCACGCTGTGCGCCCGGCGCGGACTGTCCTGGTACCAGAAGGACTTCACCTGGTAGCCGGCCTCGCCGAGCGTCGCGGCGGCGGAGCCGCCGGCCAGGCCGGTGCCGACGACGATCACGGTCAGCTTGCGGCGGTTGGCCGGGTTGACCAGGCGGGCCCGGAACCGGCGGGTGCTCCAGCGCTCGCCGATCGGCACGTCCATCGGCGCCTTGGTGTCGGCGATCGGGTCGCCGACGGAGAAGAGGTCGAGCGGCATCGCGGGGAGCTCCTTAGTCGACGAGCCCGAAGAGGACGGAGAAGGGGACGATCAGGAACCCGCCGATCAGCACCACGGAGAACACGAGGGCGAAGAGGTTGACGGTCTTCTCCCGGCGCTTGTTGCTCTGCCCGAGGGTCTGCGTGGCGCTCCAGATGCCGTGCCGCAGGTGCATGCCCAGCAGGATCAGGGCGATCACGTAGACCGCGGTGACGAACGGGTTGGAGAAGCCGGCCACCGCGCGGTCGTAGGGGCTGGCGTCGGTGCCCGCGGGGTTCACGGCGCCGACCGTGAGGTCGAGGATGTGGTAGACGATGAACAGGCCGACGATGACGCCGCCCCACCGCATGGTGCGCGAGGCGTAGCTCTGGGCCACGGGTTTCTTGGTGACGTACCGCTGCGGCCGGGCCTGCTTGGCCTGCCGCCACAGCGACACGGCCGCCCAGAAGTGCGCGACCACCGCGACCAGCAGCACGATCCGGATGATCGTCAGCGTGGTCTGCGCCGGGACGGCGGGCTCCCCGATGGTGCGGATCCACTCCGAGTAGCCGTTGAACGACTCCCGGCCGGCGAAGATCTTCAGGTTCCCGATCATGTGGGCGATCAGGTACAGCAGCATGACGATGCCGCTGACCGCCATCACGACCTTCTTGAAGACCGAGCTCGTCTTGGCGGCCCTGGGCGCTCTGCGCTGGCCGGGTTCTGTCGCCGTCACCACAACACCAAAGCTAGGTCTCTACCAGGTTCCCGGCCAAATCAACACATGGTGACTCAGCTCTCGTAAGGGTGCCCTAACCGTTTGGAGCCGCTACAGTGCGCCGGCTCGACCGCGGTGGTGCGCCGCCGGACGTCTCCCGCGGGGTTGGCGAACGCCCCGGCGGGGGAGGAGCAGGGCATGCCTGGACCCACGCGAGGCTTCCTCGGCCGCCGCCGCGAGCGCGACCCCCGGCTGCCGCCCGGGCAGTACGACGTCGGCCGCGACTGGCCGGTGCTGACCGCCGAGCCCACCCCGCGGATCGCCCCCGAGACCTGGAGCATCACCGTCGACGGCCGGGTGGAGAACCCGACGACGTGGACCTGGGACGAGGCGCACCTCCTGCCGCGCTCGGAGTACCGCGGCGACATCCACTGCGTCACCACGTGGTCGAAGTTCGACACCTGGTTCGCCGGCGTCAGCGTCGACACGCTGCTCGAGGCAACCCGCCCTACCGCGGACGCGCACTTCGTCGTCGCGACGTCGAAGACCGGCTACACCACCAACCTGCCGCTCGCGGACGTCACCGGCGGGAAGGCGTGGGTCGTCTGGGAGTACGACGGCGGGCCGCTGCCGGTCGAGCACGGCGGCCCGGTGCGACTGCTCGTACCGCACCTCTACTTCTGGAAGAGCGCCAAGTGGGTCACCCGGCTGACCCTCCTGCAGCGCGACCAGCCCGGTTTCTGGGAGCAGAACGGCTACCACGACCGCGGCGACCCCTGGCGCGAGCAGCGCTACCAGGGTGACTGAACCCGGCCGGCGCGCCCCGAGCGGCGGGTGGCGGACGGCGACCGTCGCCGGCGTCCGGCGGCCCGTCCCGCGGGGGGTGGAGCTGCGGCTCGACGTCGCCGACCGGGTCGAGCACCTGGCCGGCCAGCACTACGTCGTCCGGCTCACCGCCGAGGACAGCTACACCGCCCAGCGGTCGTACTCGGTGGCCTCCGCGCCGGGCGACCCGCTGGTCGAGCTCTTCGTCGAACGCCTCGACGAGGGTGAGGTGTCCACCTACCTCGCCGACGTCGTCGAGCCCGGCGACGAGCTCGACGTGCGCGGCCCGATCGGCGGCTGGTTCGCGTGGGACGGCGCACGCCCGGCGCTGCTGGTCGGCGGCGGTACCGGCATCGTCCCGCTGGTGGCCATGGTGCGTACCGCACGCGAGCTCGGCCGCACCGACCTGCTACGGATCGCGGTCTCGACGCGCACCCTGGCCGAGCTGCCCTACGCCGGCGAACTGCTCGCGGCCGGCGCGCTGGTGGCGACCACCCGCGAAGCACATGGTCTCCGGACCGCCGGGCGGCTGACCGCCGCGGACCTCGTACCGCTGTGCGAACGGGGCCAGACCGCCTACGTCTGCGGATCGGCCGGCTTCGCCGAAGCGGCCAGCCAGCTGCTCGTCGGCATGGGGATCCCGGCCGCCGACGTCCGGGTCGAACGGTTCGGTCCGAGCGGCTGAGCGGGGCGGCCGGGTCCCGCCCGCGTCCAGGGGCCGGCGGCCGCATCCGGAGAATCAAGCCGTGCACACCGAGGTCTGCCCGGTCGGGGCCGTCGACGACGAGCTCCGGTCGCAGCTGCTCACCTGCTGGGCGGACGTGACCAACGCCGGGGGATCGGTCGGCTTCGTCCCCCCGGTGACGGAGGCGGATCTCGCGCCCTACCTCGACGCGGTCGTCGAGCGGGTGCACCAGGGCCGCGAGGTCATCGCGCTCCTGCGGGTGGACGGCGAGGTAGCCGGGTTCGCCGTGCTGTCGCTGTCGGTCAGCCCGCTGCGGCGGCACTGGGCCACCGTGCTGCGCGTGCAGGTGCGCCCGGAGCGGCAGGGAGCGGGGCTCGGGCGGGCGCTCATGACCGGCGTGCACGCGATCGCCCGCGAGCGCGGGCTGGAGTTCCTGCACCTGACCGTGCGCGGCGGCACCGGCCTCGAGGCGTTCTACCAGGGGCTCGGCTACCGGGAGTTCGGCCGGATGCCCGGCGCGATCCGGGTGGCCCCGGGCGACGACCGCGAGGAGCTGCACCTGACGTGCCGGCTGTAGTCACCCGAGCGGGTCGCGCCCGGCCACCGTGCCCTCGGCCGAGAGCAGGGCGAGGCGGGCGAAGAGCTCCTCGGCGTACCAGCCTTCCTGGGCGGTGCGGGTGACGACGGCGGCGTGCGGTGCCCGGTCGTAGGCGAAGCAGTTCAGCGCCGCGGCGGAATCCCAGACGCTGAAGGTGCCCTGCAACCCGAGCGGCGCCTCTCCGACGCCGAGCGCGAGGCGCAGGCCGGAGCTCTCGTGCAGGTCGGCCGAGACCGGCGGGACGGCGCGCCAGAAGGTCAGCGCCTTGCGCGGGGTCAGCCGGGCGCGGGTGACCGCGGCGACCGGGCCGTCCCACCGCTGCGGCCAGGGCCGCCCGAACGGCTCCTGCCGCGACCACCGGCCACGGGCGGCGAGCGGACGCATCCGGGCGGCCCACTGCTCGTCGGCGATCCGCTGCCACCGGCGGACGACGTCGCCGGTCTCGAACGCGGCGGCCGCGCGCTCGTCGTCCCACACCGCGAGGAGCGCCCACCGGCGCGGGTCGGCGTCCCGGACGGTGAAGGTGCGCCCGCTGCCGGTGCCCAGCAGCTTGGCGAACCGCAGCCCGGGGGTGCGGCGCAGCGGACGCCGGTCGGTGGCCATCCGCAGCAGCGCGGCGGGCACCGACCGGCCGGGCACGCCCCACACGTGCAGGGTCGCCAGCCGTCGTGTGGTCACGGGCCGATCCTCCCCGCCCGCGGCCGGACGTGTGCGGCCCCGGGCGTACCGGGGTAGCCCCCGCCCGGCCGTGCCGGCAGCCGGAGGACCCGGGCCAGGGACGGGCAGCCGAGAGGAGACCTGCCGTGACGCAGTCTGCGCGCGAGGAGCTGGGTGACAGCGACGCACCGATCGAGGACCAGGTCGTCGAGGCATTCGACCGGATCGTCAGCGAGGGTGCGCAGCGGCTGCACCGGTCGTGGCCGGAGATGTTCGCCACCGGCCTCTCCGGCGGGTTCGAGATCGCTACCGGCCTGCTGGCGCTGCTCGCCGTCTACGCGGCGACCGGCAGCGACCTCCTCGCCGGGCTCGCCTTCAGCGTGGGGTTCGTCGCGCTCGTGCTGGCGCGCAGCGAACTGTTCACGGAGGGGTTCCTCGTGCCGGTCACCGCGGTGGCCGCCGGTCGGGCGAACCTCGGGCAACTGGGCAAGCTGTGGTTGGGCACCCTCGTCGCCAACCTCATCGGCGGCTGGCTGGTGACCTGGCTGGTGGTGCGCGCCTTTCCGGACCTGCGCAGCACCGCGACCGAGCTGGCGGTGCACTTCATCGACGCGCCGCTGGACCTGACCTCGATCTCCCTGGCGGTGCTCGCGGGGATGACCATCACCCTGATGACCCGCATGCAGCACGGCACCACCTCGGACGGCGTCAAGGTCGCCGCCGCCGTCGTCGGCGGCTTCCTCATCACCGGGCTGCAGATGTTCCACTCGGTCGTCGAGTCCCTGCTCGCCTTCGCCGCCCTGCACGCCGGAGCACCGTTCGGCTACGCCGACTGGCTGGCGTGGTTCTGGTACGTGGCGCTGTTCAACCTCCTCGGCGGCCTGGTGGCGGTCACCCTGACCCGGCTGGTGCGCAGCAAGGAGCTGATCCAGCGCGAGCGGGCCGACGCCGCGTCCTGAGGACACCGTCCCGCCGAGCCTCCCGCGCGCACCGCACGGTGCTCGTCGTGCTGCCGGCCGTGATCGAGTTCGACGCAGGCGCTGCCCGTGCTGCGGGTGGGGGAGGACTCCTTCCTCGCCGTCCCGACCGGCTGGGCGGTCGGGCTGGTCGTGTGCAGCGCCTGGGCGCTCGGCGCGTGCTCGATGGGGGCGGTGCTGCTCGAGAGCCGCGACGTCTAGCCCCGAGCGGCCCGGCGGATCGCGGTCAGGTAGCGCGCGGTGGCCAGCCGCTGGACCAGCGTGCTCACCGGCCCGCCGAGGCGGGCCAGCGGCGAGGCCAGCCGGGCGAACACCCGCAGCGTGAAGACGACGTCGTCGCCCGGGGTCAACCGGACGACGAACGCCTCCTCGCCGCTCTCCGGATGCCCGGGCAGCGTGCCGTAGGCGAAACCGCGCTCGTCGCCGGTCGTCTGGGCCCACACCACCCGGCAGGGGATGTCGTACCCCGGCCGCGTCAGCCCGGCGGTGAGGACGACGACGGTGCCCGGCTCGCTCGCCGGCCCGGTGGCCCGCACCCGCAGCCCGACGCCGCGCTGCGCCCGCCAGTCGAACACCGCGGTCACGGCCCGCTCGAACGCCTCCCGGCCGGAGCCGACCACCGCCGACCGCTCCAGGTGGTCGTAGCCGGTCGGGAGCGTGGCGTCCCGCGTCGCGCCCACCTCGGGGTAGGTGAACGGGACGCCGGTGAGGTCGGCGGGGTCGAGGACGCGCAGGATGCCCACGCCGGCAGTCTGCCCGGCGCGCCCGCCGGTGGGGTCCCGGCCACTGTGCTGCCCGCCGTCACCGCCATCCGCTACGTCACCCCGCTGCGCGAGGGTGGCTCGCTGCCCGGACTCATGGAGGCCGACGACCTGGGCACCTACGTGGTCGAGTGGCGGGCCGCCGGGCAGGGCGGGGAGGTGCTCGTCGCCGAGACGCCGAGGCCGACCGGCTGCTGCGGCTGCTCGTGCTGCCGCTGTCAGACCGGTGACCGGCGGGTCGAGGGGCTGTCCGCGGGCATGACGGCTCGGGTCTGCCCGTAGCCCATTCGAGTGAACGCACGGTGACCGAAAAGCGCCTGGAAGTTCCGGACGGCGTCACCTCGGCGTCGATCGGCCTCCCTAGCGTCCCTGGCGACCCACTGGCTACATTGAGGAGCTTCGATCGACCGCTATGGCGTGGGTGGCGACCGGTTCAACTGGGCCACCCACGACCCGCGGTTCGTCGTCACTCCCACCGATTCGCACGAGCCCAACCGGTTCGGTTGGGTGGTCGAGATCGACCCGTTCGACCCTCACTCCACGCCGGTCAAGCGGACCGCCCTCGGACGGCTGAAGCACGAGGGTGCCTTCGTGCACACGGCCGAGAACGGCCGCGTCGTGGTCTACATGGGCGACGACCAGGTCGACGAGTACGTCTACAAGTTCGTCAGCGCCGAGACGTGGGAGTCCTGCCGGAAGAGCGGCAAGAGCCCGCTGGACGAGGGGACCCTCTACGTCGCCCGGTTCAACGACGACGGCACCGGCGACTGGCTACCGCTGGTGCACGGGACCGGTCCGCTGACGGACGGCGGCAGCACCTGGCCGCAGAACGACGAGTTCGACACCCCGCGGTCGGCCACCGTGGTCATCACCAAGGACGACGGCGGGATCATCGGCACCTGACCGGCCGCCCCTCTCCGTCGCGGGGCGCGCATCAGGAGGGGAACAGCTCGTCAACCCGTTGGGCCAGCCCCAGGTCCAGCTCGGTCACCCCGCCGGCGGAGTGCGTGACCAGTGTCAGGTGCAGGGTGCGCCAGCGCAGGTCGACGTCGGGGTGGTGGTCCATCTGCTCGGCGGCGAAGCCGATCCGCACGAGGGCGGCCACGGCCTCCGGGAAGCCGGGCAGCGCGACGCTGCGGCGGATGCCGTCACCGTCGCCGGACCACAGCGGCAGCCCGGAGAGGGCGGCGGAGAGCTCGTCGGGGGAGAGGCGCGGCGGTCGGGGCACGGCGGTCATCCTGCCGCCCGGGGCACCTACAGGTGCAGTCCGCACTCGGTCTTGCCACGCCCGGCCCAGCGGCCGGCGCGCGGGTCCTCGCCCGGGGCCACCGGCCGGGTGCACGGTGCACAGCCGATCGAGGCGTAGCCGATCTCCTGCAGCGGGTTGACCGGCACCTGGTGCTCGGCGACGTAGGCGTCGACGTGTCCTTGAGTCCAGGAGGCCAGCGGGTTGACCTTCACCATGCCGCGCTTGGCGTCCCAGTCGACGACCTTCGTCCCGGCGCGGGTCGGCGACTCGTCGCGGCGCACGCCCGAGCCCCATGCGGCGTACCCGGCGAGGGCTCGCGCCAGCGGCTGCACCTTCCGCAGCGAGCAGCACAGGTCGGGGTCGCGCTGGTGTAGCTCCGGGCCGTGCTCGGCGTCCTGCTCGGCGACCGTCTGCGGCGGTTGCACGTTCACCAGCGTGATCGGCATGACGCCGCTGACCCAGTCGCGGGTGCCGATCGTCTCGGCGAAGTGGTAGCCGGTGTCGAGGAAGACCACGTTGACGCCGGGGACCGCCCGGGAGGCCAGGTGCGCCAGCAGCCCGTCGGCCATGGACGACGTCACCGCGAAGTCGTCGCCGAAGGTCTCCCCGGCCCAGCGCAGGACGGCCAGGGCCTGCTCGACCGGGTCGGCGACGCCCTCGAAACGGGCGTCGGCCTCGGCGGCGAGCTCGGGGGTGGGCCGGACGGCGGTCGTCATGGCTGCTGCACTCCTGTTCCGGTGAGCCGGACGGTGAAGGTCCGCAGGCACGCGGCGCAGCGCCACTCGCCTCCGTCCCCGTGCGGGGTCAGCTCCTCGTCCCCGCAGTACGGGCAGAAGAACACCGGCAGCTGGCGGGCCCTTCCCGTCGGCTGGTCCTCCATCTCAGAGCAACCAGGCTTCCTCGGCGCGCGCGACGTACGCCGCGAACCGCTCACCCGGCTCGCGCCGCTCCAGGTAGCCGCGCAGCACCCGCTCGCAGTAGTCGGCGGTCTCGGCCTTGGTCACCTTGTGGCCGCGGAACTTGCGGCCGAACGCGGCGTCGACCCCGAGGTGGCCCCCCAGGTGCACCTGGAAGCCCTCGACCATCTCGCCGGAGTCGTCGCGGACCATCGAGCCCTTGAAGCCGATGTCGGCGGTCTGGAAGCGCGCGCAGCTGTTCGGGCAGCCGTTGACGTTGATCCCGATCGGGGTGTCGAACTCCGGCAGCCGCTTCTCCAGCTCGGCGTAGAGGTCCTGGGCGTGCTGCTTGGTCTCCACGATCGCGAGTTTGCAGAACTCCAGCCCGGTGCAGGCCATGGTGCCCCGGCGGAAGGCGCTCGGGCGCACCAGCAGGTCGTGCTCGGCCAGCGCGGCGACCAGGTCCTCCACCCGCTCGTCGGGGACGTCGAGGATGACCATCTTCTGCTGGGTCGTCGTCCGGATGCGCCCCTGCCCGTACTCGTCGGCGAGGTCGGCGATCCGGGTGAGCAGGCTGCCGCTGATCCGGCCGGTGCGCAGGGCGAAGCCGACAGCGTTCGTGCCGTCCTTCTGCCTGCGGACGCCGACGTGGTCGCGCTGGTCGTGCGTGGCCGGCGCGGGGGCGGGACCGTCGGGCAGGGCCTCGTGCAGGTACTCGTCCTCCAGCACCTGGCGGAACCTCTCCGGCCCCCAGTCGGCCATGAGGAACTTCATCCGGGCGTGGTTGCGCTGCCGGCGGTAGCCGTAGTCGCGGAAGATCGAGGTGACCGCGGCCCACACCTCGGTGACCTGGTCGGGCCGGACGAAGACGCCGATCCGCTGGGCCAGCTTGGGGTTGGTGGACAGCCCGCCGCCGACCCACAGGTCGTACCCGGCCTGGCCGTAGTCGTCGACCACACCGACGAACGAGACGTCGTCGAGCTCCGGCTCGGTGCAGTGGTCGGGGCAGCCGGACATCGAGGTCTTCCACTTGCGCGGCAGGTTGCTGAACTCCGGGCTGCCGACGTACTTCGCGACCGTCTGGGCCATGACGCCACTGGCGTCGATCACCTCGTCCTCGAGGACGCCGGCCAACGGGCAGTTGAGCATGCCGCGCGGGGTGTCGCCGCAGGCCTCGGTCGTCGTGAGACCGACCGCCGCCAGCCGCTCCCAGATCTCCGGCACGTCGTCGATCCGGATCCAGTGGTACTGCACGTTCTGCCGGTCGGTGACGTCGGCGACGTCGCGGCCGAAGTCCGTGCTGATCCCGCCGATGGTCCGCAGCTGTGCGCTGCTCAGCGCCCCGCCGTCGGTCCGCACCCGCATCATGAAATAGGAGTCCTCGAGCTCCTCGGGCTCCAGGACGGCGGTCTTGCCTCCCGGGATGCCCTGGGCGCGCTGGGTGTAGAGGCCCATCCAGCGGAACCGGCCGCGCAGGTCGCTGGGGTCGATGCCGCCGAAGCCGGTGTGCGCGTAGATGTCGAGGATTCGCTGACGGACCTCGAGCCCGTCGTTGTCCTTCTTCATCCGCTCGTTCGGGTTGAGCGGCTCGCGGTAGCCCAGCGCCCACTGGCCCTGACCGCGCTGGGGTGCACTGCGGCGTGACGGCCGGTCGCTCGTAGAGGGAGGGATGGTCACAGCGGGTCTTCCTTACTGCGCCGTCCGTCCAGAACGCCGGGAACGGACGGGCGCTGCCGGATCGGGGGGCACAGCGGACGCTGCGCGGGGGATCGGAGGTCAGCGCGCGGGGCGACAGACCGCGCTGCTCACCAGCGCCAGGTCGATGTGACGGCGCGCGACGAGGAGGAGGTCGCGATCGGTCACGTGTCGATGGTCCCACATCCGCGCCACGGGCGAGTGTGAGTCAGCCGACGGGAGAGGACTCCTCGTTCATCGCGCCGCGGATGCGGGCGACCGACCCGGCCAGCGGGGTGACCGAGGTGTCGATGACGGCCTCGGCCCGAGCGGGCGGCTCGTAGGGGTCGTCGATGCCGGTGAGGCCGGTGAGCGTGCACCAGCACGAACCGGCTGTGCCGCTCGACCAGCGCACGGGCGTCCTCGTGGGCGGCCTCGTGGGCGGCCTCGTAGGGTGCGATCGCCGCGGCGGTCACCGACCCTGGTCCGCGGCGGCCTCGTCGCCGAAGCTCCGCCAGGCCTCCTCGAGCGCGGCCAGCTCGGCGACCGGGGCCGGCAGCGTGCCGGCGACGACGTCCGCGAGGGTGACCTGCTCGAGGACTCGCCGGTAGGCCTCTCGCGCGGCGACCCACACCGAGGCCAGCGGGACGGCCGTGCCCGAGTACTCGACGTCCTCCGGGCGCTGGCCGTGCACCTCCGCGAGGAACCCCTGCTCCACCCGCATGACCCGGGCGATCGAGACCTCGGACGGTGGCAGGGCCAGCCGGTAGCCGCCCTCCCGGCCGCGCTGGCTGGTGACCAGGCGGGCGTGCTGCAGGTCGCCCAGGATCGACTGCAGGAACCGGCCGGGGATGCCCTGCGCCGTGGCGATGCGGTCGCAGGTGAGGGCGCCGGGTGCCGCCGCGGCCAGCTCCACGGCGGCCCGGACGGCGTAGTCGACCCGGGCGGTGATGCGCACAACGGCAAGTCTGCCCTGTCTGGGAGTGTGGGACGGTGCCGCAGCTGCGTTTCACCACCTTGGTGGAGGCGCCGCTGACCGTGGCGTTCGACGTCGCCCGCGCCCTCGGCCGGCCCTGGCCGGTGCCGCTGGAGGAGGTCGTCTCGGTTCGGCCGGTCCGCGACGTGTACGCCGTCGGGCCCGGCCGGGGCTGGCGCTGGCTGACCCACTCCCGCCGCTACACGGCCACCGGCGCCGGCACCCTCGTCGACGAACAGGTCGACTGGGCGACCGCGCTGCCGGGGGTGCCCGGGCGGGGGCTCGACCTGCTGCTGCGCCGGCGCGTCCTGCGGGCGATGCAGGCCCACCTGGACGCCTACGCCGCCGCGGCCGCCCGGCGGGCGCTCGACGTCGTCCAGGTGGTGGGCGCGGCCCTGGTGGACGGCGACCGGGTGCTCGTCGCCCAGCGCTCGGGCGGGCCCTACGACGGCTGCTGGGAGTTCCCCGGCGGCAAGGTCGAACCGGGGGAGGACGAGCTCGCGGCCCTGGTCCGGGAGATCGGGGAGGAGCTCGGCGTCGTCGTCGTCCCGCAGGCGTTCGTGGGCGAGGTGGTGCTCGACGGCGTCGTCGCCGGCGGGCTGCCGGGCGCCTCCACGCTGCGGGTGTGGTGGGCCCGCGCCGAGGCCGGCGGACAGATCACCGCCCACGAGCACAGCGAGCTGCGCTGGCTGGCCGCCGACGAGCTCGAGGCGCTCGACTGGATCCCCGCCGACCGCCCGTTGCTGCCCGCCGTCCGCGCCCTCCTCGCCCGCCTCTGACCCCCCGGACGGCGACGGACGCCGGCCCGGGAAGGACGGCGTCCGTCGTGGTGGGGGAGGGTGCCGGCCGAGGCCTACTTCTTGAAGACGTCCTTGACCTTCTCGCCGGCCTGCTTGAGGTTGCCCGAGGCCTGGTCGGCCTGGCCCTCGGCCTGCAGGTCGCGGTCACCGGTCGCGTTGCCGGCGGTCTCCTTGCCCTTGCCGGACAGCTCCTCGGCCTTGTTCTTCATCTTGTCCATGCCACTCATGCCGGATTCCTCTCGTCGGTCCGGCCTTCGGTACCCGGGACGGCGGACCTGACACGCCGGGCGGCAGGATGGCGGAAGACGTCCGGCGGGACGGCACTTCGGGTGGAACTCCTGCGCAGGGCGCGTGGCCGGGTCGGCGCAAGCGTTGTTCCACCCTGTGAGATCCTGAGCCGAGGTCACAAGTCGGTGACGGTCGTGGACGCCCTTCGCGAAGCGCGCCTAGGGTCCCCGCTCGTACCGGGTTGACTCCGGTACCTGTCCGCACGATCCCGGCCGCCCGTCCGATGGCGCGGGCTGCCGGAGAACGGTCCGTTCCCCCCGCAGAGCGGGATGAGGGAGGCATTGCACGTGAGGTTGAGCAAGCGCTCTGCTGCGCTCGTCGCGTCCGGTCTGTCCGGCGCGATGCTGCTGTCCGCCTGTGGCGGCGGCGACGACGACGGTGGCTCGGCGAGCGGGGGCGGCGAAGGCGGCTCCTTCAGCATCTACATCGGCGAGCCCGAGAACCCGCTGATCCCCGGCAACACCAACGAGACCGAGGGCGGCCAGGTCGTCGACTCGCTGTGGACCGGCCTGGTCGAGTACGACCCGGACAACAACGAGGCCGTGTACACCGGCGTCGCCGAGTCCATCGAGTCCGACGACCAGCAGACCTGGACCGTCACCCTCAAGGACGGCTGGACGTTCCACGACGGGTCGCCGGTGAACGCGCAGTCGTTCATCGACGCGTGGAACTACGTGGCCTACAGCCCGAACGCCCAGGGCAACTCCTACTTCTTCGCCAACATCGCCGGCTACGAGAACCTGCAGGCGCCCACCGACCCCGCCACCGGTGAGCCGACGGGCGAGCCCCCGGCAGCAACGGAGATGTCGGGCCTGCGCATCATCGACGACCTCACCTTCGAGGTCGAGCTCGCGACCCCGTACGCGCAGTGGCCGACGACCACCGGCTACACCGCCTTCTTCCCGATGCCGCAGGTGTTCTTCGACGACGTGGAGGCGTTCGGCGAGCAGCCGGTCGGCAACGGCCCGTTCCAGGCCGAGGAGCCCTTCGTCCCGGGTCAGGGCATCACGCTGACCAGGTACGAGGAGTACGGCGGTGAGCGCCCGGCCAACGCCGACGCGGTCGAGTACCGGGTCTACACCGAGATCAACACCGCCTACACCGACCTGCAGGGCGGCTCCCTCGACATCGTCGACCAGGTCCCGCCGGACGCCATCGCCTCCGTGGCCGAGGAGTTCGGCGACCGCTACATCGAGAACCCGCGCGGTGACATCACCTCGCTGGGCTTCCCGACCTACGACGCCCGCTTCGCCGACCCGAACGTGCGCAAGGCCTTCTCGATGGCCATCGACCGGGAGGCGATCACCGAGGCCATCTTCCTCGGCACCCGCACCCCGGCGGCGTCGTTCGTCAGCCCGGTGGTCAACGGCTACCGCGAGGACGCCTGCGACGTCTGCGAGCTCAACGTCGAGGAGGCCAACCGGCTGCTCGACGAGGCGGGCTTCGACCGCAGCCAGCCGGTCGACCTGTGGTTCAACGCCGGTGCCGGCCACGAGGAGTGGATGCAGGCGATCGGCAACCAACTCCGCGAGAACCTGGGCGTGGAGTACCAGCTGCGCGGCGACCTGCAGTTCGCCGAGTACCTCCCGCTGCAGGACGCCCAGGGCATGACCGGTCCGTTCCGCTCCGGCTGGATCATGGACTACCCGGTCATGGAGAACTTCCTGGGCCCGCTGTACTCGACCTCGGCGCTGCCCCCGGGCGGCTCCAACTCGGTCTTCTACAGCAACCCGGCGTTCGACCAGGCGTTGGCCGAGGGCAATGCCGCCGACACCGACGAGGCGGCGATCGAGGCCTACCAGACGGCGGAGGACATCCTCATCAGCGACCTGCCGGCGGCGCCGCTGTTCTACGGCGTCATCCAGGGTGCGCACTCGGAGGACGTCACGAACGTCGTCATCGACGCCTTCGGGCGCATCGACGCGGCGGCCGTCGAGGTCGTCCAGTGACGGTCTGACCGAGTCGGACAGCTGAGTCACGACAGGTGCGCCCGGCCCCGCGGGGCCGGGCGCACCTCCGTGTCCGGCCCTACCCTGGGTCCGGCTCGACCCGGGCCTCGTCCCCGATGAACAAGGAGGCAGCGCATGGGCCGCTACGTCGCCCGACGCCTGCTGCTCACCATCCCCGTGCTGATCGGGGCCTCGTTCCTCATCTTCGCGATGGTCTACGCGCTGCCCGGGGACCCCATCCGGGCACTGGCCGGTGACCGGCCGCTGTCACCGGCCGTGCAGGCAGCGCTGCGCGACGAGTACAACCTCGACGACCCGCTCTGGCTGCAGTACGCGAAGTACGTCTGGGGCCTGCTCCAGCTCGACTTCGGCACCGACTTCTCCGGCCGCGAGGTCTGGGACATCATCGAGCGCCGGCTGCCGGTGACCGCGAAGCTGGCCCTGGCCGCCGTCATCTTCGAGGCGCTCATCGGCCTGGCCGCCGGCATCCTGGCCGGCATCCGCCGCGGCTCGTTCTTCGACAACCTGGTGCTGGTGACGACCACGCTGATCGTCTCCATCCCGGTGTTCGTCCTGGGCTTCGTCGCCCAGTACCTCTTCGGCCTGCGGATCCCGATCTTCCCGACGTCCGGCATCCGTGACGGCTGGTACAGCTATCTGCTGCCCGGCCTCGTGCTGGCCAGCCTGTCGCTGGCCTACGTGGCCCGCCTGACCCGGACCAGCCTGGCGGAGAACCTGCGGCAGGACTACGTGCGGACGGCGCGGGCGAAGGGGCTCAAGCCCTCGGTCGTGATCGGCAAGCACACGCTGCGCAACAGCCTGATCCCGGTGGTCACGTTCATCGGTGCCGACATCGGGGCCTTGATGGGCGGCGCCATCGTGACCGAGACGATCTTCAACATCCCCGGCCTCGGGCGTGCGGTGTACGACGCGGTGCTACGCCAGGAGGGGGCGGTCGTCGTCGGCATCGTGACGCTGTTCGTCTTCTTCTACATCTTCTTCAACCTCGTCGTGGACATCCTGTACGCCCTGCTCGATCCGAGGATCCGCTATGACTGAGCACAGATCCGACCCGGCGCTGCGGACGAAGGACGCCGGGGGCTCCGACCCGCTCGACCGCGAGGTGATCCACCGGGACGAGGCCGCCGACCGCACCGGCGACTGGGCCGAGACCACCCTCGAGGCGAAGGCCGCCGGGCCGGACATCGAGGAGGCGAGCCTCTGGTCCGACGCCTGGCGCAGCCTCCGGAAGAATCCCTTCTTCATCGTCGGGGCACTGTTGCTCGCCGTCTTCCTCGTGATGGCCGTGTTCCCGCAGCTGTTCACCGACGTCGACCCCCGGGAGTGCGACCTGGCCCGCTCGGCCGAGGGTCCGAGTGCGGCCGCCTGGTTCGGCTACGACGTCCAGGGCTGCGACTACTACGCCAACGTCGTGTACGGCGCGCGGGTGTCGGTGACCATCGGCTTCCTCGCGATGCTCGGCACGTTGGCCATCGGGGTGCTGGTCGGCTCGCTGGCCGGCTACTACGGCGGCTGGATCGACAGCGTCCTGGCCCGGATCACCGACATCTTCTACGGGCTGCCGCTGATCCTGGGCGCCTTCATCCTGCTGTCGGTGCTGCCCGAGCGTGGTGTCGTGGAGGTCTCCCTCGCGCTGATCGTCTTCGGGTGGATGACGTCCATGCGGCTGGTGCGGTCGACGGTCGTGTCGGTCAAGGAGGCCGACTACGTGCAGGCGGCGCGGGCGCTCGGTGCGCCCACGCGGCGGATCCTGGTGCGGCACATCCTGCCCAACGCGATCGCCCCGGTGCTCGTGTACTCCACGATCTTCATCGGAACCCTCATCGCGGCCGAGGCGACGCTGACCTTCCTGGGCATCGGGCTGCAGCTGCCGGAGATCTCCTGGGGTCTGCAGATCAACTCCGCACAGAACCGGCTCCGGGACGCCGCGCACCTGATCTTCTTCCCGAGCCTCTTCCTGTCGCTGACCGTGCTGTCCTTCATCCTCATCGGCGACGCGCTCCGCGACGCCCTCGACCCGAAGCTGCGGTGATTCCGACGTCGACTGCCCTGTCCCAGACCCCGTCCTCGCCGGCGCCCCTGCCGGGCGCGCCCGTCCTGGAGGTGGAGGACCTCTCCGTCGAGTTCCGGACTCCCAAGGGCGTCGTCAGGGCGGTCAACGGGATCAGCTACGAGGTCAACCCCGGGGAGACCGTGGCCATCCTCGGCGAGTCCGGCTCCGGCAAGAGCGTCAGCGTCCAGGCGGTCATGGGCATCCTCGACTCGCCCCCCGGGTTCGTGACCGGTGGACGGGTGCTCTTCGAGGGCCGCGACCTGCTCGGGGCCAGTGCCGAGGAGCAGCGCGCCGTCCGCGGTCCCGGCATCTCGATGATCTTCCAGGACGCGCTGTCCTCGCTGAACCCCGTGTTCACCGTCGGCCACCAGATCGCCGAGATGTTCCGGGCCCACCAGGGCACCAGCCGCAAGGAGGCCAAGGAGGCGGCGATCGAGCTGCTCGACCGGGTCCGCATCCCCGCGGCCCGCGAGCGGGTCAACGCCTATCCGCACCAGTTCTCCGGCGGCATGCGCCAGCGCGTCATGATCGCCATGGCGCTGGCCCTCAACCCGAAGGTGCTCATCGCCGACGAGCCGACGACGGCCCTCGACGTGACGGTCCAGGCGCAGATCATGGAGCTGCTCAAGGACCTGCAGCGCGACACCGGTATGGGGCTGCTGCTCATCACCCACGACCTCGGCGTCGTCAACGAGGTCGCCGACCGCGTCCTGGTCATGTACGCCGGCAACGTCGTGGAGACCGGCACCGTCGACGAGGTCTTCAGCGATCCCAGCCATCCCTACACCGAGGGCCTCATGGCCTCGGTCCCCGCGGTGGAGGACAAGGGGAAGCGCCTGCAACCCATCGTCGGGACGCCGCCGGACCTCTCTCGCATCCCGCCGGGCTGCTCGTTCCACCCGCGCTGCCCGCGCCGCGTCCTCGAGGGGGCGCCCCCCGGCAAGAACTGCCAGGACGACATCCCCCTGCTGCTGCCCGTCGGCACCGCCGGCCGCGCCAGCGCCTGCCACTACCGGAAGGAGGTCCTCCGTGCCCGCAGCGCAGGAACCCCGGCCTGACGGGCCATTGCTCGAGGTGCGCGGCCTCGTCAAGCACTTCCCGCTGACCCAGGGGATCATCGCCCGCCGCGTCGTCGGCCACGTCCACGCGGTGGACGGCGTGAACCTCACCCTCCGCCGCGGGGAGACCCTCGGGCTCGTGGGCGAGTCCGGCTGCGGCAAGTCGACCGTGGCCAAGCTGCTCATGGGGCTGGAGAAGCCCACCGCCGGGCAGATCCTGTTCCACGGCGAGGACGTCGCGCAGATGAACCGCCGCCGGCTCAAGGAGTACCGCCGCCGGGTCCAGATCATCTTCCAGGACCCGTACGCGTCGCTGAACCCCCGGATGACGGTGGGCGACATCGTCGCCGAGGGCTGGGAGGTCCACAAGGACGTCGTCCCGGCCAAGGACCGCCGCCGGCGCGCCCGCGAGCTCATCGAGCGGGTGGGCCTCAACCCCGACTACGTGAACCGGTACCCGCACCAGTTCTCCGGCGGCCAGCGGCAGCGCATCGGCATCGCGCGGGCCCTGGCGCTGCAGCCGGAGATCATCGTCTGCGACGAGCCGGTGTCGGCCCTCGACGTGTCGGTGCAGGCCCAGGTCGTCAACCTGCTGGAGGACCTGCAGGACGAGTTCGGCCTCTCCTACGTCTTCATCGCCCACGACCTGTCGGTGGTGCGCCACCTCTCCGACCGGGTCGCGGTGATGTACCTGGGCAGCGTCATCGAGGAGGGCACCGACGAGCAGGTCTACGGGGCAGCAGCGCATCCGTACACCCAGGCGCTGCTGTCCTCGGTCCCGCTGCACGAGCCGCACCTGCGCGGCCAGGGGGACCGGATCATCCTGCAGGGCGACGTGCCCAGCCCCGCCGACCCGCCGTCCGGCTGCCGGTTCCGCACCCGATGCTGGAAGGCCCAGGACGTCTGCGCCGAGGAGGCGCCGGCGCTGGTCGACCGCGGCCAGGGCCACCCGTCGGCCTGCCACTTCGCCGAGGCCCGCACCGTGGTCCCGCTGGACGCCGGCTGAACCGACCCCACGACACTCCCACGGCACCGTTCTTGCGGTGTTCCGTTCGCTCTTGCGGTGTTGCGGCACCGCAAGAGCTTGCGGAGCACCGCATAAGGCTCGCGGGACGCGACTCGGCAGGATGGACGAGTGACCGCTGATCGCCGCCTGCTGCTCGTGCACGCCCACCCGGACGACGAGACGATCAACAACGGTGCCACCATGGCCCGCTACGTCGCCGAGGGGGCCTCGGTCACCCTGCTCACCTGCACCCTCGGCGAGGAGGGCGAGGTCCTCGTCCCCGAACTGGAGCTGCTGGGCCCCGAGCACGCCGACCAGCTCGGCGGCTACCGCATCGCCGAGCTGCGGGCCGCGATGCAGGCCCTGGGGGTCACCGACTGGCGCTTCCTCGGCGGCCCCGGCCGCTACCGGGACTCGGGGATGATGGGCACGCCGGCCAACGACGTGCCGCGGGCGTTCTGGAACGCAGACCTCGACGAGGCGGTGGCGCACGCCGTCGCCGTCGTCCGGGAGGTCCGGCCGCAGGTGCTGGTCACCTACGACGAGAACGGCGGCTACGGCCATCCCGACCACATCCAGGCCCACCGGGTCGCCATGGGCGCGGTCGAGGCCGCCGCCGACCCCGGGTACCGGCCCGACCTCGGTCCGGCCTGGGAGGTGGCCAAGGTCTACTGGTGCTGCGTGCCGCGCTCGGTCATGCGGCAGGGCATCGAGGCGATGGCCGCGCTCGGGGAGGCATCCCCGTTCGCGTCGCTCGGCGAGGTCGAGGACGTGCCGTTCGCCGTCCCCGACGAGCTGGTCACCGCGGCGGTCGACGGACGGGCGCACGCGGGCCGCAAGGACGCCGCGATGCGCGCGCACGCCACCCAGATCACCGTCGACGGTCCGTTCTTCGCGCTGTCGAACAACCTGGGCCAGGAGGTGCTCGGCACCGAGTACTACCGGCTGGTGCGCGGCGAGCGGGGGCCGGGTGCGGGACCCGCCGGGTGGGAGGACGACCTGTTCGCCGGCCTGCCCGGATGAGGCTCGGCCTCCGTCTGGCGGCGGGGCTGCTCGTCGTCGTCCTCGCCGCCTGGCTGGCGCTGGTCGAGGTGTTCTGGCTGCCGCTGCGGGTGTTCGGCGTCCTCGTGCCGGTGTCGGTGGTCGCAGCGGTCGCGGGCAACCTGCTCCTGGTGGCGCTGGCCGCCCGGCTCACCAGGTCCCGGCTCGCGGCCGTCCTGCCGGCCGGGGTCTGGCTGACCGTGGCGGTCGCCGCCAGCATCCGGCGGCCGGAGGGGGACCTGGTGCTCACCGGGGATGGCGCGCTGGGGTTGGCGAACCTGGCGTTCCTGCTGCTCGGCGTGGTGGCCGCGGCGTTCGCCGTCGGCCGGGTACTGGCGGCTCCGCGGCGACCGATCGCTCCGGGCCCGAGGTCGGTCGCCGATCGTCAGCGCGTCCCGGGCGGGAGCGGCTGACGTCCCATCGGCGTCGAACAGGGTGCCTCCGCTGCCGGCCGGTCCCGCAACCAGGCCAGGAAGGGGACGGCCGGCATGGGGCGGGCGATGTGGTAGCCCTGTGCGAGATCGCATCCCCACTCGCGGAGCGCCGCCAGCGTGCCGGCGTCCTCGACGCCCTCCACCACCATCGTCATGCCGAGGTCGCGCGACAGCTGTCCGGTGCTGCGCACGATCGCGGTCGCCCGCGGGTCGGACGTCAGGTTCATGGCGAAGGTCCGGTCCAGCTTGAGCTCGTCGACCGGCAGGGCCCGCAGGTAGGTGAGCGAGGAGTAGCCGGTCCCGTAGTCGTCGATGGACAGCCGCACCCCGAGCTCGCGCAGCCCGGCCAGCACCTGCTGACTGCGGGCCGCGTCGGCCATGAGCACGTCCTCGGTGATCTCCAGCGTGAGCGCCGGGGCGGGCACCGAGAGCGTCTCGAGCAGCATGGCCACCTGTGCGGGCAGGGCGAGGTCCTGCAGGTTGGACACCGAGAGGTTGACCGCGACCGAGAGGTGCGCGCCGTCGTCCCGCCACGTCCGCAGGTCCCGCAGCGACTGCTCCAGCACGCGCAGCGCCAGGCGGCGCATGAGGCCGGCCTGTTCGGCGAGCGGCAGGAAGACGTCGGGGGAGAGCAGTCCCCGGGTGGGGTGCTCCCAACGGACCAGCGCCTCCGCGCCGACCACGGCTCCGGTCCACAGGTCGACCTTCGGCTGGTAGTAGGGCACCAGCTGGTCGGTGTCGAGGGCGGCGCGCAGCTGCTCCAGCGTCTCGAGCCGGTCCCGGGAGTCGGGGGTGCCGTCGGCCCGCCAGACCCGGTGGCCGTGCCGGCCGCGCTTGGCGCCGTACATCGCCGTGTCGGCGCGAGCCAGGAGCAGGGAGCGGTCGCGGCCGTGCTCCGGGCACAGCGCGATGCCGATGCTGGCGTCGACGTGCAGCGGCATGCCGTCCAGGACGAACGCCTCCCGCAGTGCGCCGCCGAGGCGGTGGGCGACCTCCTCGGCGCGGCCGCCGTCGGCGTCGGGCAGCAGGACGGCGAACTCGTCGCCGCCCATCCGGGCCAGCAGGTCACCGGCTCCCAGCGCGGACTGCAGCCGTGGCCCCATCTGGCAGAGCAGTTCGTCGCCGACGCTGTGGCCGAAGCTGTCGTTGATCTCCTTGAACCGGTCCAGGTCGATCATCAGGACGGCGCAGGACCGGCTCGGCGCGGCGTACACCGTCCGCTCCAGCTCCTCGATGAAGCGACGGCGGTTGGCCAGCCCGGTCAGCGGGTCGTGGTGGGCCTCGGTGGCCAGCTGCTGGAGCCGTAGCCGCTCGGTCGCGCGCAGTTCGGCGTTCTCGACCACCAGGGCCCCCTCGAGGGTCGCCTGGCGGATCGCGCCGCGTACCGACGACGACCAGGTGCGCGGCACGGAGACCGAGCCGCTCACGACGAGCCCGAGCAGCCGGTCGCCGGAGAGGAGCGGGACGCTGACGTAGGAAGCCAGGTCCAGCTCCCGCACGAGTCGCTGGTCGAGGAGGTCGCTGTCCGCGGTGTCCTCCACGAAGACCGGCAGCTTCTGCTCGGCGGTCAGCCGCCACAGCGCCACGTCGGCCGCCGGCCGGCCGACCAGCCGGGTCCGGACGACGTCCTTGTGGGCGTCGGGCCAGTCGATGTGCCGGACCTCGTCGATCCGGCCCGCCCCGTCGAGGAGGTAGGCAGCGCTGCGGTCGGTCCCGGCCAGGTGCTGCACCGCGCGGGCCATGACCTCGGCCGCCTCGGCCACGCCGGTGGCCGAGGAGCCCTCGACGAGCAGCTGGCGGACGACCCGGGCGGTGCGCAGGGAGGCGGCCCGTACCTCGTTGGTGCGCGCCTGCTGGATCACCCCGCCGAGGTGGGCCCCTGCCGCGGACGCCAGCCGCCGGACGTCCTCGGAGAACGGCCGGAGCCGGGTGGTGTCGAGGGTGAGGACCCCGGCGAGCTGCGGCTTGCGCCCCAGCGGGACGGCCAGCGCCGACGCGATCGAGAAGGAGTTGACCCACCACCCGGCCAGCAGCTCGGAGTCCCGGTCCGCGGCGATCGGCTCCCCGGTGCGCAGCACCGTCTCGGCGAGCTGCAGCGGCACGGGCGCGGACCGGAACTGCTGCCAGGTGCCCAGCTCGCGTCGTCCATCGGCATAGCTCGCCATGCGGGGCACCAGCCGACCGTCCTCGAGCAGGAAGACGCAGGCGCGGTCCACCTCGCCCAGCTCCGCCAGCTTGGTGCAGGCCTCACCGAGGAGTTGCTCCATGGAGCGCGCGTTGGCGGCGGTCTCGATGAGTCCGAGCAGCACCTCGGCCTGGGCCAGGCGGCGCTGCTCGGACCGCCGCCGCCACGCCTCCATGAGGGTGCGGGCCAGCCGTGGTGCCTCCTGGGCGAGCAGCTCGGACACCGCGGTGGCCGGTTCGACCACCAGGACGCCGACGACGTCCCCGTCCAGGGACAGGGGTTCCCCGTGCACGGACGTGGCGCCGAGCCCGGCGATCTCCGCGGCCACGGGTCCTGACCCGCCGGCATGGACGGTGACCGGTCGGCCGTCGTGGATCACCGTCGACGCGAAGGGCGAGCGGGACAGCTCGAGCGGCGCGTACAGGCTGTCCGGCAGCGTCGCGGTGTCCGCGCCGACCGACTGCCGGAAGGGCACGGCCATGTCGGTGGTCGGCTCGTGCACCCACGCGGACACCCGCTGAGCCCCGCACGCCACGCGCAGGGCCGTGAGCAGGTGCTGGAGCTCCGCCGCGGCGTCGAACCGCGACAGGTGTGCCGGCTCCGAGGCGGAGTGGCCGTCGTCCTGGGACATGCTGTGACCATCGGCACGTTCCGGCCGATCTTGATCCGCCTGCCGGCGCCTGCCCCCATGGGGTCAGGCGGGGGCGTACCGGTAGTGGTACCGGTGGTGCTCGATGAACCCCGCCCTCCGGTAGAGCGCTCGCGCCGGTGCGTTGGAGGCGGTCACCTGCAGGTACACCCAGCGGGCGTCGCGGTCGGCCGCCCAGCGCTGCAGCGCGGCCATGACGGCGGTGGCCAGCCCCCGACGGCGGTGCGGCTCGTCGACGGTGACCGCCGAGACGCCCAACCACCCGTCGGTGACCACCCCACGGGCCACGGCGGCGAGCGGAGCGGGCTCGGGGTCCAGGCGCACGGACGCGAAGACGACGTCCTCGGCGTTGGTCAGGACCTCCCGGGCGACCGGCGGCAGTGGCCCGTCCCCGTGCCGGTAGCCGGCCAGCCAGGCGTCGTCCGGCTCGGGGGAGAGACCGACCGGCGCGGGGCCGTCGGGTGACGCGGAGAGCGGGGCGGTGAGGACCAGCACGTCCTCAGGGCGTTCCCAGCCCGCCGCGGCGCAGGCCGCATCCGCGGCGCGGGACTGGCGGCCGGGCAGCATGGCACACGGCCGCAGACCGCGGTCGGCGTACCACCGGGCGACGGCGTCCACCGCGTCCGGCAGCGGCAGTCCCGGGTCGCCGACGACGAGCGCGGAGTTGGCCCGGCCGGTGAAGCCGCCGCCGGCGCGCAGCAGCCAGTCGCCGAGGTGTTTTTCCTCCGCGCCCCGCCAGCCGCGTGCGGCCAGCCGCTCGAGGTCCGCGACGTCCAGGGGTGACCGGCTCTGTCCCACGGCACGATCCTGCGTGGTCGGGACCGGCTCTTCCCGACGGGGGTCCAGCGGGCCACCCGTGACGTTTCCCCGCTGTCCCACGGGCCATACTGAGGATCGGAACGACCGGCCGCATCGGCGGCGGAGCAACCCCGCGCGTCCCCGGGAGGGAACCACCGTGACCTACGTGATCACCCAGGCCTGCGTCGACGTCCTCGACAAGGCGTGCATCGACGAGTGCCCGGTGGACTGCATCTACGAGGGCGACCGGATGCTCTACATCCACCCCGACGAGTGCGTGGACTGCGGCGCCTGCGAGCCGGTGTGCCCGGTGGAGGCCATCTACTACGAGGACGACGTCCCGGACAAGTGGAAGGACTTCTACAACGCCAACGTGGAGTTCTTCTCCGACCTGGGCAGCCCGGGCGGCGCCGCGAAGACCGGCAAGATCGGCAAGGACCACCCGCTGGTGGCCGCGCTGCCGCCGCAGGGGGAAGGTCACTGACGACTCAGCTGCCGGGGGACCGAGCCCCCGGGACGGCGGCCGGCCGGCTCCCCGACTTCCCCTGGGACTCGCTCGCCGGGGCGCGGGCCAGGGCGGCGCGCCACCCCGGCGGTGTCGTCGACCTCTCCATCGGGACGCCGGTCGACGACACCCCCGAGGAGCTCGTCACCGCCCTCGCCGGCGCGGGGAACGCCCCCGGCTACCCGACGGCGCTGGGCACCGCCGAGCTCCGCACCGCGGCCGCCGGCTGGCTGCAGCGCCGGCTCGGGGTGCGGCTGGCCGACCCGCTGGACGCCGTCCCCTCGGTGATCCCGACCGTCGGGTCCAAGGAGCTCGTCGCGCTGCTGCCGACGATGCTGGGCCTGCGCGGCGCCGGCACGGTGATCGTCCCGGAGGTCGCCTACCCGACCTACGAGGTCGGCGCGGTGCTGGCCGGGCTCGGCGTGCGGCGCACCGAGACCCCGCCGGACGACGCCGCCGGCGTCGTCCTGGTCTGGCTGAACTCCCCGGGCAATCCGCACGGCCGGGTGCTGTCCGGCGAGCAGCTGCGCGGCTGGGTGGCGTGGGGACGGGCGCACGGCGTCCCGGTCGTCGCCGACGAGTGCTACATCACGCTGGGGTGGGACGTGACCCCGCGGTCGGTCCTGCACCCGACGGTGGCCGGCGAGGACCACACCGGCCTGCTGGCGGTGCACTCGCTGTCCAAGCAGTCCACCGCGGCGGGTTACCGGGCCGGCCTGCTGTCGGGAGATCCGGCGCTGGTCCGCCAGGTGTGGGAGGTGCGCCGGCACCTCGGGCTGCTGGTGCCCACGCCGGTGCAGGCGGCGATGGCCGCCGGGCTGGCCGACGACGCGCACGTCGACGAGCAGCGGGAGCGCTACCGGACCCGCCGGGACCGGCTGGCCACCGCCGTCCGCGCCGCCGGCGCCCGTATCGACCACTCCGAGGCCGGGCTGTACCTGTGGGTCACCCGCGACGAGGACTGCTGGACGACGATCGACTGGCTGGCCGGGCTGGGCATCGTCGCCGCCCCGGGCTCCTTCTACGGCCCGGCCGGCGGGCGGCACGTCCGCCTGGCGCTCACCGCCACCGACGAGCGGATCGCCGCCGCGGTCGACCGCCTGGCGGGCTGACCCGGTCGCCGTCCGGCCACGCCGCGGCTCAGCGTCCAGCGGCGTAGCCCTGCATTCCGCGGGGGTTGGCCGCCGCACGCAGCACCCCGGTCCCGGGGTCCCGGCTGACCGCGGAGAGCCGTCCCAGTGACCAGGGGCCGCTGACGGTGACCGTGTGACCGCGGCGGCGCAGCTCGGCGACGACGTCGTCCCCGATGCGGGACTCGACGACCACCTCCCCGGGCGTCATCGCCCGTGGGTAGAACGACGAGGGGAAGCCGGTGGTGTGCCAGGCCGGCGCGTCGATCGCCGCCTGCAGGTCCAGACCGTCGAGGACGTGCGCGAGCCAGAAGCACAGCTGCCACTGCTCCTGCTGGTCCCCGCCCGGGGTGCCGAAGGCCAGCGTCGGGACACCGTCGCGCGCGGCCAGCGACGGCGTGAGGGTCGTGCGCGGCCTCTTGCCCGGTGCGAGCGAGTTGGGCAGGCCCTCCTCGAGCCAGAACATCTGCGCCCGGGTGCCGAGGGAGAAGCCGAGCTCGGGGACCACCGGCGAGCTCTGCAGCCAGCCGCCCGAGGGGGTCGCGGAGACGAGGTTGCCCCAGCGGTCGACGACGTCGACGTGGCAGGTGTCCCCCCGGGTGGTGCCCCGGGCGTCGACGGTCGGCTCACCGATCCCGGCAGCCGCGGCGCCGGCGGCGGCGAGGGACGGCGGGGTCCCGGCCGCGCTGAGGGTCACGTGTGCCGGGAGCCGCGGCGGGCGTCCCCCGGGGGACCCCGGTCGCAGGTCGGTGCTGGCCCGGTCCCCGATCAGGGCCCGCCGCTCGACGGCGTAGGCAGGCGAGAGCAGTTCGTCCACCGGCACGTCCGCGGCGTCCCCGTACCAGGCCTCCCGGTCGGCCATGGCCAGCTTCACCGCCTCGACGCTCGCGTGGACGAGCTCGGCGTCGGGGGCGGAGGCGGACCGACCGGAGCGGCTCTCCGGCAGGACGCCGGCCAGCGTCGCCAGCGCCTGCAGCAACGCCGGCCCCTGCGACCAGGGCCCGGCCTTCGCCAGGGTCCAGCCCCGCCAGTCGAGCGTGACCGGCGGCTCGTACGTCGGCGCCCATCCGGCCAGGTCGTGCGCGGTGAGGAACCCGGCGTGCCGGCGTCCGGAGTCGTCGAGCACCGGGCCGCGGCAGAACCGGTCGATCGCCTCGGCGACGAACCCGCGGTACCAGGCGTCCAGGGCGGCGTCGATGCGGGCCTCCCGCGAGGGGCCGACCGCCGCGTCGAGCAGTCGGCGGTAGGTGCCGGCCAGGACGGGGTTGCGGAACCGGGAGCCGGCGGCCGGGGGAGCACCGTCGGGGGTGAGCCAGGTGGCGGCCGAGGTGGGCCAGTGGAGGCGGAACTGCTCGGAGACGGCGGCGACGGTCGCGCTCACCCGCGGGACGAGGGGGTGCCCGTTCTCGGCGTAGTCGATGGCGAAGCGGAGGACGGCGTCCAGCGGGAGCGTGCCGTGGTCGCGCAGCAGCGTCAGCCAGGCGCCCACCGCGCCGGGCACCGTCGCGGCGAGCAGGCCGGTCCCGGGGACCAGGTCCAGCCCCAGGTCGCGGAAGGCCTCGATCGTGGCGCCGGCCGGGGCGACGCCCTGGCCGCACAGGACGACCGGAGCCGCTCCGCCGTGCCGTCCGTCACCTCGGGCGAAGACGACGGGGACCTCGCCACCCGGGCCGTTGAGGTGCGGTTCGACGACCTGCAGCGTGAGACCCGTCGCGACCGCGGCGTCGAAGGCGTTGCCCCCGGCCTCCAGGGTCGCCATGCCCGCGGCCGTGGCCAGCCAGTGGGTCGAGGCCACCATGCCGAACGTGCCGGCGAGCTCCGGTCGGGTGGTGAAGGACGCGTCGTCCACGGGCGCAGGAACCTCCTCGGTGCCGGGCGGCCGTCGACCGGCGCCCCATCCTCGCAGCAGCGAAGAGGTGTCAGCGGACAGCGAAGAGGTGTCAGCGGACGCGCTGTCAGGCGGATCCCCGTACTTGACACCCCGCTGGCGACGACGCTCTCGTGCATCCCGACATCGGAGCCGCGTCTGCCCCTCGGGCGCGTTATGTGGGTTGCTAGCGGCAACTGATCTCTTGCTGCCCACCGAGGATCTGTTCGTCCACGTCTACGTGCTCGTCGATGACGCGATCGCCGCCGGCGACATCGATATCCCGGCCCGGCCCGGTCCGACGCCGGCCTGCAGCGACGCCGAACTGCTCACCATCGCGCTGGTCCGCCATCTGCTGGACCGGCGCAGCGAAGCCGGGTTTCTGGCCGAGGTGGCCCGCGACTGGCCGCAGCTGTTCCCCCGGCTGCCACACCAGTCCGAGGTCAACCGGCGCACCCGCTGGCTGTGGGCGGCCTTCGAACAGCTACACCAGGCGCTGGCGGCCGATGACCGCGCCCAGGTCGACACCACCGCGCTGCCGGTCAAGCACCCGTCCCGGGTGCGCGGGCCGGACGGCTGGGATACGAGCCGGCACCGGTCTACTGGATCGCGACCGCTGTCATCGGCATCTCGGCCCTCTGCATGCCGCTGGGTGGGCTGCTCGGCGACCGGATCGGACGGGTGCGGCTCGCGGAGATCGGGTTCGTCGGATACGTCCTGCTCACCTATCCGATGCTGGCGTTGATGGACAACGGCCTGGCCATCGCGGCCCTCGCCTACCTGCTCATCATGATCAACACGGTGGGCGCCCAGGTCGGCGCGTACACCATGCTGTCGCTGCTGTTCGACAAGCGGTCGCGGTACACCGGTGTGGCGATGGGCTGGAACCTCGGCGTGATCGCCGCCGGTGGGACGGCGCCCTACCTCGCGCGGTGTGGCTCATCGAGCGCACGGGCAACGAACTGGCGCCGGCCTTCTTCGTGATCGTCGTGGCCGTGGTCGGTCTGGCAGCCCTGTTCTCGATCCGGCGCGGATCCCTGCACCGGGTCGAGGGCACTCGCGACCTGGACGAGGCGCAGGCAGTCGAGCACATCTGACGGACGCGCGCGGCTCGTTCAGCGGGACAGCTCCAGGCGCACCGCGTCGGCGCCGGCGTCCGAGGGTGTCCACCCGCCGCCGGTCGTCCACTCCGACCCGGCGAAGGACACCGACCGCAGACCCAGCCGCTCGGCGTGCGCGACCGCCCAGGTCACCCCGGGCCAACCGGCCGCCGGGTCGACCTCCACCGCGCCGAAGCGCTCGGTGGTCGCCGCGCCCAGCTCCCGCTCCACGGCCGCGGCGACGGCGGTGGTCCGCTGGCTGAGCCGCCCGCCAGGGGCCCGGGGTTCGTACGTGCAGGTCAACCGGCCCGGTTCGGCCGCGGTCAGGGCCGCGGTGAGCTGCTCGGCCATGGTCGCATGCTGCTGATAGGCCTCCGGATAGCCGCTGCGCTGCACGCGCTGTGCTGCATCGGTCAGTCTCAGTGACTCCCAGTTCCGCACCCGGACCAGGCCGTCGTAGAACTTCCCGGCCGCGTACACCGGGTCGGTCACCTGCTCGGGGGTGCCCCAGCCCTGCGAAGGTCGCTGCTGGAACAGGCCCAGGGAGTCGCGGTCGCCGTAGTCGAGGTTGCGCAGCGTCGACTCCTGCTGGGCGGTCGCCAGGGCGATGACGATCGCGCGCTCGGGCAGTCCGCGGGCGCGGCCGACCGCGGCGATCGTCGCGGCGGAGGAGGCCTGCTCGCTGGTCAGCGTCAGGTCCGTGCCCGCCACGGTGCAGGAGCCGGTGAGCTGCACCGGGTCCGGGTCCTCGAGGCTGCGCACCAGCGCGACCACCCCCAGGACGACGAGCCCGACCAGCCCCAGCGGCAGCCAGGAGCGCCACGACCCGGCGGGCGCGCCCCGGCTTCCGCGCTTCGCCGCAGGCCGACGCCGAGGGGCCGGGCGGCGTGCCGGTGAGCGGCGGGCGGCCGCCGTCCGACTGCCCCGTCGTGCCGTCGCGCTGCGTGTGCCGCTCATCGCCCGCGACTGTAGGTGCGGTTCCTGGACGGATCCTGGAGTCCCGAGGGAGGTGTCGGCCGCGCTGCAGGGTCCCGTCCCGAGCCCGCGCGCAGTGGGGGCAGGGGGGTCCTTGATCAGTTCGCGTGCAGCTGGGCGTTGAGTTCGCCCCAGGTGCCGGTGCGGGGCAGCGCCTCCAGCGCACCGGAGACCGAGTTGCGACGGAAGAGCAGCCCGTCGCAGCCGGAGAGCTCGGCGGCCTTGACCACCGACCCGTCGGGCAGGGTCACGCGCGAGCCCGCGGTCACGTAGCAGCCGGCCTCCACGACGCAGTTGTCGCCCAGGGAGATGCCGATGCCGGCGTTGGCGCCGAGCAGGCAACCCGAGCCGATCGAGACGACCTGCTTCCCACCGCCGGAGAGGGTGCCCATGATCGAGGCGCCGCCGCCGATGTCGCTGTCGGCGCCGACCACCACGCCGGCGCTGATCCGGCCCTCCACCATCGACGGGCCGAGCGTGCCGGCGTTGTAGTTGACGAAGCCCTCGTGCATCACCGTCGTCCCCTCGGCGAGGTGGGCGCCCAGCCGCACGCGGTCGCCGTCGGCGACGCGGACGCCGGAGGGGATGACGTAGTCGACCATCCGCGGAAACTTGTCGACGCCGTGGACGGTGACCTGCCCGTGGGCGGCGCGCAGCCGGTGCGGGTTGAACGACGCGGCCTCGACCGGGCCGGCGCTGGTCCAGGCGACATTGGTGAGCAGACCGAAGACGCCGTCCATGTTGATGCTGCGCGGGGTCACCAGCCGGGCGGAGAGCAGGTGCAGCCGCAGCCAGACGTCGTGGGTGTCGACCGGCGGCGCGGCGAGGTCGGCGATGACCGTGCGGACGGCGACCACCTCGACGCCGCGGGACTCGTCGCTGCGCACCAGGCCGCCGTAGTCGGGACCGAGCTCACCGGAGATCTCCAGGGCGCCCAGCCGGGCGGTGCCGGACGGAGCGCCCTCGGGCGCGCCGAGCCGCGGCTCGGGGTACCAGGTGTCGAGCACCGTGCCGGCGGGGGTCACGGTGGCCAGACCGGTGGCGACGGCGGACTGCGTGGCGGAGTCGGTCACGGCGACGACGCTACCCAGCGCCACGGGTGCTGCTCCGACGCGGGCGGCCCGGCTGTCCGGCCTGACACCCCCGTCCGCAGGCGGTCGTGCCGGGCCCGCGGTGCCGGGCAGTCCGGTTCGCCGCGCTCAGGCGGTGAATGCCACTGCACTCACCGCCTGAGCACTCCGGACAGGACAACCTCCCCCGCCGGGACACCGGCGGTCGAGCGCGAGCCCGCCCGAGGAACCCCTTCTCGCCGATGGCCGGGCTCGGTGTGCCGACGGCGCCCGGGCGCACCGGCGACCCGGGGCGAACGGATGGGTGGCCGACCGGCGCTGCGGCGGCCCGGGCGGGACGCCGCCCGTAGGCTCGGGCGCCGTGAGTGACCTGACCCCGCTGGACCCATCCGCCGACGTCCTGACGCTCACCCGCGCGCTGGTCGACGCCCCGTCGGTGTCGGGCAGCGAGGGACCCCTCGCCGACGCCGTCGAGGGGGCACTGCGGGCGCTCGGCGGGCTGGAGGTGGAGCGGGTCGGCGACGCCGTCCTCGCCCGGACCGACCTCGGTCTGCCCACCCGCGTCGTCCTCGCCGGCCACCTGGACACCGTGCCGATCGCCGACAACGTGCCCAGCCGGCTCGACGAGGCGAGCGGGCGGCTCTACGGCTGCGGCACCAGCGACATGAAGGCCGGCGACGCGGTGATGCTGCGGCTGGCCGGGCGCTTCGGCGTCCCCGGCGCCGAGCCCGCGCACGACCTCACCTTCGTCTTCTACGACAACGAGGAGGTCGAATCGGTCAAGAACGGCCTCGGCCGGGTGGCGCGGGAGCGCCGCGGCTGGCTCTACGGCGACCTGGCGATCCTGCTGGAGCCCACCGACGGCGAGATCGAGGCCGGCTGCCAGGGCACCCTGCGCGCGGTGCTCGAGGTGTCCGGGCGCCGTGCGCACAGCGCCCGCAGCTGGCTGGGGGAGAACGCCATCCACGGCGCGGCCGGCATCCTCGCCACCCTGGCGGCGTACGAGGCGCGCGAGGTCGAGATCGACGGCTGCCGCTACCGCGAGGGCCTCAACGCCGTCCGCATCGAGGGCGGGGTGGCCGGCAACGTCATCCCCGACGCCTGCACGGTGACGGTCAACTTCCGCTACGCGCCCGACCGCGACGAGGACGCCGCCGAGGCGCACGTCCGCGAGGTCTTCGTCGGCGCGCTCGCCGCCGGCGCGACGCTGGCCGTCGTCGACAACGCAGGCGGCGCGCTGCCCGGCCTGTCGGAGCCCGCGGCCGCGGCCTTCGTCGCCGCGGTCGGCCGCCCGGCGCGGGCCAAGCTCGGCTGGACCGACGTCGCCCGGTTCGCCGCCTTCGGCATCCCCGCCGTCAACTACGGTCCCGGCGACCCGCAGCTGGCCCACACCCGCGAGGAGCACGTCCTCGTCGAGCGGCTGCAGCCGGCCGAGGACGCGCTCGTCGCGTATCTCTCCGGGCAGGCCGTCCGACCGCCCACGAGCCAGGAGCGCGCATGACGACCACCCCCGAGCCCGCCGGCGCCCGCAAGCCGCGGCCCACCCGCCACCGCGGCCCGGTGATGCTGCGCGGCGGCGAGCCCGACCCGCGTGATCAGGGGACGACGACCGACCAGCGGCTGCTCGACCGCCGCGGCCCCACGGACTGGGTGCACACCGACCCGTGGCGTGTCCTCCGCATCCAGAGCGAGTTCGTCGAGGGCTTCGGGCTGCTGGCCGAGCTGCCGCGCGCGGTGAGCGTCTTCGGGAGCGCCCGCACGCCGCAGGGCTCGCCGCACTACGCCGCCGGCGTCGAGATCGGGGCGGCGCTGGCCCGCGCCGGGTACGCGGTCATCACCGGCGGCGGGCCCGGCGCGATGGAGGCGGCCAACCGCGGCGCCTCCGAGGCCGGCGGGCTCTCGGTCGGCCTGGGCATCGAGCTGCCGTTCGAACAGGAGCTCAACGAGTGGGTCGACGTGGGCATCGCGTTCCGCTACTTCTTCGTCCGCAAGACGATGTTCGTGAAGTACGCGCAGGCCTTCATCATCCTGCCCGGTGGCTTCGGCACCCTCGACGAGCTGTTCGAGGCCCTCACCCTCGTGCAGACCCGCAAGGTCACCCGCTTCCCGGTGGTCCTCTTCGGGTCGGAGTACTGGTCCGGGCTGGTCGACTGGATCCGGACGACGATGGTGCCGGCGGCGACCATCAAGGAGACCGACCTGGACCTGTTCACCGTCACCGACGACATCGACGAGGTGGTCCGGATCGTCCAGGAGGCCGAGGCGGCCCGGGCGGCCGGCGACAACGGCGGCGGCATGCGGGCGGTGCCGGCCGACGCCGGCCCGAGCGACGCCTGAGGCCGGCGAGTGCTCTCCGCGCTCGTCTCCGTCGCCACCGTCCTGGTGGTCGGGGGGCTGCTGTTCCTCGTCGGCTCCCTGCTGCTCGGCCGGGGGGAGACCCAGCCGCCGGCCGACCCCGACCGCTCGCCGCTCGAGCTGCCCGAGGACCGGCCGGTCACCGCGGACGACGTCCGGGGAGTGCGCATGACGGTGACCGTGCGCGGCTACCGGATGACGGAGGTCGACTGGTTGCTCGAGCAGCTCGCGCGGGTCCTCGAGGAGCGCGACGAGCAGGTCGCGGCGCTGCGCGCCCGGCTGGACGAGGCCGGACGGGCGATGGACGGTGCGGACGACGCCCCGCCTCCCGGGGTGGGCGGGAACGGAGGGCGCGCCGATGCGTGAACTGGTGGAGGCGGTGGACGTCGACGCGCCACCGGAGCGGGTGTGGGCGGCGCTCACCGACTGGACCCGCCAGGGGGAGTGGATGCTGCTCACCGACGTGGAGGTGGTCGGCGGCGACCCGCACGCGGTCGGTGGCCGGCTCGCCGCCCGCACCGGCATCCCGTGGCGGCGCGGCCGGCACCTCGGGGTGCTGGACACCATGGTCGTCACCGAGTGGGACCCGCCGCGGCGCGCCGTCGTCCAGCACACCGGACGGATCGTGCGTGGACCGGGCATCTTCGAGGTCGCCCCCCAGGGCACCGGCTCGCTCCTGACCTGGACCGAGCAGCTGTGGCTGCCCTTCGGCGTGCTCGGCAAGCTGGGCTGGCCGCTGGTCAAGCCGGTGGCCATCGCGGGGATCCGGCTCTCGCTGCGCCGGTTCGCCGCCTTCGCCGCGAGCTACCGGGGCTGACGCCACTCCGCCGGTCGTAGGGTGTCGTCATGTCCACCGCGCCGGCTCAGCAGAGCGCGCTGATGACCGCCGAGCAGCTGTTCGAGCTGCCCGACGACGGCATGCGCCACGAGCTGGTCGAGGGGGTGCTCCACACGGTGGCGCCTGCAGGGGCGGAACACGGTTGGGTCGGTGCGCGGCTGCTGGTCCGTATCGGGGCCTTCTTGGATACCCGGGATCTGGGGGCCGTCTTCACCGCCGAGACCGGGTTCCGATTGCGCCGCGACCCCGACACCGTGCGCGCCCCCGACGTCGCCTTCGTCCGTGCCGATCGCGTGGCCGAGGCACGCGTCCCCGGCTTTCCGTCGCTGGCCCCCGATCTGGTCGCCGAGGTGGTCAGCCCGAACGACCGCGCGTCCGAGGTCGTCGGCAAGGCCCTGGCCTGGCTGGACGCCGGGGTGTCGGCCGTCTGGGTGGTCGACCCCGAGAACCGGACGGTGACGGTGTACCGGCACGACGGAGTCCGCGTGCTGCGCGGGTCCGACACGCTGCAGGACGAGGAGGTGCTGCCCGGCTTCACCCTGCCGCTCGGAGAGCTGTGGAGCTGAGCAGCCGAGCGCGCGGACAGCGATGAGCCGACGGGGCTGGGCGCTGTTCCTCGCGATGTCGCTGATCTGGGGCATCCCGTACCTGCTCATCAAGGTGGCCGTCGAGGACCTGTCGCCGGTGGTCGTGGTCTTCGGCCGGTGCGTCCTCGGCGCGGCGCTGCTACTGCCGTGGACCGTGGCCCGCGGGCAGCTCCGCCCGGCGCTGCGGCGCTGGCGGCCGCTGCTGCTGTTCACCGTGCTCGAGATGACCGGCCCGTGGCTGCTGCTCGCCTATGCGGAGCAGACGCTGTCGAGCTCGCTCACCGGTCTGCTCGTCGCCGGCGTGCCGTTCGTGGCCGCGCTGGCCGCGCGCCTCGTCGGCGAGGAGGAGCGGCTCGGTCGGGTCCGGCTGGCCGGCATGGGGCTCGGCGTCGTCGGCATCGCCGTGCTGCTGGGCCTGGACGTCGAGGGCGTCGGGCTCCTGCCGCTGCTCGCGATCGCGCTCGTCGTCGTCGGGTACGCCACTGCGCCGCTGGTGGTCTCCCGCGCTCTCCCCGACGTGCCGGGGGTGGCCGCCAGCGCGATCGCGCTCACCGTCACCGCGGCGGTCTACGCGCCGTTCGCCGTCCCCCAGCTGGACGACGCGGCCCGGGCACCGGGCGAGGCGCTGGTGGCCGTGCTGGTCCTCGGCGTGGTGTGCACCGCGGTCGCGCTGGCGCTGTTCTTCGCGCTCATCCGCGAGGTCGGCCCGCAGCGCGCGCTGGTCATCACGTTCCTCAACCCGGCGGTCGCGGTGCTGCTCGGCGTGCTCCTGCTCGACGAGCCGTTCACCCTCGGCCTGGCGGTGGGCCTGCCGGTCATCGTGCTCGGCTGCGTGCTGGCCACCCGGCGCAGCCCGGTGCGCACCACGCGCTCCGAGCTCACCGACGTCGACGCCGCCGTCCCGTGACCGGGACCGTCCCCGACCGCGGTCACCGTGCCGGCGTGGACCGGATCCGCTGTGCCTGGGGGGACAGCGCCCCCGAGTACGTCGCCTACCACGACGAGGAGTGGGGCACACCGCTGCACGGCGACGACGCCCTGTTCGAGCGGCTCTGCCTCGAGGCCTTCCAGTCCGGGCTGTCGTGGATCACCATCCTGCGCAAGCGCCCGGCGTTCCGGGCCGCGTTCGCCGGCTTCTCGATCGACGCGGTGGCGGACTTCGCCGCGGACGACGAGGCGCGACTGCTCGCCGACGCCGGCATCGTCCGCAACCGCGCCAAGGTGGCCGCCGCGATCGGCAACGCCCGCGCCGCGCAGCGTGTCCCGGAAGGCCTCTCGGCGCTGCTGTGGTCCTTCGCCCCGACCGTGTCGCGGTCCCGCCCGGCCACCCTCGCCGACGTTCCCGCCACCAGCCCGGAGTCGACCGCCATGGCCCGTGAGCTCAAACGCCGCGGCTTCGTCTTCGTCGGCCCGACCACCGCATACGCCCTCATGCAGGCCACCGGGATGGTCGACGACCACGTCGCCACGTGCTTCCGCGCCACCTGGTGAGAAAGGACCTCCCTGCCCCCCGCCACTCGCGAGCTCGCGGCGGGACCCTGCAGGGAAGCCGCCCCTCGGGTTGGACCTCGGCCCGGGATACGGGATCATGGGGGTGGAGCTCACAGCATCGACCAGACGCCGCGCCGCAGCCCCCCGGGGTGCGCACGGCCGACGAAGGAGGCACGCATGGCGGCCATGAAGCCGCGCACGGGTGAAGGTCCCCTGGAGGTCACCAAGGAGGGGCGCGGCCTGGTCATGCGCGTACCGCTCGAAGGGGGCGGTCGTCTGGTCGTCGAGCTGTCGCCCGACGAGGCCGCGGCCCTCTCCGAGGCACTGAAGGGCGCGACCAGCTGAACACTCCCGCGAGCCTGCCTCCGGGCAGCCCCGCGCTGGACGACACGGCCCCGGCCGCCGGCAGCACGCCGGCGGCCGGGGCCGCGCCGTTGCCGCGGGTCGAGGTCCTGTCCACCCTGCCGGTCCTCACCGAGGACGACGTCCTGGCCGTACCGGTCGGCACCGGTGCCACGCTGCCCGGCTGGCTGAGCGGCCCGGGTGCGCCCGTCGACGCCGGCCTGCTCGCCGGCGCCCTGCCCGACACCGGCAACACCGGCCGGCCGGGCGCGACCACCGACCTGCCGGTGCCCGGCCGCCGCCCCCGCAGCGTGGTCGCCGTCGGGGCCGGCGACGCGACGCTGCCCGACCTGCGCGGGTACGTGGCCACGGCGGTCCGCCGCGCGCAGACCCTCGCCGAGCACGGGGCCCGCCGGCTGGTGCTCCCGTTGGACGACGCAGCCGCCCCGGCGGGCGCCGAGGAGGTGCGCGCCGCCGTCGAGGCGGCGCTGCTGGCCGGCTACCGCTTCCGGGAGACGTCGAAACCGCACCCGCCTCGGCTGGCCACCGTCACGGTCGTCGTCGCCGACGGCGCCGACCCGACGGTCCTCGCCGCCGCGCGCGCGGGCGAGGTCACCGGCCGGGCGGTCGCCTGGGCCCGGGACCTGGTCAACACGCCGAGCAACACCAAGGATCCGGCCTGGCTGGCCGGACAGGCCGTCGAGCGGCTGGCCGGCCTGCCGCACGTGACGGTCACCGTGCTCGGCCCCGAGGAGCTGCGGAGCGGCGGCTTCGGCGGCGTGCTGGCCGTCGGCGGCGGCTCGGCCAGCCCGCCCCGGGTGATCGTCGCGACCTACCGGCCGCCGACCGCCGGCGCCGGGCACCCGGTCCTGGTCGGCAAGGGCATCACCTTCGACACCGGCGGCATCTCCATCAAGCCGAACGCCGGCATGCGGGAGATGAAGACCGACATGGCCGGCGGCGCCGCCGTCCTCGCCGCGGTGGACGCCGCAGCCCGGCTGGAGCTCCCGGTCACCGTCACCACCGTCGTCCCGGCCGCGGAGAACGCCGTCTCGGGCTCGTCCTACCGCCCGGCCGACGTCGTGCGGCACGTCGGCGGCCGGACGACGGAGGTGCTCAACACCGACGCCGAGGGCCGCATGGTCCTCGCCGACGGGCTGGCGTGGGCGCGGCTGGAACTGGGCGCCACGGTGCTGGTCGACGTCGCCACGCTGACCGGTGCGATGAAGGTCGCCCTCGGCACCCGCACGGCGGGGTTCTACGCGACCACCGACGGGCTGGCCGACGCACTGCGCACCGCCGCTGCGCACGCCGGTGAGCCGGTGTGGCGGATGCCGCTGGCCGAGGAGCACGCCGACCTGCTGGAGAGCGCGGTGGCCGACGCCAACAACGCGCCGGGCAACCCGGGTGGCACGACCGCCGCGCTGTTCCTGCGGCCCTTCACCGGCGACCTGCCGTGGGCGCACCTCGACGTCGCGGGACCGGCCCGCGCAGGGGCCGACGACGCCGAGGTCGTCAAGGGCGGCACCGGGTTCGGCGCCCGCACCCTGCTGCGCTGGCTGGAGGCGGGCGCTCCGAGCAAGGACCCCGTCCCCCCCACCCCTCGCAAGCTCGGGGCGGTGCCCGGGACGGGGCCGGAAACGCCGGTGGCCGACTGATGGCCGATCTCGGCGTCGTCTTCCCGGCCGGGCCCGACGGGCGGCGCAGCACCGCCGCCCTCGGTCGGGCCGTCGTCGCCGACGCGCTGCGCCCGGTCGACCCCACCGGCGCCGGCGCCGCCGAGCGGGAGACCAACTGGCGGGCCGGCTACCTCGCCCACTTCCGCCGGCTGGTGGAGGCGGGGCTGCCCTCGTCCCAGGCCGCGCTGGCGATCGCCGACGCCGGTCTGGCCTCGCTGCACCGGCGGATGCGGGTGGCCGGGCCGGACGGAGACGAGACGGCTCTCGACGACCTGGCGACCGCGCCCGCCGGCCGCGCGCTGGGCACCACCGAGGTGACCGGCACCGCCGAGCCCGAGCGCGAACTGTCGCTGCCCTTCCACGGCGAGCGACTGCGCGGCGACGCGCTGCTGCGCCGTCTCGACTCATGGGTGGCAGCCGGCGTCGTCGAGCCGTCGGCCGCCGAGGCGGTGCACACCGTCGCCGCGCACCCCGAGTGGCTGGCGCTGCCGGACACCACCGTCGTCGTGCTCGGCGCGGGCGCGGAGATGGGGCCGCTGACCGCGCTGCTGCGCTGGGGCGCCCGGGTGGCGGGGGTCGACCTCCCGCACCCGACGGTGTGGGAGCGGGTGCTCGACACCGCCCGCCGCGGCGCCGGCACGCTGCTGTACCCGGTCGACGACACCTCGCGCGCCGGAGCGGACCTCATCGCGGAGGTGCCCGCCGTCGCCGAGTGGGTGACCGGCCTGCCCGGCCACCTCGTGCTCGGCGACTACGTCTACGCCGACGGCGCGACCAACGTGCGGGTGTCGACGGCGGTCGACGCGCTGACCGTCCGCCTGGCCGCGGCCCGCGACGACCTCGCACTGGCCTTCCTCGCCACGCCGACCGACGTGTTCGCCGTCCCGCCGGACGCGGTGACGCAGTCGGTGCGGGCCTACGCCGGCCGTTCGCGCACGGCCAAGCTGCTGGGCCGGCCGCTGCGGACGGTCTCGGCCGGCCGGCTGCTGCAGCGCTCCTACGTCCCGGGCAGCGATCCGGGGGTCGTCGACAGCCTGGTGGCGCAGCAGGGCCCGAACTACGCGCTGGCCAAGCGGCTGCAGCGGTGGCGGGCCACCGTCGCCCGGGCCGCGGGGGCGACGGTGTCGATGAACGTCGCCCCGCCGACCCGTACCCGCTCGGTGGTCAGGAACCGTGCCCTGGCCGCGGCCTACGCGGGGGCGCACCGGTTCGGCGTCGAGGTGTTCGAGCCGGCGACGTCGAACGTGCTCATGGCCGCGTTGCTGGTGCACGACCTGCACACCGGAGGCGGCCCGGCGCACGAGCACCCGTGGCAGGACGAGGCGCACGCCGCGGTCCACGGCGGGCTGTGGCGCACCGCCTACGCCCCGCGCAGCGCGCTCGGTCTGGCCGCGCTGCTCGGCTACGGCGCCGCCCGCGGCTGACGCCGTCCCGTTACCGGGGCGCCGTCGGCGGCGAGGCGCACGGTGAGCCGGTTCGCGGTGAGCGTCCGGGCCAGCGTGATGGTCCCGGCCCGTACCAAGAGCCCCTCGGCCCCGGCTACGAGGCCCGACGCGGTGCGCTACAGCTGTGCCACCTGCTCCTCCACGTGCGGGTCTTTCGGGGCGTCCTACGTCGGCGCCGTCGAACGGGCGCTGGGCTCGTAGGGCTGGTGAGGTCAGCTCCGGAGGGAGGCCTCGTCCATGGCGATGCCCATCACCCCGGCGACCCGGTCGAGGTCGACGTCGCGGGCGAGGAGGACGGCCGAAGCACGCCAGGCGACGGCAGCGATCAGACAGTCGACCATGCCGCGCGGCGTCACCCCGGCCCGCCGGCAGCGTCGGTACACCAGCGCGGCCGCGTCGAAGTCGGCCGCGACGTCCACCGGCAGCAGGTGACATCGGAGAAGCAGTCGGCGCAGGTCGTCGGCCCGTGGTTCGTCTCGTGCGCCGGCACACACCTCCGTGAGCACGGGCTCGGTGACCGCGAGGGGACCCTCGGTGGTGATCAGCTCGGTCAATCGGTGGTCGACCGCGCTACCCGTGGCCCGGTCGTACTCCACCCAGGCCGACGTGTCGGCCAAGATCACGGGACGTCGGCAGGAGGGGTGTCGATGGCGTGGGCTCCGCGCATGGCCAGTGCCTCGTCCCGGGTCATCGGCTGCCCGGCCAGGTGTCGCAGGGCCAGGTCGACGGCCTCGGTCTTCGTCCGGACGCCGTATCGGTCCATGATCGTCTCGACGAGGTCGTCGGCCAGCTCGATGTTGGTCCGGGAACGCGGCATACACTTATGGTGCACCGAACGTGTACGACAGGTGTACTCCCGATCAGGCCGGGCCGACGAGGCCGGCGACGATCTCGGCCGACAACGCGACCAGCGGCAGGCCGCCGCCGGGGTGCGCGGAGCCGCCGACCAGGAACAGACCGGGCACCGGCGAGGCGTTGGCCGGCCGCAGGAAGGCGGCGCGGGCGCCGTTGCTCGACGTCCCGTAGATGGAGCCGCCGACGCTGCGGGTGTCGCGCTCGAGGTCGGCCGGCGTCCGGACGACGCACCAGCGCAGCCGATTCCGGACGTCGAGCCCCCGGCGGGCCATCACGTCGAGCACCCGCGTCGCGTACCGGTCGGCCAGGCCCGGGGCGTCCCAGTCCACGCCGCCGTCCGGATCGTGCCGCGGCGCGTTGACCAGCACGAACCACGACTCGCTGTCGGCGTCGGGGCGGGTGGCCGGGTCGTCGGGGGCGCTGACGTACACGGTGGGGTCGGCGACCGGCTGCGGCGCGCCCCGGTGCCGGCCGATCCCGAACACCGCGTCGAACTCGGCGTCGTAGTCCTCGGGGAACAGGACGGTGTGGTGCGCCAGCCCCGGCGTCCGCCCGCGCAGCGCCAGCAGCAGCACGAAACCGGACAGCGACGCGGTGCTGCGGGCCAGGTCACGGCGCACCCCGCGGGTCGCCCGGGAGGCGGGGAGCAGGTCGGCGTACAGGGCTGCGGCGTCCGCGCCGGACACCACGACGTCGGCCCGCAGCACCTCCCCACCGGCCAGCCGCACCCCGGCCGCCCGGCCGCCCTCGACCAGGACCCGCTCGACGGCGGTGCCGGTGCGGACGACGGCGCCGCGCTCGACCGCCCGCTGCGCCACCGCCTCCGCCAGCCGGCGCAGCCCCCCGCGCACGTACCACGAGCCGAACGCCTGCTCGACGTACGGCACGGTCGCCAGCACCGCGGGCGCCCGCCGTGGGTCCGAGCCGGAGTAGGTGGCGTAGCGGTCGAGCAGGGTGCGCAGCCGCGGGTCGCGCAGGTACGCCGTCCCCAGGCCGCGCAGCGTGCGCCACGGGGCGACCGTCGCGACATCGGCGGCGCTGCGGGCCAGCCGGGCCAGCGTGGCCGCGCCGGCCAGCGGGGAGCGGAGGAACGGCTGTTCGGTGACCTGCCACATCGCCGCGGCCCTCGCCATGAGCGCCGCCCACTGGGTGCCGGTGCCGGAGCCGAGCGCGGCGTCGACGGCGGCGGGGATGCGCGCGGCGTCGCCGGGCACCGACAACGGCGTCCCGTCGGCGAACCGGTAGGCGACGGCGGGATCGACACGCACCAGGTCGACGGCGTCCTCCAGCGGCCCGCCGGTGGCCGCGAACAGGTCCCGGTACAGCTGGGGAAGGGTCACCAGGCTCGGCCCGGTGTCGAACCCGTGCCCGTCCCGGACGTACCAGCCGAGCTTGCCGCCCACCTCCGGGGCCTGGTCGAGCACGGTGACCGCGTGGCCCAGCGCGGCCAGCCGGGCCGCGACCGCCAGGCCACCGGAGCCGGCGCCGACCACCGCCACCCGCGCCACGCCGCCACGGTAACCGGGCCCCGGGCAACCCCCGTTACCCGGCCCGGTGGCCGTCGTTTGCCGGGCCGACACGCCGGGGTAGCCGGTCGGCCCGGTCAGCACCACCGGAAGACGGAGGGGAAGGGACGGAGGGCGCAGACGTGGCCACCCCGACGACGAGGAGATGCCTGGCCGTGGGCGGCCTGGCGGCGGCCCTGCTGACCGGATGTGCGGGCCAGGAGGACGCCGTCCGGAAGGTGGCCCGTGCGTTCGAGGACCCTGCCGCGGCCCCCGCCGACCGTTGTGCGCTGCTCGCGCCGACGACGCGGGAGACCTTGGAGTCCGACGAGTCGCTGCCCTGCGTCGACGCCATCTCCCAGGTCCCGCTCCCAGGCGGCAGGGTGGAGGCGGTGGAGGTCTGGGGCGGCGACGCGCAGGTCCGCCTCAGCGACGACACGGTGTTCCTCACCGAGACCCCGTCCGGCTGGCGGGTGAGCGCCGCGGCCTGTGAGCCGCGCGGCGAGCTGCCCTACGACTGCCAGGTGGAGGGGCCGTGAACGGCGTCCGCGGGGTCTTCCTCGGTTTCCTGGTGGTGATCCTGGTCGGTATCGCCTACGTCGTCGCGCTGGGGCTGATGGGTCGATGACCGCACCCCGCTACGGCTTCCTGCGCGCCAACGCGCTCAGCCTCTCCTTCGGTGCACTGTTCGTCGTGACCCTCGTCGGGCAGGTGATCGCGGGCTCGGCGGACTTCAACGCCCGGCAGGTGGCCAACGGCCTGCCCACGGTCTCGCTCCTCGACTACGTCACCTCGTCGTCCTTCGGTGTCGACGTCATGGAGAACTGGCAGTCGGAGTACCTGCAGTTCTTCCTCTACGTCTTCGCCACCGTCTGGCTGGTGCAGCGCGGCTCCTCGGAGTCCAAGGAGCCGGGCAAGGAGGGCCGGGAGTCCGACGAGGAGCAGGAGGTCGGCCCGCACTCCGACGACGAGTCGCCCCCGTGGGCGCGCACCGGCGGGTGGCGGACGGCGGTGTTCTCCCGCTCCCTCGGCCTCCTCATGGGCGTCCTCTTCCTGCTGACCTGGGCAGCCACCTCGGTCGCCGGCTGGGCCGCCTACAACTCCCAGCGGCTCGGCCAGAGACAGGATCCGGTCAGCTGGGTCGGTTACCTCGGCGAGGCCGACTTCTGGAACCGGTCCTTCCAGAACTGGCAGTCGGAGATGCTCGCCGTCGGCTCCATGGTGATCTTCGCCGTCTACCTGCGCCAGCGCGGGTCGCCGGAGTCCAAGCCGGTGGGCGCCGCGCACGCCGACACCGGCCAGACCGGGTGAAGGACCCCGTCCTCCCCACCCCTCGCGGATTCGGGGCGGGCCCCTGGACGGGGCCGGGCTCGGGCAGGCCCGTGCGCCCCAGCTGGGGGAGCCCCGTCAGGCGGGGACGGCGACGGCGAGGACGGCGAGGTCGTCGGCCTCGTACCGGGAGCCGCGCAGCTGGTCCTCGACCGCGGCGGTGATCGCGTCGACGACCGCCTCGGCGCCGCCGGCCACCCCGGCGAGCACACGGGCCAGCCCGTCCTCGCCGAACTGCTCCCCGGCGTCGTCGCGCGCCTCGGTCACCCCGTCGGTGTAGAGCACCAACGTCGTCCCCCGCGGCAGGTCGACCTCCACCACGGCGACGTCGAGGTCGGGCGTGATCCCCAGCGGGTGGCCGGGAACGCCGACCTCCCCGAGGCCGTCGGGACGGTGGAGCACCGGCAGCGGGTGGCCGGCCACGCCGACCGTCGCGCACACGCCGTCCGGACCGGGGGAGAGCACCAGACAACACGCGGTGACGAAGCGCAGCGGGCCGTCGGTCTGGGCGCGCAGCAGCGCCGCGTTCACCGCACGCAAGACGTCGGCGGGGCCAGCCGTCGTCTCCGCCGCCGGACTCGCCGCCGCCCGGGCGGTGTGCCGGGTGAGCGCGGTGACGGCGGCCGCCTCGGCGCCGGTGCCGCACACGTCGGCGATGAACACCATCCACCGGCCGTCGGACAGCGGCATGACGTCGTAGGTGTCGCCGCCGACCAGCGCGGCGCCCCCGCCGGGCCGGTAGCGGGCGGCCAGTTCGACGCCGCGGATGGCGGGCAGGTGCGAGGGCAGCAGGCTGCGCTGCAGCGTGTCGGCGAGCTGGCGGACCTCCGACTCGGCGCGCAGCCGGCCGAGGAACTGCCCGATCTGGCGGCCGGCGTGGGCCAGCACGTCGACCAGTTCGGCCGGCACCGGCCGCTCCTCACGGGAGAACAGTTCGCAGACGGCCAGCAGGTCGTCACCGCGCAGCACCGGGAAGGCCACGCCGGTGCGGACGCCGTCGCACCGTGCCGCGTCGGTCCGGACGAACCGCGGATCGCTCCACAGGTCCTCCATCGCCACCGGCCTGCGGTGCGCCCACGCCAGTCCGGGCAGACCCTCACCGCGGGCGAAGCGGTGCCGGTGGGCGGCGGCGTGCAGCGCGCCGGGCTCCTCGCCCGGCGCGGTCCACGTGCCCGCGTGCGCCAGCCGGCCGGTGTGCCCGTCGGGCTGCCAGAGCGTCGCGGTGTCCCAGTCCAGCTCGGTGCAGAGCGCGGGCAGCAACTGCCGGAACGCGGCATCGGCGTCCGGCGCCTCGGTGAGGGCCGCCGCCACCCGCTGGATCGCGGCCAGGTGACGGCTGACCTCGAACTGCCGCTCCAGGAGGATCGTCGTGCTCGCGTCGCGCAGGACGGCGACCACCAGCGCGTCGCCGGCCTCCGTGGCCGGCTGCTGCAGCCTCGAGATGGTGAGGTCGACGGGGACCTCGTGGCCGGCCGCGTGGAGCGCCAGGAGCTGGGTGGTCGCCCCGACGAGCTTGCCCTCTCCGGTGGCCGCGTAGCGGGCGAACCCGGTCCCGTGGCCGCGACGGAGGCGTTCGGGCATCAGGACCGTGAGGGATCGTCCCATGAGGTCGTCCGGCCGGTGGCCGAGCAGCTGCCGGATGGCCGGGTTCACGTACGTGATGCGGCCCTCCCGGTCGGCGACGACGACCGCGTCCGGCAGCGCCTCCAGCAGCGCCGGCGCTGCCGGTGCCAGCCTCGACTCGGGCGCCATCCCCCTCCTCATCTCCTCCGGGAACTGTCCCCACGATCCCATACGTGACGTCAGGGATCGAGCACGGACGGTCGACATGTGGTCATGTCGACATGGCCCCGGAAGGCATACCGGATGCACAGCCGGAGCGCTGTTCCACCGGCTGCTGCGCCTGCGACACACTCAGCGCAGGTCCGTGCCGCGTTCGGTCAGGAAGGCCAGCGGGTCGGTGGCGACACCGTCCACGAGCACCTCGAAGTGCAGGTGGCACCCGGTGGAGTCGCCCTTCGTGCCGACCCGCGCGACCTGCTGGCCGGCGACCACGGGCTGTCCGACGACGACCAGCAGGTCGTCGTCCTCCATGTGCGCGTAGCGGGTGACCACGCCGTCCCCGTGGTCGACCACGACCAGGTTGCCGTAGCCCGACGAGGGCCCGGCGCGGACGACGACACCCCCGGATGCCGCGACGACGGGCGCGTCGCAGCCGGGCGCGAGGTCCAGGCCGGCGTGCAGCCGGACGCCGTCGCCGGTGGGGTCGTCGCGCTGGCCGTAGCCGCTGGTGAGGGGACCGTCGGCGGGCGTGGTCCAGTCGCCCGTCACGGTTCGCACGAGCGGCGCAGCGCCGGTGCAGGGCAGCGATCCGGTGCCGGGGGCGAGGCCGGGAACGGTCGCGCCGGAGAGGGCGGCGGCGACCTCGAGGGCGTCGTCCCACCACCGCGCGTAGTGGTAGGGGTCGGCGTTGCGCTGGGTGCGGTGGGCGGCGATCGTCGGCGGCAGCGTCTGCCACCCTTCCACCTGCAGCAGCGCCCGGAAGAAGTTGGTGGCCGAGGTGGTCGGGTCCATCCGGTCCTCGTAGCTGCCCCAGGCGCCGTTGGCCCGTTGCTGGAACAGCCCGCGGCTGTCCGGCCCGGCGGCGTCGCCGTGATCGAGGACGGTCAGCGAGGACTCGCCCATCGCGGTCATCACGCCGATGACCTGCCCGCGGGCGTCGACGCCGAGGGCCTCGCCGGCCTGCATGACCAGCGCCGCGTTGCCCAGTTGCTCGCCGGACCAGCCGGCGACCGATCCCTCCGGGACGCCGGCCACGGCCACCGGCGCCCCGACCGGGTCGCACGCGCTCGCCTGCGGGTCGGGGTGGGTGGCCAGGGCCGCGGCGACCAGGCTCCCGGCCACCACGACGGGCGCCAGCGCGGCGGCGACGGGGAGTCGCCTCACTACGCCGTCCCCGGGAGGGACGCCTCCGGGAACGGGGTCAGGGTCCCGGACGCTGGGGGTGCAGAGGTCTCGACCGGCGTGATCCGCTCCACCAGCCACGGGGCGCCGCCCCCCTCGCGGACCAGCAGGACGGCGTACTCGCCGGCGTCGGTCGGCACCAGCACGGTGGCCAGGTAGGCGCTGACGTTCGGCGTCGGCCGCGGAGGGCCGGTGACCGCCGAGGCCGGGACCGCGCTCGGGTCGGTGCCCGCGTAGGCGACCGTCGCCGCCGGGCTGAGCAGCGGCGACAGCTCGGCCCACCAGCCGGCGGGGTCGGCGTCCGGCCGCGCGAAGGCGGTGACCGCGGCGGTGGCGGCGTCGAGGGCGGCCTGCCGGGATGCGGCGTCGTCGGCAGGCGGGGGCGGCGGGGCGGGGAGATCGGCGTGCACGTCACCGGCATCGGGCGTGGGCGCGGCCGCCGTCCGGTCGGTGAGGACGACGACCGCGTCCGCCCGGGACAACGCCGACCGCTCGATCCACCCCCCGAGCGCCCGCAGCAGCCGGGTGCGCAGGCCTCGGCCGCGCAGCGTGTGCCC
>NZ_SPQN01000130.1 GCF_004571065.1 Geodermatophilus sp. DF01-2
GGCACAACCAGTACCGGATCAAGAAACCCGGCGAGCCGGCCAGCGTCCGTCACGCCGACCCGCCCACCGTCCGGCTCTACCCGATCCAGCCCCGCGCCGCATGATCAACTTAGGCTAAGTGGCATTGGACCAGGGCCTCCCCGTCCGCACCCGAGATCCAACAAGGTCCCTCCTGCAGCCACCCGTGAGAGGTGGAGCCTCATCGAGCGAAGGAGGTCCAGCGTTATGAATGAGTACGGCTCGATGCCGCTTGGCAGGCGCGCGTCGAGAGTTTGATTAAAGAGGTCGCCAGCCGCGGGCGACGCAAGGTAGGAAGCGTATCCCCGGTCGAATTCCGCCTGCAAGCGGGCAACTGCCTCACGCACGACTGACCCGGTAAGACCCGAGGTACATGACGTCCAGGTCCGAATCAGTAAGGCAGCGGAGTGCGTCATCGATGGTCTCAGCGATCGGCTCTCCCTTGATGTTCAGCGAGGTGTTTATGCACAGGGGGGCCCCCGTACGCTTCTCCAACAACTCGAGCGTGGCGTACAACAACTCGTCGCTCCGGTCAACGGTTTGCACACGGCAGCTACCATCGACATGCACGACACTCGGAACGGCTTCACGCTTCTCGAGACGTACCTGACTCACGAGCATCATATGAGGGCTGTCCGCATCCCACTCGAACCAGTCAGCCATGCGGTCCCGCAGCACGATGGCCGCGAACGGTCGAAAGCGCTCCCGGAACTTGACTCGACGGTTCAGTTCGTCCTTGGCCCAAGGCAGCGTCGCATTCGCGAGGATGCTGCGATTGCCCAGAGCTCGGGGCCCGAACTCACTACGTCCTCGAAAGAGTCCGACGAAGAGTCCATCCGCGATGTCGGTTGCTAGGGAGTCGGCGAGGTTAGCCACCTGAACAGCGTGAAGTCCCACGCGGGAAAGATGGGCAACTAGCCCTGCATCCACGGGGTACTCCCCACCCAAGAACTCCTGCGTCGCAGACAGATCGGGCCAGTTGCCAGTTAGGTGCCAATAGCCGAAAGCACCGGCGCCGACCGACACACCGCTGTCGCCCGCTGCAGGCGCCAAGTGCAGTTGCTCGAAGATGCCAGCCCGCTGCAACTTGCCATTAACGACGGAGTTGAGTGCCACACCGCCCGTGAAGCAGAGTAGGTCGCTGTCGGTGCGCGACCTGAGACTGTCAGCAAGGTGGAACAGCGCCCGCTCCAACTCATCCTGAACCTTCGCGGCGATTGTACGAGCAGCCTCGTGGTCTTCCAGGTTATCCCTCGCCGCGGGGGGAACCGCATCGAAGTGCAAGTTCCAGTAGGTATCCGGAAAGTGAAGCGATCCCCCCTCAAGCGTCTCAACCAGACGGAGCGCAGACGCGTCTGGGTCACCGTACGGAGCCAAGCCCATGACCTTGCCAGCGTGCATCCAGCCGCCGAATATCATCTGGGAGGCCAGCGAGAACATGTGTCCTAGACTTGGGAAGTGGAAACATCCGTCGTCCTCCCACTCCCCCCAATCCTTGATCAGGAGGTCGACGCTCCCATCGGCTCGGAAGTCATAGGCACTCAGTGCTTCCCAGTGGCTCGGGTTCGAAGGCGGATCCCCTAAAAGGGTCGCCGGAGTCGCCGACTGATGTGACGCATAAGAACCACCTGATCCATCCGCTACAAGAATCGCCTTAGCACCACCTCCGTGCGAGGCGGCCGCGTAGGCGGCATGCAAGAGGTGATGAGAAGGCGACACGAACCACGGCACGTGCCGCGCCGCCGGGAGCATGGCCTGCAGGGTCACCAAGCCGTTGAAGGTCTCACCTCCATTGATGACGACGCAATCTAGGCCGTCACCGTCAGAGCCCAGATTGGACATGCGCAGGACGGCCTGAATGCTTAAGACAGGAAGCCCGGCGTAATATTTTTGCCGATTGAGTCGTTCTTCGCTGATGGCCGCCAAGACAGCGGAACCAGTTACGACTGCTGCTGAGGCGTCATGGGCAGCGTTGATACCGAGGATAGTTGGTCCTGTGGTGGTCGCCTTCACCTGCTACTCCTGTCTGGCCGTACACGGCGCTTCACCGACTGCATGGAGGACCAGTTCGTATGTCCGCGCTCGACTAGCAGGCGCCGCACCCGGTCATGTTCAGCCGAAGCGTCATAGTCATGTGCGACGGGTGCAAGATGTCGCATGCGTACCGCATCGACGATCCCCAACGTTGCGCGAGTGTCAGCCCACAGGAGCTCCACCCCCCAGCCCATCCCCCACCCTTCTGGAAGAGGGAACACCAGGCCTCGTCCAAGCCGACTTAGCGCAACGAGTGGACCGGCCTCGACGAAGGTCGTGAGGCGATATGTACATCCCTCCTCGGCGATAGTGATGGGATGACTCCAATTGCTCATGCGGTCGTGTGCCGGCTGGGCGATATCCAACGCCCCGGCGTTCATAATTTCCAGCAGGGCAGCAATGTTTCCCCGCGTTAAGCGGACGTCATCGTCGCAGATCACCAGGAAATCCAGGTCGGCCGGCATCTGGGCATGTATTCTATTGAGGTGGGCTAACCGCCCGCCTGGCCCCGAACCGAGCGTGGAGGCCGCGGCGTGCACTGGACTTGCGTCAAGCGCCCAGAAGCACGCTGAGGTGAATGAGAAGGACGCCTTCACGGCTGCGAGGTTCGCATAGTGTTGTGAGCGGTAGACGCCAATCAGGCCAACCTTGAGGTCAGTCACCCGCGCACTTCCTTGCCATCCCCTGTCCGCGGAATAACTGTGCCTTCGACTAGCCAGGCAGGCAGGTCGAACCTCCGAACCGAACTTGGAAGGAGTCGCCATCCGTCCGCAGTAAATCGCGGCACACGCAGCACGCCGGTAACGCGGCGCCCGTTCGGTTGTATCACCAGGCTTGCAGGTTCAGCATGCAGGACTCGCTGCACCAAGTCGGCAGACCATAGACGGCCGCTGAATGAGCACTCGATGCGGACTTTGTCCGTCACGCGTCCCAACCTTCGGTTCCATGAGCTGCTGGCTGCGTCCGGGTCCGCATAGTGCAAGAAATGCAGTTCAATGTCGTCGTCAAGGCGCCCAATCGGATACAGGGGCAGACGGCCTTCATTGCGGGACGCGTTCACCGCTCGGTAGCGCCTTTGTGCGTGGAACGATAGCGCCGCACCCAGAAAGTGATCTAGGCGCTCAATCATCCGCGTATAGCAGGGCGGCAAGATGAACAGCCCGATGAAGGGACTCCGATATTCCAAGCCCAGGTAACGGTAGGCTGCGGCCCCCCAGCAATTGTCGGAGACGATGCTGACTGCCCGGCGCCCTAAGAGTCCTTGCGCCTGGAGGACAGCGATGTCTTGAGCCCGGAGCGTCTGGAGCCACGGACGTGGCTGAGCTAGCTCGTCTCGTCCTACCACGGCGGGGACTCCCTTCGCGGGCGGGTGAACCCATCATCGTTGGGAGCGGCGGCTGTTTGCGGCTGCTCGTGGGATCGCTAGCGAGCTTGGCGATGCCGTTCATCACTGAGACGCAAGAAGGCGCCCCACTCCCTCCCACATCTCAGATCGCGTGTAGTGCTTGAGGACGTGCTCGCGCGCAAGGGCGGCCTTGTCCTTCAGGTTGACACTTGCGATCAGGGACATCACCTGTTCGGCGAGAGACCGTGGTTGCCCAGGAGCAAAGAGGCATCCCAGGCGACCCCCATCAAGCAATTCTGGGTTGCTCGCCGTTTTGGCCGCAATCACCGGGGTGGCCGTGACTAACGCCTCAAGGAGTGCGAAACTGGCGCCTTCAGCCGTCGACGGGTGCACATATGCGTCGACACACTTGAGCAGCTCGCGAACATCCGAGCGCTGACCCAGAAAGTGCACTCGTTCAGCGAGGCCAAGTTCGACCGAGAGAGCCTCGAGCCGGGGCCGGTCATAGCCGGTTCCGGCTATGTATAGGTGAACGATCGCGGGCAGGAGGGTGAGGGCCCGGATTGCGGTCTCATGCCCTTTCCATTTTACGAGTCGGCCGACAGACAGCAGTGCGTATATGTTGTCGCGGCCAAGCAGAAAGTCTCGGCGGGCGCGTCTAATGTCGCCTGTGAACGCAGGTTCTCCGTCTTCGACTCCGTTGAGGACGACCTGCACGTCGCCAGACTTAAGGCCGTACATCGAGCGCATCTGCTCCGCATTCTGCTGTGAGACGCAGACCCATTTGACACCTCGTCGCAGAAGGGCAGAGGCAGTTGCGCGGTGCACCGGTGACCGGTGAAACGTTTCGTGGCATAGCTGCCAGACCGCGACTACGTGCGTCACCTCGGCCAGCGAAACCAGCAGGTCTAGTGGCTCAGGGCCGTCGGGCTCTGGCACCGGAAGAGGCAGGCAGATAACAGCTGCCGTAGCGCCCTTGGCGAGAGAAGCCAGCCTCGGGGCAGGCTCAGTCATGAAGTCAATCGACCCGACTTGGAGTCCGTCGCATTCAACTAGCGTGATGAACGTCGGCTGATTGGCGGAGTGAACGACGAGGGAAGTTCGGCGTCCGCTTGCGGCCAGCGCCTTCGCCAAGCCGGCGGCGTAAAGCTCACACCCGCCGAACGTGAGGCCAGGCGCGACCACCAGTACCGGGTCGGTTTCGTTCCTATCATCAGCGTAGGTCATTGAGCCCATTAGCGCCTGCCTGTTCGAAGAAGTAGTCGATAAGGCCCGTCGGGCATTTAAGGCCTAGCCGCAAGGGTGCGTCGGCGTCCGGTCGCGCCACGGGGTTGCATCGAAGGCCGTCGATGGCTTCGGCAAGGGCGCACTCGTCTCCGGAGGGGAAGACCCGCACCCATTCTTCGTGTCTCAGCTGATCATTGAGGTGCTCATCATGGTCGCTGATCAGGAGCGGAACTCCATAATTTGCCGCATCTAAGACTAGGCCACTTTCCTTGAGCACCCCTGGTCGGCGACTGACAATCGTCGCGGAGGCGAGGGCGTACAGCTCTCGCAATTCTCGTTGATTGAGTGGTCGGTCGATCGCCTTGATTTTTCGGCCGTCGTCGCGCAGCCTAAGCCTGTTCATCGCGGGGATGTCTAGCGGCGTCCCGGCGACTATGAGGGTTGCTGGGGTTTCAGCGCTCGCGACGGCGCGAAGAACGACATGCGAATTCTTGGCGCGCCACCATCCTCCGAGAAGCAAGAGGACGACTGCATCCTTTTCGACGTTCCACCGGCGGCGAGCCGACTCGCGTTCTGCTTCGGATAACCTGCGGGCGGCGCGAAACGGTGCAAAGGGTTGCACTAGGGCTGTGTAACCGTCGGCCTGCTTCAGTCCGGCCGCGACGCCAGCAGTGGGGGCAATATAGGTCACGCCGTGGGGACGGTCGTTTCCCAGTCGTCGTATCGCACCGCGAGGTAGGGCGGACTCCGCGTCATGAACGAATCGGAGGTGCTCAATCCCGGTGAGTCGGTATAGGGCCGCTCCTATCGCAGGGTGGGCCGTCAGGACCACGACACAGCGGTTCACCGCGGTCTCCGTGGTGCGTGACGCAAGAGTCCGCAGAGCCTCGAACTCGCGCAAGGCACTCAGAACTTCACACATGACGCCAGCGAGCATGCCGTTCGCCTGCCGGCTCAGAAATCGATCCGCAGCCTGTTGCAGCCGAGGCCATCGTCCCAGCGTCTCAACCCGTGCGCCCAAACTGCGTAGGCGCTGAGCGTACGCGGTTCCACCTGCTGGCGTGACGAAAACGGTCACGCCCGTTGACGAGGGCGTTCCGAGCACGAGGTCCTCGACGGTGTCCCGCCAATGACCGTTCGGCCATGAGATGTACGGCTCGATCAGGACAAGCTGTCGTTCAGCGCGCACAGGCCCTCCCCTCGCTCTTACCTACAGGGATGGGGGTCAGTGCGCAACATCTCAGCCGCTGCTAGCGACTGACGCGGATGGTTGGATGGGGCTTTGTTGGGGACCAGCTGCCTCCCGGCGCTGTTCCGCATGCGCGCTCAGACCCGCACCGCCCCGCACTAGCTGCTCCCGGGTGCACCCTGAGCGCAGCGGCGTGGGGTTTGGGGCTGCGCAGTTCGAGCCGTGCACCGGCCTGTCTTGTTGAAACTCCACCGGCGCATCGCTTAGGCGGTGTTCTGGGTCTGCTAGAGGGTCATGTAGACGGAGCGCCACTCGCAAGTTCGATGCCCTTATACCAGGGTCGGGTAGCCGGGGGCATTGCAGCCCCCGGCTCCCACAGATCCCGGCGTGACAGTCTCCCGTCACCGGGCTCTTGTCATCCTTATCGCCAGGCGCTGGTGACCCAGGCCCAGTGCCGGAACAGCCGCGGCTGGCTGGCAGCCAGCTCGGCGAGTTTCCGGTGCGCGGCTCGGGTGCGATCCAGCCGTCGGTACTTGTTGCGGATCCAGCGCACCAGGTAGGCGTTGATGCGCGCCAGGAGCGGAGACAGCTTGGAGCGGTAGAACCGCCCGTAGTACTGCATCCACCCCGCAACGATCGGGTTGATCGCGCGGGCCAGCTCGTCGAGGGTGTGGAAGATCCGGCGGTGCAGCCGCCAGCGGCGGACGACCCGGCCGATCTTCTTCAGGGCCTGCGGGCTGATCGCGGGCAGGAAGGCCAGGAACTGCTTGCCCTGGCGGTCCCTACTCGGGCGCGGGCAGAACATGAACCCGAGGAAGGTGAACGACACGACCGGGAACCGGCCGCGACGCTTGCCGTCCTTGCAGTACACGATCTTGGTCTTGTCCGGGTGAACGGCCATGCCCAGATCGCGTAGCCGCTGAACCGTCCTGGAACCGATGGAGGGTGGCGATCAGGCCACCTCACGGCGTGAGGCGATGGAACTAGCATACTCCATTTCCTTCTCGATGGGCGGCATGTTGCCGATCGAGGAATGGAGTCTTTCG
>NZ_SPQN01000131.1 GCF_004571065.1 Geodermatophilus sp. DF01-2
GGGACGGCGGGGGCGGACGCCGGCGCCCCCGTGCTCGGCGGCGGCTGGTCGATGCCCCGCGGGCGGGCCGGGCTGCCGCTGCGGCTCGTCGACGGGCGGACCGTGCTCGTGCCCACCCGCGACCCGGCGGCGCTGTCCGCCGCGCTGCTGGGAGCCGTCCCGGACACCGGCGACGGCACCGGCGGCAGAAAGGGGACACTGGGGTCGTGACCTCGCTGGACAGCCCCCCGTACGCCTACGAGGCCCCCACGTCGGCCGACCTGTTCACCCGCGCCCAGCGGGTCACCCCCGGCGGGGTGAACAGCCCCGTGCGCGCCTTCGGCGCCGTCGGCGGCACCCCGCGTTTCATGACGAAGGGGCAGGGCCCCTACCTCACCGACGCCGACGGCCGCCGCTACGTCGACCTCGTCGCCTCCTGGGGGCCGCTGATCCTGGGCCACGCCCACCCGGCGGTCGTCGAGGCGGTCACCGCCGCCGCCCGCCGCGGGCTGACCTTCGGCGCCCCGACGGAGGGCGAGGTCGAGCTGGCCGAGGTGATCGTCTCCCGGGTGCGCCCGGTCGAGGAGGTGCGGCTGGTCAACTCCGGCACCGAGGCGGTGCTCTCGGCGGTCCGCCTGGCCCGCGGCGTCACCGGCCGCCGGCTCGTCGTCAAGTTCGCCGGCTGCTACCACGGCCACGTCGACGCGCTGCTGGCCTCGGCCGGCTCGGGCGTGGCCACCCTGGCCCACGCCTCCGGCTCCGACGTCGCCCGGCCCGGCCTGCCGGACACCCCCGGCGTCACCAGCGGCGCCGCCGCCGACACCGTCGTCCTGCCCTACAACGACGCGGCCGCGGTGGAGGCGGTCTTCGCCGAGCGGGGCGGCGAGATCGCCGCGGTCATCACCGAGGCCGCGGTCGGCAACATGGGCGTCGTCCCGCCGCTGGACGGCTTCAACCAGGCGCTGCGGCGGGTCACCGCCGAGCACGGCGCGCTGCTCGTCGTGGACGAGGTCATGACCGGCTTCCGCGTCTCTCGCTCCGGCTGGTACGGGCTCGACCCGGTCGACGCCGACCTGATGACCTTCGGCAAGGTCATGGGCGGCGGGCTGCCGGCCGCGGCCTTCGGCGGGCGCGCCGACCTCATGGAGCACCTGGCCCCGGCCGGGCCGGTGTACCAGGCCGGCACGCTGTCGGGGAACCCGGTCGCCGTCGCCGCGGGGCTGGCGACGCTGCGGCACTGCACCGACGAGGTCTACGCCCGCTGCGACGAGGTGGCCGCCACCCTGCGCGGGGCGACCAGCGCCGCGCTGTTCGCCGCCGGTGTCCCACACCGCGTGCAGCAGGCCGGCTCGATGTTCTCCGTGTTCTTCGTCCCCGACGAGCGGCAGGTGCGCGACTACGACGACGCCCGCTCGCAGGACGCCGCGCGCTACAGCGCCTTCTTCCACGCGATGCTGGCCCGCGGGGTCTACCTGCCGCCGTCGGCGTTCGAGGCGTGGTTCGTCAGCGCCGCGCTGGACGACGAGGCCGTCGGGCGGGTGCTCGAGGCGCTGCCCGCGGCTGCCCGCGCCGCCGCGGCCGTCGAGCCCGCCGCCGCTCCGCGCGCCGAGGACCCCGCCGAGGTGACCACCTGATGGCCGCATCAGAGGGACAGACCACCGTCGTCCACGTGCTCCGGCACGGCGAGGTGCACAACCCCGAGCGGCTGCTCTACGGCCGGCTGCCCGGCTACCGCCTCTCGGAGACCGGCGAGGCGATGGCGCTGGCCGCCGCGGAGTGGCTGGCCGACAAGGGTGTGACCCACGTGGTGTCCAGCCCGCTGGAGCGCGCCCAGCAGACCGCCGCGCCGATCGCCGGGAAGCTCGACCTGCCGGTCGCGATGGACGACCGGCTGATCGAGGCCGGCAACGCCTTCGAGGGGCTGCGGGTCGGTGTCGGGGACGGCTCACTGCGCTCCCCCCAGCACTGGTGGAAGCTGCGCAACCCGTTCCGCCCGTCGTGGGGAGAGCCCTACGTGGAGATCGCCGTCCGCATGCTCGCCGCGGTCGAGGCCGCCCGCGACGCCGCCCGCGGTGCCGCGGCGGTGTGCGTGAGCCACCAGCTGCCGATCTGGACCCTGCGGCTGCACCTGGAGGGGCGCCGCTACGCACACGACCCGCGCCGCCGGGAGTGCGGCCTGGCCAGCGTCACCTCGCTGACCTACGACGGCGACCGCTTCGTCGGGCTGTCCTACGCCGAGCCCGCCGGCGCCACCCCGCCCGACGCGGTGCCCGGCGCATGAGGCGGGGTCTGCTGGTGGCCCTGCTGGGCGCGCTGATGCTCACCGGCTGCTCCACCGGGGCGGACGCCGTGGACGTCAACAACGGCGGCGAGTTCCGCTTCGTGGCCGGCACCCCGGCCGGGGAGGTCATCCCGATCGGGGAGCGGGCCGCGGCGCCGGACTTCTCCGGCGAGCTGCTCGGCGGCGGGCGGTTCGACTCCGCCGAGCTGGACGGCGACATCGCCGTCCTCAACTTCTGGGGCTCGTGGTGCCCGCCCTGCCGGGTGGAGACGCCGCAGTTCCAGGAGGTCTACGCCGACGTCCGCGACCAGGGCGTGCAGTTCCTCGGCTTGAACGTCAAGGAGACCAGCGAGCAGTTCGCGCTGGCCTTCGTCGAGAGCGAGGGCATCGAGTTCCCCTCGGTCTACGACCCGCGCGGCGAGGTCGCCCTGGCGTTCCGGGACTACCCGGCCAACGCGATCCCGTCCACCATCGTGCTCGACCGGCAGGGCCGCGTGGCCGCCGTCTACACCGGCGAGGTCGCCCAGGACGACCTGCGCGCGGTGCTCGACCTGCTGCTGGCCGAGGAGGGCTGATGGGCGAGGCCTTCAGCGACCTGGTCACCGACGGCCCGCTGCTCGTGGCCGCGGCGGTCGCCGCGCTGGTCGGGCTGGTCAGCTTCGCCTCGCCCTGCGTGCTCCCGCTGGTGCCCGGCTACCTGTCCTACGTCACCGGCCTCGCCGGGTCAGGTGCCGGTACCGGCGCGCGGACGACGGCGCCCGCCCCGGCACCGTGCGGCGGGCACGGCGCGACGGCGACCGCGGTGCGCACCGAGGCCGACACCCGGTCGTCGCGCGGCCGGATGGTGCTCGGCGCGGCGCTGTTCGTCCTGGGGTTCACCGTCGTCTTCGTCGCCTTCGGCGCGGCGTTCGGTGGGCTGGGCCGGCTGCTCCTGCAGCACGCCGACGTCCTCACCCGCGTCTTCGGCGTGGTCACGATCGTCATGGGCCTGGCCTTCCTCGGCTGGTTGCCGTTCCTGCAGCGCACCACGCGCCTGTCGGCCCGGCCGGTCGCCGGGCTGGCCGGCGCCCCGCTGCTGGGCGTCGTCTTCGGCCTGGGGTGGACGCCGTGCCTGGGCCCGACGCTGGCCGCGGTCAACTCGCTGGCCTACGCCGAGGCCACCGCGGGGCGTGGCGCGCTCCTAGGAGTCGCCTACTGCCTGGGCCTGGGCGTGCCGTTCGTGCTGGTCGCCCTCGGTGCGCGCTGGGCGCTCGGGGCGACGTCCTTCCTGCGGCGGCACGCGCGCAGCGTGACCCGCTTCGGCGGGGCGCTGCTGCTCCTCGTCGGCGTCCTGCTGGTCACCGGCGCGTGGACGGAGATGATGGGCTGGCTGCGCTCCTGGCTGGCCGCGACCGGCTTCGCGGAGACCTCGCTGTGAGCACCGTTGCCCCGCCGCGACCGGCCGCGGCACCACCCCCGCCCGCGCGGCCCTCCCTCGGCTCCCGCGTACTGGGCCTGTGGCTGCGCTGGTGGCGGCGGCTGACCGCCATGCGGACGGCGATCATCCTGCTGTTCCTGCTCGCGCTCGCGGCGATCCCCGGGTCGTTGCTGCCCCAGCGCTCGCTCAACCAGAACGCCGTCCGCCAGTACTTCGCCGACAACCCGACACTGGCGCCGGTGCTCGACCGGCTCTACGCCTTCGACGTCTTCGGCTCGCCGTGGTTCGCCGCGGTGTACCTGCTGCTGTTCGTCTCGCTCATCGGCTGCGTCGTCCCCCGGCTGGGAGAGCACCTGCGGGCGCTCCGGGCCGCCCCGCCGCCGGCGCCGCGCCGGCTGCTGCGGCTGCCCGACTCCGCGGAGCTGGCCACACCGCTGCCCGGCCCAGCGGCCCTCGACGTCGTCGAGGAGGAGTTGCGGGTGCGGCGCTTCCGCGTCGTCCGCCGCGAGACCGGTGCGGGCCCGGAACTCTCGGCCGAGAAGGGGTTCTGGAAGGAGACCGGCAACCTCCTGTTCCACCTCTCGCTGGTGGCGCTGCTGCTCGGCCTGGCCGGCGGCAAGCTCTGGGGCTACGAGGGCAGCATCCTGGTCACCGAGGGGCAGGGCTTCTGCAACTCGTTCCAGCAGTACGACACCTACTCCGCCGGCCCGCTGGTCGAAGGTGCCGACCTCACCCCGCTGTGCGTCGACCTCGTCGACTTCCGCGCCGAGTACGAGGAGAACCTGACCGCGGCCTCCTACACCGCCGACATCCGCTACGGCGCGCCGGACGAGGAGGGAGAGCCGGCGACCATCGGCGTCAACGACCCGCTCCGGCTCGACGGCGACCGCGTGTACGTGACCGGCCACGGCTACTCGCCCCGGTTCACCGTCACCCTGCCCGACGGGACGGCTTTCACCGACGTCTCGGCGCCCTTCCTGCCTGCGGACCAGGCCACGCTGGGCAGCGAGGGCGCGCTCAAGCTGCCCGACCTCGGCGCCGGCGTCGAGGACCAGCTGGCCATCGCGGGCTTCCTCGCGCCGACCGGACTCACCCAGGGCGGCGTCCTGACCTCGATCGACCCGCGGCCGCTCAACCCGCAGGTCGCGATCCTGGCCTACGAGGGTTACCTCGGCCTGGACTCCGGGCTGCCGCAGTCTGTCTACAGCATCGACCAGACCCAGATCGAGCGCGGCCGGCTCACCGAGGTGGCGCGGGACACCCTCTCCGTCGGGGAGGCGATGACGTTGCCCGACGGGACGTCGATCACCTTCACCGGCGTCGACCAGTTCGCCGCGTTGCAGTTCTCGCACGACCCCGGCCAGGTGTGGGTGCTCGCCGCCGCGATCGCCCTGCTGGCCGGCCTGCTGGCCCTGCTCCTGCTGCGCCGCGAGCGCGTCTTCGCCCGCGTCGGCCCTGCTCCCGGCGGCGGCGGTAGCGTGCTCACGGTCGGCTCCCTGACCCGGGGCGGCGGCGAGAGCGCCACCAGCTTCGCCGAACTGACCGGCCGGTTGCGGACCGCCCTCGACGAGCGTTCCCCGACCCCCTCCGCCCCGCCGTCCGGCGGGGCCGCTCCGGAACCGGAGGATCCCCCGCGTGACCGTTGACCCGTCGCTGGCCGAGCTGTCGGACACGCTGTTCTCGATCGCCGTCGCGGTCTACTCGGTCGCCGTCGTCGCCTTCTCCGCCCAGCTGGCGTTCGGCCGGCGCCCGGCGCGCCAGCTGGTCGCTGCCGGGGCCGGCGCCCGGACGGATGCGGACGCGCCCGCCGCGCCGTCCCGCACCGACCGCTGGGGGCTCGCCGGGCTGGCGGTCACCGTCCTGGGCGCGGCCGTGCACGCCGGTGTGCTGGTCACCCGCGGGATGGCCGCCGACCGGCTGCCCTGGGGCAACATGTACGAGTTCGCCACCGCAGTCGTCCTCGTCGGCGTGGTGGTCTACCTCGTGCTGGCCGTGCGCGTCCCGGCCGTCCGCGACATCGGCGCATTCGTGCTCGCCCCGGTGGTCGTCTCCCTCGTCGCGATCGGGCTGTTCCTCTACACCGAGACCGGCCCGCTGGTCGCCGCGCTCCGCTCGAGCTGGCTGGCCGTGCACGTGACCAGCGCGATCCTGGGTTTCGGGATCTTCTTCGTCAGCGGCATCGCCAGCGTGCTGTACCTGCTGCGCTCCCGGCAGGAGGCCCGCGGGGCCGCCGCCGACGGCTCGTTCCTCGCCCGCCTGCCCGGTGCCGTCACGCTGGACCGGGTCGCCCACCGGACCGCCGTCTTCGGCTTCCCGATCTGGACGTTCGCGATCATCGCCGGAGCGATCTGGGCGGAGAGCGCCTGGGGCCGCTTCTGGGGCTGGGACCCCAAGGAGACCTGGTCGTTCATCGCCTGGGTCGTCTACGCCGGGTATCTGCACGCGCGGACGACGGCCGGCTGGCGGGGGCGCCCGGCGGCGTGGGTCAACGTCGTCGGCCTGGCCGTCATGGTCTTCAACCTGCTGTACGTCAACATGGTCTCGACCGGCCTGCACAGCTACGGCGGGCTGGACTGAAGAAGGACCCCGTCCTCCCACCCCTCGTGAAAGGACCCCCTGCCCCCGCCACTCGCAGGCTCGCGGCGGGACCCTGCAGGGGGCCAGCGGGACTCGGGACGGGGCCGGGGCGGCGTGTCGGTGATGCGCCGGGCGCACTCGTGCTTCCATGCCTCCATGGCGCGCCGGAGGGGAGCTCCCCGTGGGTAGGCACTCGGCTCTGGACGGGGCCGCGGTGCACCCAGCGGTCGCCGCTGCCCTCGCGCGCCGGGCGGCCGACGCGCCGGCCGGTCGGCACGGTGCCCCGCGCGCCGAGACCGCCGAGAGCGGCCTGGGCTGGCCGGGCTCGTCGACGACGCGAGGGGCGGTGGGCCGGCCGCGGACGCGCTGCGGGAGAAGAAGGAGGTCCTGGACCGGCTGGCGCCCGACCTGGCGTCCCTCTCGCTGACCACGTCGGAGCCGGGTGACGCGATGAGACTCCTGGCCGCCCGCCGCTCGCTGCGGGTGCAGGTCAGGGGGGCGGGCCGGGTGGGTGTG
>NZ_SPQN01000132.1 GCF_004571065.1 Geodermatophilus sp. DF01-2
GCTGCGCCGGGAACGCAGCGCCCGCATGAACCTGCCGGTGCGCACGGCCAGTGGCGCCCTCGTCGAGGCGGTGGTCCTCTGCACCCCCACGCCGACCGGGCGGATGTGGACGCTGCGGCTGGTGCCGGCCGCCAGCGAGTCCGAGCGGGCGCTGCGCGCCACCGCCGACGCCCACGAGCAGCGCTTCGCCACCCTCACCGAGCGCTCGCCGGTCCCCACGCTGCTCTCCGAGCAGGGCATGCGGCTGGCGCACGTCAACGACGCCTTCTGCAGCCTGGTCGGGCTGCAGGCCGAGCAGCTGCTGGGCACCGGCTGGATGGCCACCGTGCACCCCGACGACCTGGACGACGTCATCGAGCAGGTCGTCGCCGTCCTCGGCGGTGGGGACGGCGAGGCCCAGGCCCGCCTGGTCCGGGAGGACGGCACCGAGCGGACGACGGTCATCCGTTTCGCCCACCTGTTCACCCCCGGCGTCGGGGCGGGCTTCGTCGGCACCATCGAGGACATCACCGACCGGCTGGCCTTCGAGGCCCGGCTGGCGCACCAGGCCCACCACGACCCGCTCACCGGGCTGCCCAATCGCACCCTGCTCGCCGGCTACGTGGCCGAGCGGTTCCGCCCCGGCGCGAGCGGGCTGGCCTGCCTGTTCCTGGACCTGGACAACTTCAAGGTCGTCAACGACTCGCTCGGCCACGCCGCCGGCGACGAACTGCTGGTCGAGGTCGCCACCCGGCTGCGCGCCACGGTCCGTCCGGGCGACCTGGTCGCCCGCTTCGGCGGGGACGAGTTCGTCGTGGTCTGCGAGGGCGTGGACCAGGCCGACGCGGTGACCCTGGCCGAGCGGATCGGCGCCGCCCTCGCCGAGCCGATGCGCCTCTCCGGGGTCGACGTCCGCCCGCACGCCAGCGTCGGCGTCACCGTGCAGACCGCCGAGCACGGCGCGGCGGAGGAGCTCATCCGCGACTGCGACATCGCCATGTACCAGGCCAAGGCCGGCGGCAAGGGCCGGATCACCGTGCTCGACCAGCGGGCCCGGGCCGAGGCGCGGGACAAGCTGCGGCTGGTCGCCGAGCTGCGCCAGGCGATCGAGCGGCGCGAGATCACCCTGCTGTACCAGCCGATCTTCAGCACCGCGGACGGCAGCTCGGTCGCCGTCGAGTCCCTGGCCCGCTGGCACCACCCGGTGCGCGGCGCCATCAGCCCGGGGGTCTTCGTGTCCCTCGCCGAGGAGAGCGGCCTGATCGGCGGGCTGGGCCTGCTCGTGCTCGACGAGACCTGCCGGCAGCTGGCCGAGTGGGACCGGCTGCTCGGGCCGGCCGCACCGCAGCGGGCCAACGTCAACGTCTCGGCGCTGCAGCTGGACGGCAACCTGCACCCGCACGTCGTCGCCGCCCTCGAGCGGCACGGGCTGCACCCGTCGCGGCTGTCGATCGAGATCACCGAGTCGGCGCTGATGAAGGACCCGACGTCCGCCCGCGAGGTGCTCACCCAGCTGCGCGAGCTCGGCGTCTCGCTGGCCATCGACGACTTCGGCACCGGCTACTCGTCGCTGGCCTACCTGCGGCACCTGCCGGTCGACTGCCTGAAGGTGGACCGATCGTTCGTCGCCGAGCTGGCCCACGGGCACACCGAGATCGCCTCGGCGGTCATCGCGCTGGCCAAGAACCTGGGCCTCTCCACGGTGGCCGAGGGTGTCGAGACGCCGGCGCAGGCGGTGGAGCTCGCGCGCCTCGGCGCCTGCTTCCTGCAGGGCTTCGACCTGGCCCAGCCGATGACCGGCTCCCGCACCGCCGCGTGGTACGCCGCGCACGCCCGATGACCGTGACCCCCCTCGTCCTCCCGGGAGCCGCCGTGCCCACGCCCCTGGTCGCCGCGCCGTCCTTCGACCTCGAGGCGGTGCTGGCCAGCATCGACACGATGGCCGCGCAGAAGCCGGTCGCCGCCCAGATCGTGTCGATCGCCAACTCCGACGACACCGACGCCCGCACCCTCGCGCAGACCCTCGCCTCCGACGTGGCCCTGGCCGGCCGGGTGATGAAGCTGGCCAACTCCGCCTACTTCGGCATGCGCGGGCGGGTGACCTCACTGCAGTTCGCGGTGACCGTGGTCGGCTTCACCACCGTGCGCACGATGGCCACCGTGGCGCTGACCGACCTGGACGACGAGTCGCGGCTGCCCGAGGACTTCTGGCGCATGAGCACCTGCGTCGCGCTGGCCGCCTCCACACTGGCCTCCCGGTTCGGCGAACGGCCGCAGGACGCCCTGTGCCTCGGGCTGCTGGCCCCGCTCGGTGTCGCGCTGCTCCACCACAACGACCAGAACGGGTACGCCGAGCTGACCGCCGCCGAGCCGACCTCCGCGGGCCGGCGGGCGGCCGAGGTCCGCCGTTACGGCATCCACGCCTTCCGGCTGACCGCGGTGGCGCTCGAGCAGTGGGGCTTCCCGCCGAGCATGCTGGCCCCGCTCGGTGCCGTCGGCGACCGCGCGAGCGAGGACGGCTCGCTGCTGCGCGCGGCGCTGGAGGTCGCCGCCCGGCTGGCGGTCGAGGACTACGTGCCGGTGCCGGTCCCGGAGCTCACCTGCGGGCAGCTGCGCGAGGACGCCGTCCCGCCCGTGCTGGACAAGGTGCGCGCCGAGGCCGACGAGCTGCGCCTGGCGATGCTGGGTGACTGAGCAGGCACCAGACGGCGGCGGCCGGTGCCCCGGGTAGGGACGCCGGCCGCCGCCGTTCTCGGTGTGCCGCGTCAGCGCGTATAGGGCACGCCCAGCGGGTCGACCGTCTCGTGGCCGTCCACGCCCTCGGCGAGCCGGGCCAGCGCCCAGTCACCGTCGCCGAGCAGGTGGTCGAGCGCGGTCAGGCGGCTGGTGTGGTGGCCGACCGTGTACTCCGCGGTCACCCCGATCCCGCCGTGCAGCTGGATCGCCTCCTTGCCGATGTGCCGGCCGGCGCGGCTGGTCTGCAGCCGGGCGCGGTCCGCTGCGGTGACGACGTCCCCGCCGGCGTCGGAGACCATCGACGCCCACAGCGCGGTGCTGCGGGCCAGCTCCAGCGAGACGTACATGTCCGCGGCGCGGAAGGTGAGCGCCTGGAACCGGTTGAGCGTCACGCCGAACTGCTTGCGGGTCTTGAGGTACTCGGCGGTGGTCCGCAGCGCCGTGTCCATCGAGCCGATGGCCTCGTGGGCGTAGGCGATGCGCGCCTCGGCGAGCACCCGTTCGACCTCCGCCGTCCGGTCGCCGGTGCTCTCACCCAAGAGCTCGGCGGGGGTGCCGTCGAAGCGGACGTGGGCCGCGCGGCCGCCGTCGTGGGTGCGGTAGCCGGTGCGGGTCAGGCCGTCGGCGTCGCCGCGGACGACGAAGAGCGCCGTCCCGCTCTCGACGACCGCGCTGACCACGAGGACGTCGGCGCGGGCGCCGTTGAGGACCGGCTCCTTGACGCCGGTGAGCGTCCACGAGCCGCCGTCCTGCGCCGCGGTGACGGCCGCGGCCGACGGGCTCCAGCGGGTGCCGGGCTCGGCGTGCGCGACGGCCGGGAGCGTGCTGCCCTCGGCGATGCCGCTCAGCAGCTCGCTCTTCTGCGCGTCGGTGCCGACAGCGGCGACCAGCCCGCCGGCGAGGACGACGGCCTCGACGAACGGCTCGGGCGCGAGCACCCGGCCGATCTCCTCGGCGACGATCGCCACCTCGATCGGCCCGGCTCCCATGCCGCCGTGCTCCTCGGTGAAGGGCAGCCCCAGCAGGCCCATCTCGGCCAGCCGCGACCACGTCTTCTCGTCGTAGCCCGGGTCGTTCGCGACCACCCGGCGACGCTGCTCGCTGTCGCCGTAGGCCCGTTCCAGCAGGCCGCGGAGGGCCTCCCGGAGGTCGTGCTGCTCGCTGTCGAAGGTGAAGTCCACGGTTGCCTCAGAGCCCCAGGATCGTGCCGGCGATGATGGTGCGCTGCACCTCGTTGGAGCCTCCGTAGATGGAGACCTTGCGGTAGTTCAGGTACTCGGGGGTGGCCACCCGGGCCCAGTCCGGGACGTCGGAACCGCCGTCGGCGAACGAGGCCACCGAGAGCGGGCCGGCGATGTCGACGACGAGCTCGGTCGCGGCCTGCTGCAGCTCCGAGCCGCGGAGCTTGAGCACCGACGACGCCGGGTGCGGCTTGCCGTCGGCCGAGTTCGCGACCACGCGCAGCGCGGTGAGCTCCAGGGCGAGGAGCTCGTTCTCCACCTCGGCGATGCGGGCGGCCATGCGGGGGTCCTCGGCCAGCGGGCGGCCGTCGACGGTGATCTCCCGGGCGTGCTGCTTGGCCTGGGCCAGCAGCCGCTTGGTGCTGCCGACGCGCGCGATGCCCACCCGCTCGTTGCCGAGCAGGAACTTCGCGTAGTCCCAGCCGCGGTTCTCCTCGCCGATGAGGTTCTCCGCCGGCACTCGGACGTCCTCGAAGAAGACCTCGTTGACCTCATGACTGCCGTCGATCAGCTCGATCGGCCGCAGGGTGACACCGGGGGAATCCATCGGGAACACCAGCAGCGAGATGCCGCGCTGCTTCTTCTCCGCGGTCGGGTCGGTCCGGACCAGGCAGAAGATCCAGTCCGCGTGCTGGCCCAGCGTCGTCCAGGTCTTCTGGCCGTTGACGACCCAGTCGTCGCCGTCGCGCACCGCGGTCGTGCGCAGGCTGGCCAGGTCCGAGCCGGCGTCGGGCTCGGAGAAGCCCTGGCACCACCAGATGTCGAGGTTCGCCGTCGCCGGGAGGAACCGCTCCTTCTGCTCCTGGTTGCCGAAGGTCGCGATCACCGGGCCGATCATGCTGGCATTGAAGGCCAGCGGCTCCGGGACGCAGGCCAGCTGCATCTCCTCGCGCCAGATGTGCCGCTGCAGCGGGGTCCAGTCCTTGCCGCCCCACTCGACCGGCCAGTGCGGCACGGCCAGCCCGGCGGCGTTGAGGATGCGCTGGGCCTGGACGTACCCGTCCTTGCTCAGGTGCCGGCGCGCCGCGACGGTGTCGCGGATCTCCCGGGGCACCTCGGTGGTGAAGAACGTCCGCATCTCCTCCCGGAACGCCTCCAGCTCCGGGGACAGTTGCAACCGCATCGGGCCTCTCTCCTGACGGCTGCTGTGCCGTCTCGCACGGTGGGACCCCGACGATCCCACACGGGCTACTGGCCGGTAGTCCCCGGGGCGGCGGTGACCTCGCGGCGTGTCGACGGCGTCCCGCGCGTGGGCGGTGGGGCGGCGGGAACGTGCGTCGTCCGGTGCCCGTTGCCGAGCCATGGAGCTGACCTGTCCCAAGTGCCAGGGGTCGATGCGCACCTACGAGCGCAACGGGGTGCACGTCGACCAGTGCACGGAGTGCCGCGGCATCTTCCTCGACCGCGGTGAGCTCGAGCGGCTGATCGACGCGGAGACCGCGTGGCACGAGGGGAGCCGGCCCGCGGCCGCGGCCTCCGCTCCGTCGTCCGCCCCGTACGGCGGGTCGGGTCACGGCCCGGCCGGCCACGCTCCGAGCGGGTACGGCGCGGGCGGGCTGGGCGCGGTCGTGGGCGAGGTGCTCAGCCAGGTGCAGAAGAAGCAGCACTCGTCCGGGTACGGGCACTCCTCGAAGCGCAAGCCGTCGTTCCTGGGGGAACTGTTCGGCTGAGGGGTCTGCGGGGCACGCACGGCGGCGTGTTCGACGTCGACTGGATGGGGCAGTTGAGCCGTGACGTGCTGCGGGAGCGGCTGCCCGCCCTGATCGCCGAGACTTGCGCGTGGAGCGTGGGGCTCTCCGACCGTCCGCACCACGAGCGACGCCGCGGCCGGCTGACCGGGACCGGCGGCACGATCGGCGACCGGGCCGCGCGCGGCCAGGCGCTCTCCGGCGAGGAGGACGGCCGGCTCGAGCTCGGCGACGCCCGGCCGGGCAGCTTCCGGGACGTGCTGAACGCGGTGGACGCCGACGGGGTGCTCTACGCCGACCGGTTCGACCGCGAGGTGCTGGAGCCGTTCGTGCTGGCCACCTGCGTGCTCGCCGCCGAGCGGGCACGGGCCACCCGACGGGCGGAGTGGGCCGAGCTGCTCGACGACCTCGGGGAGGACGGCCGCGACCTGGTCGGCGTCGTCCGCGCCGGGGAGTGGGAGGCGCCGCTGCGGATCGAGGCCGAGCACCTGGTGCTCGCCGCGCTGGCCGACGTCCCGCTGCTGGAGGTGGAGGCCGAGGGGCTGCCGCTGTCCCTGGTGCGGGCGGCCGAGGCGCTGACGCGGGGAGTCACCGCCCCGCCGCCGCCCGCGCCGGCGGGGGAGGACCCGGCCGCGTCGGGCGCGGTGTTCCTCGCCCGGGCCGCGCTGTCGGCGGAGGGGCTGGCCGAGCCGGTGCCGCCCTCCCGGGCCGACCGGCTGCTGACCGCGCTGCTGGCCGAAGGGATCGAGCCCGACGAGGTGCCCGGGGTGCTGCCGCACCTGCCGCTGGCGCCGGGAACCGCCGACGCGGTGCTGACCCTGCTCGACGCCGGCCGCTGACGTCCGGCGATTTCCGCGGAAATCGCCGGGGGAGCCGCGTCCTCGGCTTTCGCAGTTTCCGCGATCAAGTAGATGATCTTGCACGGTTGCGGCGCGGCTGCCTGATCGGGTGCTGAACGCGCGGAAGCATCAGCGGTCTTCTCACCGCCTCTTGCGAGGGGTCCGCT
>NZ_SPQN01000133.1 GCF_004571065.1 Geodermatophilus sp. DF01-2
CACGTGCGCACCGCCGCCGCCGACGGCCCGCCCGGCGCCGACCGCGCCGCCGTCCTGGTCGCCCAGCTCGAGCGCAGCACCATCGGCGACGCCGCAGCCGTGGAACGCGTGCTCCGCGAGGACGTCCTCGGCCCCGAGCACCCGGCCGTCGCGCTGGTCGACGAGGACGTGCGGGACGCCGCGGCCGACGTCCTCGCCGACGCCTCGGTGGGCTCCTGGGCCGCCGCGGTGCTGCCGCCGCTGGTCCACCGTCAGCTCACCGGCCCCTTCGGCGTCGCCACCGCCACCGGCGTGCCCACCGTCCCCGAGCTCGACCTCGGCCCGGCGACCGGCGAGCTCTCCGAGCTGCTGACCGGGCTGCGGACGCTGGACGGGGCCGGCCGGGCCCGCTGGCTGGCCGCCGTCGACGCCGGCCGCGCCGAGCGCCGACCGTGGGCCACCGCGATGCACGAGGCGTCCTGGGCCGCACACGTCTCCGGCCGCACCCGCACCCTGGCGACCGCGCAACTGCTCGCCGTCCGGGCCTTCGTCGACGCCGGCTTCGACACCACCGCGGCCGCATTGGGCGCCTGGAACGCCGTCGCCGGCTGCGTGCAGGGGATCGTCATGGGCGACCTGCTCGGCGCCGACGCCCTCGCGGTGCTGTTCGCTTCGTCGGCCTACCGGCCGACACCGCAGCCACGGGACGTCCCCGACCTGCGCTGAGCCGCTGCCCGTGTCCCGGTCGGGGACCCTCCGGGCCCCGCGACCGGTCCACCCTGGCCAGGAGCCGTCCCCGACTCTGTCGGACCCGTCACCGCCCCCCAGCCTCGGGAGTCAGTCCTCCTGGGGGTCGGGGAAGCGGGCGCCGGCGGGCACCTCCGTGCCGGCGTCCACCTCGGCCCCCCGGCCGAGCAGCGTGACGTCGCCGCCGTCCCCCCCGACCGACGCGCGCTCGCCGACGACCACCCCGTCGTCCAGGACGGCGCGGGTGACCGTGGCGCCGGCGCACACCCGGGCCCCGGTCAGCAGCACCGAGTCGACGACGGTCGCGCCGGCCTCCACGACGACGCCCGGGGAGAGCACCGAGCCGCTCACCCGACCGGCCACGCGGGTACCGCCCGACACCAGGCTGCCGTCCACCTCAGCGCCGCGCAGCACCCGGGCGGCGCTGTGCCGCCCGCCGCGGGTGTGCACCGGCCAGCGCGGGTCGTCGAGGTCCAGCGGCGGCTCGGGGGAGAGGAAGTCGCGGTGGGCCTCCCAGTAGGCCTCCACGGTGCCCACGTCGCGCCAGTAGCCGTCGAAGGAGTGCGCGCGAGCGACGCCGCCGCGGGTCTGCGCCGGCAGCAGGTGGGTGCCGAGGTCCTCGAGGCCCTCCTCGCCGTGCTCCTCGCGCAACGCCTCCAGCCGGTCCAGGGTCGGGCCGGGGGAGAAGACGAAGACCTCGTTGGTCGCCGTGGTGGTGCGGGGCTGGTCGGGCTTGTAGGCGTAGTCGGTGATCTTCCCTCCGGCCCCGACCTCGACGATGCCGTAGCGCGCGGCATCGTCCTCGGCGACCTCGGTGGTGACCATGGTGACCTCGGCGCCGGAGCCGAGGTGCTCGTCGACGACGTCGCGGTAGTCGAGCTTGTAGACGGCGTCGGCGCTGACCACGACGAGGGCGTCGGCGGCGAAGTCGCGGACCAGCGGCGCGTACCGCCACAGCGAGTTCGCCGTCCCGGAGACCCAGCCGGCCCGGTCGGTGCCCTTGTACGGCGGCAGCACCAGCAGCCCGCCGTCGGTCCGGTCGAGATCCCACGGCCGACCGTTGGCCAGGTGCCGGGACAGCGACGCGGGGTGGAACTGCACCGACACCCAGACGTCGGCCAGGTGCGCGTGCTGGCAGTTGCTCAGCGGGAAGTCGACCAGCCGGTACACCCCGGCGAAGGGGACGGCGGGCTTGGCGCGCTGCTCGGTCAGCAGCTCCAGGCGACCGCCCGCGCCACCGGCGAGGACGAGGACGAGGACCCGGGGGAGTGACATGGGTGGCGGCTACCCGGACCGCCGGCGTTCATCCCCGGTGGACGGCGGTCAGCCCTCTCTGCGGCTCTCTTTCGATTCCGCTAGACGGGCGCAGACGGTGCTCGACCGCCGTCCTGGCTCACCGTTCCGGCTCCGGGCTCACAACTGGTGGTGAGCCCGGAGCCGGAACGATCAGCTGACCTGATCATCGCTGACCCAGCGTTGTGCGGGAGATGTGTCGACAAACGGCGAGAATGGTCGGCGAGCGCATTCATGATCGCCGAATAATTGCTCCGCGAATTCCTGCGCATCGGCTCAAGGAGAAGGGGGGAGCGGCCGACAACAGCCGTGACAGGCACCGACAGCGGGCGGACGCCGGGACCCCGGGCGGACCGCCGGCTGCATCCCGCTCCCGGCCCTCCGGGCGGGTGCCGATCCGGCAGCGCCAGCTCACCCCTGGCCGGCACCCCGCGCGGGGAGAGGGAGGACGCATGGACCCGATCCGGGTGCTGGTCGTCGACGACTCGGTGGTCGTCCGCAAGATCGTCACCGACGTGCTGTCCGAGGACCCGGCGATCGAGGTGGCCGGCACCGCGGTCAACGGCCGCGTCGCCGTCGCCAAGCTCGAGGCGCTGAAGCCCGACCTGGTCACCATGGACATCGAGATGCCGGAGATGAACGGTATCGAGGCGGTCCGCGCCATCCGTGTCTCGCGCAGCCGCGTGCCGATCGTCATGTTCAGCACGCTGACCGAGCGGGGCGCGGCGGCCACCCTCGACGCCCTGTCCGCGGGCGCCAACGACTACGTCACCAAGCCGGCCAACGTCGGCAGCGTCGCGCAGTCCATGGAGAGCGTGCGCCAGCAGCTCATCCCCAGGATCAAGGCGCTCACCGGACGCCCGGTCACCCCCGCCCCGGCCCGCGACTCCGGACCCGCGCCGGCTCCCGTCCGCCCGCCGGCACCCCGCACCGGTGCGGTGAAGCAGCCCGCCGTCCTGGTGGTCGGCTCCTCCACCGGCGGCCCGGAGGCGCTGGCCAAGCTCCTCCCCGCGCTCCCGGCGTCACTGCCGGTGCCGGTCCTGCTGGTGCAGCACATGCCGCCGGTGTTCACCCGCCAGTTCGCCCAGCGCCTGGACCGGCTCTGCGCGCTGCGGGTCGTCGAGGCCGTCGACGGCACGCCGCTGGCCCCCGGCACCGTGCACCTGGCCCCCGGCGACCACCACCTGACCATCCGCCGGACCGGCCGCGGGCTGCAGACCTCGCTGGACCAGGCCCCGCCGGAGAGCTTCTGCCGCCCCGCCGTCGACCCGCTCTTCCGCTCGGCGGTCGAGGCCTACGACGGCGCCGTCCTGGGTGTCGTGCTCACCGGCATGGGAGCGGACGGTCGCGTCGGCGCCGGCCGCATCCGTGCCGCCGGTGGCGCCGTCGTCGTCCAGGACCAGGCCACCTCCGTCGTCTGGGGCATGCCCGGGGCGGTCGCCTCGGCCGGCTTCGCCGACGAGGTGCTGCCCCTGGACCGGGTCGCCGAGTCCGTCCTCCGGCGGCTGTCCGGCCCGCGGACCGCCGCGTTCGGCACCTCCTCTTCCGTCCCTGCGAGCGTGGGAGGACGGCGATGACCCTCACCACCACCAGCTTCGACTGGGTCCGCCAGCTGGTGCACCGGGAGAGCGCGATCGTGCTGGCCCCGGGCAAGGAGTACCTGGTCGAGGCCCGGCTGCTGCCGATCGCCCGGTCCATGGGGCTGCCCGACGTCGGCCGGCTGGTCGACTCGGTCCGCAGCCGGCCCAGCCCGGAGTCCACCCGGAGGATCGTCGAGGCGCTCACCACCAACGAGACCTCCTGGTTCCGGGACGGCGATCCGTTCACCGCGCTCACCTCGACGGTGCTGCCCGCCCTGCTGGCCGCCCGCGGCCCGGCGGAGCGGCTGCAGATCTGGTCGGCGGCCTGCTCCAGCGGGCAGGAGCCGTACACGATCGCGATGCTGCTCGAGGACGCGCTGCCGAACGCCTCGACCCGCGTCTCGATCACCGCGACCGACCTCTCCCGCGAGATGGTCGAGCGCACCCGCGCCGGCAGGTTCAGCCAGCTCGAGGTCAACCGCGGGCTGCCCGCGCCGATGCTGGTGCGGCACTTCACCCGGGCCGGCAGCGAGTGGCAGGTCTCCCCGGGTCTGCGCCGGATGGTGACCGCCGCTGAGTGCAACCTCGCCGCTCCGCTGCCGCCGATGGGCCCGTTCGACGTGGTCTACCTGCGCAACGTCCTCATCTACTTCGACCTGCCCACCAAGCAGGCGATCCTCCGCCGGGTGCGTGCGCTCCTGCGCCCCGACGGGTGGCTCTTCCTCGGCGCCGCGGAGACGACCCTCGGCGTCGACGACTCCTGGGAGCGGGTCGTCGTCGGCCGCAGCTCCGCCTACCGCCCGCTGAAGGGGGCCTGACGTGCGTGCACTGGTCATCGACGACTCACGCGCCATGCGGCGCATCGTGAGCGGGGCGCTGGAGGGGTTCGGCTACGAGACCCGCCAGGCCGCCCACGGACAGGAGGCGCTGGATCTGCTGCACGACGGCTGGATGCCGGAGCTGTGCACGATCGACTGGAACATGCCGGTCATGGACGGCCTGCAGTTCGTCTCCGCCGTCCGGGCCAACCCGGCCTGGCGCGCCCTGACGCTGATGATGGTGACCTCGGAGAGCGAGCAGAGCCAGATCGTCCGGGCGCTGGCCGCCGGAGCGCACGAGTACGTGATCAAGCCGTTCACCGCCGACGCGCTCCGCGACAAGCTCGCGCTGCTCGGCCTGCTCCCCGAGGAGGCTCTCCTGTGACGCTCGCCCCCGGCGCCACCGAGCGCCGAGCCGGCGCCGGCCCCCGTCCGCTCATTCCCGCGCTGATCGACGCGGCCACGGTCGAGGCGATCGCCGGCGAGGCGTGGATCGCCCTGGTCGGGGAGGACGAGCTGCTCGTCCCCGTCCCGGGCGAGCTGCCGGCCGACACCCTCTCCGCGTGGGTCGACGTCGTCGGCCCGTGGACCGGCAGCGTCGTCCTCACCACCGGCCGGCAGACCGCTGCCGACCTGACCCGGGCGCTGCTGGGCCGGACCGCCCCCGAGCTGCTCGACCACGAGGACGTCGCCGACGCGTACGGCGAGATCGCCAACGTGGTCGGCGGCAACGTGAAGGCCGCGCTGCCCGGCCCGTCCCAGCTCAGCCTGCCCGCCGTCGGGGTGGCCCCCGCCGTCCGCAACCCCGACGACGTCTGCCGCGTCGAGGTCCTCTGGCGCGGCCAGCCGCTCGTCGTCTCCGTGCAGGGCGCCCTGCCGCCCCTGCCGCACCCCCTTTCCCCGCACGAGAACCCGCACCCGAACGGAGCGTCACTGTGAAGATCCTCGTCGCCGACGACAGCCGCGTCATGCGGCAGATCGTCATCCGCACCCTGCGCCAGGCCGGCTACGACGACCACGACATCGTCGAGGCCGAGGACGGCCGCGACGCCTACGACAAGGTCCAGGCCGAGAGCCCGGACCTGGTCCTGTCCGACTGGAACATGCCCAACATGAGCGGGCTGGAGTGCCTGCAGGCGCTGCGCTCGGCCGGGTCGGGCGTCCCGTTCGGCTTCGTCACCTCCGAGGGCTCGCCGGAGATGCGGGAGAAGGCCGCCGGCGCCGGCGCGCTCTTCCTCATCGCCAAGCCGTTCACCGAGGAGACCTTCCGGGACGCCCTGGACGGGGTGATCGCATGAGCGCGCCGCTCACCGTCGTCCTGCCCGACGCGAAGGCCGTCAAGGACATGCTCACCGGGCTCGTCGGCAAGCCGGTCGGCGTGACGCCGGGCGCGCCGGTCACCCCGACGGAGCGGTCGTCGGTCTCGGTAGCGGTCTACGTGAGCCCGTCGATGGACGTCAACGCGTTGTGCGTCATGGACCTCGGCCTGTCGGCCTACAGCGGCGGCGCGCTGGCGCTGCTGCCGCCCGGTGGTGTCCAGGACGCCGTCGAGGAGGACGGCGAACTGACCGCCATGCTCACCGAGGCGCTGCACGAGGTGGTCAACGTGCTCTCGGCACTGTTCAACGTGCCGGGCGCCCCGCACTCCAGGCTCTACAGGCTGTACGCCCCTGGCGACGAGCTGCCCGCCGACATCGCCGGCATGCTGGCCGCCTTCAACCGGCTGGACCTGGCGGTCGAGGTTCCGGGCTACGGCAGGGGAGGGCTCTCCCTGGTCGTGCCGTGACGATGACATCGCGGTCCTACCGGACCGCACCGCGGCCAGGAGGCGTTCCCGGCCTGGCATGAGCCCCACCCGTCCGTCGTCGGGGGACCCTCCGGGCCCCCGCTCCGCCGGACCGCGGCCAGGAGGCGTTCCCGGCCTGGCATGAGCCCCACCCGTCCGTCGTCGGGGGACCCTCCGGGCCCCCGCTCCGCCGGACCGCGGCCAGGAG
>NZ_SPQN01000134.1 GCF_004571065.1 Geodermatophilus sp. DF01-2
CGCGGCGCCGGCGAGCACGACCGCCGTCCGGCGCCGGGGCCGGGCCGGTGCGGCGGCCACCAGGCGGGGAGCCGCAGGAGCCGTCACGAGCGCCTCGCTCAGCCTCGCAGCTCGGCGGCCAGCGCCTCGGCGAAGTCGGCCACCCGCGGGCCCCACCGGGAGGCGACGGCGTCATCGGCCTCGAGCACGCGGTCCTCCTTCACGGCCGGGACGGTGTCGAAGGCCGGCCGCTGGGCGAGGCTCTCGGCGGTCTGGCCGCAGCAGACGGTGTCGGCGAGCACGACCAGCTCCGGCGCCTGGCCCACGATGTACTCGGCGGACAGCTGCGGATAGCCGCCCGCGGTGTCCGCGGCGCCGTCGGCGACGTTCTCCAGCCCGAAGAGCGTGTAGACGCTGCCGACGAAGGTGTCGCTGGTCGCGGAGTAGAAGCTCGGGTCGAGCTCGTGGTAGACGCTCATGCCCCGGGTCGAGTCCGGGACGGAGTCGACCGCGGCGGCGATCCGGTCCTGCACGTCGGCCACCACCTCGGCGGCCTCCTCGGTGTTGCCGGTGGCCTCGCCGAGGGTCTCGATCTGTTCGTAGCTCTCGTCGAGGGTGTCGGCCGCGCCCAGCAGCAGGGTCGGGATCTCCAGCGCGTCGAGGGCGTCGACGATGCCGTTCATGTCGTCGCTGAGGACGACGAGGTCGGGGAGTGGGCGGCGATCGCCTCGGCGTTCGGGGTGAACGCCGAGAGGTCCGTGGTCGGTGCCTCGGCGGGGAAGTCCGAGGTGCTGTCGACGGCCTCGACCTGGTCGCCGGCACCGATCGCGAAGAGCATCTCGGTCGCCGAGGCCGACATCGACACGATCGACTCCGGCCGCTCGTCGAGAGTCAGCTCGCCGTCGTCACCGGTGACGGTGACCGGGAAGGCGCCGCCGGCCGCGGCGTCCGTGCCGGGCCCCTCCGCGGTGGGAGCGTCGGTGCCGCAGGCCGGCAGGGCCAGGAGGAGCGGGAGGAGCAACGCGGCCGGGGCCGGCCGGCGCGCGGAGGGAGTGCGGGACAACGGGGGCCTTCCGGGGCGGCGGCGCGCGGCCGCCCACGCAGGCGCCCGGCGCCCGGTGCGCGACCCCTGCCGCGGGGGTCGGGACACGACGCAGGGCAGGCGATCTGGCTCAGGTCCTCGGACGGACCATCACAGTTGCGGGACAGCGCCGGGTTCGCACCGGTCTTCGCTGCGCGAGCGTCGCCGGCAGCTGCCGGCGCGCCGACGGTACCAGCGGGTGCGGTCAGCCCCGGCCGGCAAGGACCGCTGTGTAGACGTCCACCGTCTGCTGGGCGATCGCCGGCCAGCCGAACTCCGCCAGCACCCGCTCGCGGCCCGCCTCGCCCATGCGGGCGGCGCGTTCCGGGTCGGCCAGCAGCTCGGCGATCCGCCCGGCCAGCCCCGCCTCGAAGGCCGCCGGGTCGTCGGGGTCGTAGCGGACCAGCAGGCCGGTGCGGCCGTCGTCCACCACCTCGGGAATGCCGCCCACGGCGCTGGCGACGACGGCGGTGCCGCACGCGGCGGCTTCCAGGTTCACGATCCCCAGCGGCTCGTACACCGAGGGAACGACGAACACCGTCGCGCCAGTGATCAGCGGCACCAGCTGCTCGCGGGCCAGCATCGCCTCGATCCAGACGACGCCGTCCCGCCGGGCCTGCAGCTCGGCCACCGCGTCGGCGACCTGCTGACGCTCGGCCGGGGTGTCGGCGGCGCCCGCGCACAGCACGAGGCCGGCGTCGGCGGGCAGCTGCTCGGCCGCCCGCAGCAGGTGCAGCACGCCCTTCTGCCGGGTGATCCGCCCGACGAACAGCGCGTAGGGCCGGTCCGGGTCCACGCCCAGGGAGCGGACGACGTCGGGGTCGTGCACCGGCCGGTAGGCCTCGGCGTCCACCCCGTTGCCCACGACGTGCACGCGGGCGGGATCGAGGTCGGGATAGGCGTCGAGCACGTCGTCGCGCATGCCGTGGCTGACCGCGATCACCGCGTCGGCGGCGAGGTAGGCGGTGCGCTCGGCCCAGGAGGAGAGCCGGTAGCCGCCGCCGAGCTGGTCGGCCTTCCACGGCCGGCGCGGCTCGAGGGAGTGCGCCGTCACGACGTGCGGGACGCCGTGCACCAGCGAGGCCAGCAGGCCGGCGGTGTTGGCGTACCAGGTGTGGCTGTGCACCAGGTCGGCTCCGGCGAGGGCGGCGGCGATCTCGACGTCGACGCCGAGCGCCTGCAGCGCGCCGTTGGCGCCCTGCAGGCCGGCCGGGACGGCGTGCCCGGTCGCGTCCGCCCGCGGCTGCCCGAAGCAGTGGACGTCGAGTTCGGGCCCCTCGGGCAGCGCGCGCAGCGCCGCCGCGAGATGCTCGACGTGCACCCCCGCGCCGCCGTAGACGTCCGGCGGCCACTCCCGGGTCACCATGCCGATACGCACGCTGGCCACCCTAGAAGGACCCCGTCCTCCTCACCGCCCGCAGGCTCGCGGCGAGCCTCTGGACGGGGCCGGCCCCCGGCCCCGCCGCTCGCAGGCTCGGGGCGGTGCCCTGGACGGGGCCGTGCGCCGCGGTGCAGCGGCGCTCCTGGCCAGCGGCTACGTTGCGACCATGCGTGGCGGTCCTCGGGTTCTCGGCATCGTCCTGGCCGGCGGTGAGGGCAAGCGGCTGAGCCCCCTGACGCAGGACCGGGCCAAGCCGGCCGTGCCGTTCGGCGGCAACTACCGGCTCATCGACTTCGTCCTGTCCAACCTCGTGAACGCCGAGATCCGGCAGATCGCGGTGCTGACCCAGTACAAGAGCCACAGCCTCGACCGGCACATCACCACGACGTGGCGGCTCTCGCAGATGCTCGGGAACTACATCACCCCGGTGCCGGCGCAGCAGCGCCTCGGCCCGCGCTGGTACACCGGCAGCGCCGACGCCATCTTCCAGAGCCTCAACCTCATTTACGACGCGCGGCCCGACATCGTCGTGGTCTTCGGTGCCGACCACGTGTACCGGATGGACCCGGCGCAGATGATCGACCAGCACCTGCAGACGGGGGCCGGGGTCACCATCGCCGGGCTGCGGGTGCCGCGCAGCGATGCCACGGGCTTCGGCGTCATCGACGCCGACGCCGACGGCAAGGTGCGCGGGTTCCTCGAGAAGCCGGCGGACCCGCCGGGGCTGCCGGACTCGCCCGAGGAGAGCTTCGCCTCCATGGGCAACTACGTCTTCACCACCGACGCGCTGCTCGAGGCGCTGCGCGCCGACGCCGAGGACGAGCACTCGGTGCACGACATGGGCGGCTCGATCATGCCGATGCTCGCCGACCAGGGAGAGGCGTACGTCTACGACTTCTCCACCAACGTCGTCCCCGGCGCCACCGAGCGCGACCACGGCTACTGGCGCGACGTCGGGACGATCGACTCCTACTTCGACGCCCACATGGACCTGGTGTCGGTGACCCCGGTCTTCAACCTCTACAACGACCGCTGGCCGATCCTCACCCTGCCGCCGCAGCAGCCGCCGGCGAAGTTCGTGCTCGGCGGGCGCGCGGAGGAGTCGATGGTCAGCGCCGGCGCGATCATCGGCGGCGGCTCGGTGCACAACTCGGTCGTCTCGCCCGGTGTCCGGGTCGAGCGCGGGGCGCGGGTCGAGGACAGCGTGCTCATGGACGGCGTGTACGTCGGCGAGGGCACCTACGTCCGGCGGGCGATCCTCGACAAGAACGTCGTCGTCCCGGACTGGACACGCGTCGGCGTCGACCTCGCCACCGACCGCGAGCGCTACCACGTCAGCTCCGGCGGGGTGACGGTCCTCGGGAAGGGGGCCCGCGCCCACGCCTGAGGAAGGACCCTTCCTGGGTCCCCTCGCAGGCTCGGGACGCCCTGGAGGGGCCATCCGATGCGACCCGCGCCGGGTCAGCGGCGCCGGACGGCCACCAGCAGCCCCGCGCCGATCGGCAGGACGGCGGAGGTGAGGTGCTCGTGCTCCCGGACGGCGCGGGCGACGTCCCGCCAGGCCACCGTCTGCTCGTCGCGCGCCCGGGGGTCGGCGATCCGGTCGCCGGCCAGCAGCCCGTGGCAGACGACCGTGCCGCCGACCCGGACCAGCTCGAGGACCGCGCCCAGGTGTGCGGCGTACCGGGTGGGCGCCCCGGCGCACACGACCATGTCGTAGGCGCCGGGCGAGAGACGGGGGAGGACCTCACCGGCCGTGCCGAAGATCATCCGGGTGCGGCCCGGCGGGTGGCCGGCCTCGCCGAAGGCACGGCGGGTGGCGCGCACCGCCTCGGGGTCGCCGTCCAGCACGGTGAGGACGCCGTCCGGGCGCATGCCCTCCAACAGCCACAGACCGGCGACCCCGCCACCGCTGCCGATGGAGACGACCGTGCGGGCTGCGGCGCCGGCGGCCAGCACGGCCAGGGTGGCGCCGACCGCCGGCTCCACGGACGGCGCGCCGGCCAGCCGCGCCACGCGGGACCGGGCCGCCACCAGGGCCGGAGTCTCGGCCGCGAAGCGGTCGGCGTACGCCGCGCCGTCCCTCCCCGGCCCTGGTCCCTCGACGTTCACTGCTCGGCTCCGGACTCGTTCCGCTCCTCGCTCGCTGGCGCTCGCTGCGATGCTCGCTCGCCCGTCGTCCTCGCGGCGTTCACTGCTCGGCTCCGGACTCGTTCCGCTCCTCGCTCGCTGGCGCTCGCTGCGATGCTCGCTCGCCCGTCGTCCTCGCGGCGTTCACAGCTCGGCTCCGGACTCGTTCCGCTCCTCGCTCGCTGGCGCTCGCTGCGATGCTCGCTCGCCCGTCGTCTCCGCGGCGCTCGTCACCGGGCGAGGGTAGTGGCCGGGGCTGCCCGACCCCGGCTCCCGGCACAGCTGTGAGCTCCCTGTGAACGGGAACACCGCCGGCTTCCCGGCCCGTTGACCGTGTCGTGCGCCCCGAGAGAGCCGCCCCCGCCCGACCCGCCGACGTCGGGAGATCGACGACGGCTCCGGTCTGCGATCCTGGAACCGTGTCCGACGCCGTCGACCCCGCTCCTACCGCCACCGAGGCCTGGGTGGCGCCCACCTGGGAGCAGGTCGTGCGCGACCACTCCGCGCGGGTGTACCGGCTGGCCTACCGCCTCTCCGGCAACCCGCAAGACGCGGAGGACCTGACCCAGGAGACCTTCGTCCGGGTCTTCCGCTCGCTCGCCGACTTCTCGCCCGGCACCTTCGAGGGCTGGTTGCACCGCATCACCACCAACCTCTTCCTCGACATGGTGCGGCGCCGGCAGCGCATCCGGTTCGACGCCCTGCCCGAGGACACCGAGCGGCTGCCCGGCACCGCGCCCAGCCCCGAGCAGGTCTACGCCGACACACACCTCGACCCGCAGGTGCAGGCGGCGCTCGACGCACTCTCGCCGGAGTTCCGCGTCGCCGTCGTCCTCTGCGACATCGAGGGACTGACCTACGAGGAGATCGCGGCCACCCTCGGCATCAAGCTCGGCACGGTGCGCAGCCGCATCCACCGCGGCCGGGTCCAGCTGCGCGAGGCCCTCGCCCACCTGGCCCCGCGCCGGCCGGTGAACGACGAGACGGTCGCCCCGGAGGGGAGCGCGGGGTGAACATCCCGGAGAGCCACCTGGCCCAGGAGGCCGTCGCTGCGCTCGTCGACGGGGAGCTCGCCGGCGGCCCCGCCGCTCGGGCGGCGCGCCATCTCAGCGGCTGCACCCAGTGCCGAATGGCGGTGCAGGCCCAGCGGGAGGCCAAGGAGGCGCTGCACACCTGCTCGGACGTCGCCGTCCCCGGCGACCTGCTGTCCCGGCTGCGGGCCATCCCCTTCACCGCCGACGTCCCCGGCACCGGCGGCGGGCTCGGCTCGCTGAGCGCCGCTCCCGACCAGCTCACCGTCAGCGGCCCGTCGGGGTCGTGGTCCGTGGCGCTGGACCCGCCGCCGGCCGGCGCCGACCGCGCCGGCCACGCCCGGTGGCTGCGTCGTGGCTTCGTCGGTGCGCTGGGGGTCCTCGGCCTCGGCGTCACCGCCCTGGCGCTGAGCCTTCCGACCGGCAGCGTCGACCGCGACCGCCCGTCACCGGACTCGGTGGCCGGCGCCACCCTCGAGCAGCGCACCCGGATCGTCCCGCCGGTGGTGCGCGCCACGACCGGCGGCACGAGCGGTGCCGCCCAGCCCGTCGGGATCCCGGGCGGGACGCCCTGACCAGCCGCGCCGACACCCCGTCGGGGGAGGACCCGTTGACCGTGGACCCGCACACCCCGGACACAGCCCGTCCCGCCGGCGAGGACGGCCGGCCCCGCGCGTCGGCGCCGGACGAAGCGTTCGCCCGCCCCCGGGACGACGTCGGCGGGTTCGACCCGCCGCCCGTCCGCACCCGGCCCGCCACGCCGCC
>NZ_SPQN01000135.1 GCF_004571065.1 Geodermatophilus sp. DF01-2
TGCTCCAGCGCGGCGGCGTCGGCGGCGAGCCCGGCGAGCAGGGCGTCCGCGACGGCCCGGCCGGCGGGCAGGCGGACCAGGTCGAAGCCGAGCGTGGCGGCACTGACCAGTGAGTAGGGCACGGCAGCGCCTCCCAGTCGACGTCCCCGAGGTGAGGTCGGTCCATGCTGACCGTGATCGAGGGGCGGCGTCACGTGAGCATCACCCGATCGTCGGAGGGCCGGCAGGGACCGTGCGCGTGTCCGATGGAGCCGTGTCAGCAAACCATCGCTCTGCGTGACCGACAGCAGCGCAGACGCCGACCCGGTTCTCGCGGGTCGGCGTCTGCGCGGGCAGGGGAGCCGGACCTGGGGATCAGGCCGGCGTCACCGAGGTGGCCTGGATGGCCGGGTCGCCGTCGAAGTCCTCGAACTCGTTGTCCACGAGGTCCAGGTCGAGGTCCTCCTCGAAGCCGATCACCTGGAACTCCACGACGGTGCCGGCCACCTGCACCTCGGCGCCCTCCTCGAGGGCCGGCACCTCGGCGCCCACGACGAGGATCGGGTTCTCCCCGATCTCCTCGCCGCCGACGGTGAAGGCGTTCGGGCTGATGACCTCGGAGACCTCGCCGTTGACCGTGACGGTCTCGCCGAGGGCCAGCTCCGTCAGCTCGTCCTGAGCGGGTTCCTCGACGGCGCCGGTGTCCACCGGTACCTCGTCCTCACCGCATGCCGCGAGGACCGGCACCAGTGCCATGGCGCCCACCATCGCGAGCCGCGTCGAGCGTCGCCGGACGTGATTCATCTCGTGTCTCCGTTCCAGGGGCTTGCCATCGGGTCAGGTGACAGCCCGGTGCCCGTCAGCGGCCGGACCAGCCATCGGTCCACCACATCGTTACCGCTTCGTGTCGGCCATCCCGGCCGTCGCGGACGGCGCCGGCTCGTCAACGCGCCGAGGATCAGTCGTCGTCCTGGTCGTCCGCGTCGTCCTCGGCCTCGTCGTCGTCGGCCTCGTCGTCGTCGGCCTCGTCGTCCTCGGCCTCGGTCCCGAGGACGCTCGCGTCGCCGGCGTCGACGGTGACCTCCTGCAGCGTCCCGTCGGCGCCGCGCACCTCGACCTCCCAGACGACGAACCCGTCCTCGTCCTCGAGCTCGGCCTCGACGGCCTCCCCGCCACCGACCGACTCGACCGCGGCCGCGGTGGCGGCGGCCTCGTCGACCGTGGCCAGCTCGGCCAGCGCCTCCTGCTCCGCGGCGTCGTCCTCGGGCAGCGCCGACTCGTCCACCGCCACGGTGCCCGCGCGGGTGAGGTCGTCGCCCCCGCCGCCCTGGCCGTCCTCGCCGGCGGCGACGGCGACCCCGCTCGCTGCGGCCAGGGCGACTGCGGCGCCCGCGGTGACGACGGCGGCTCGCTTACCGATACGCATGACGTTCTCCATCCTCGACGGTCCCGGCCGTGTGCCGGTCTCCGTGGATCACGGTCCCCGGGCCTGATGAGGAATCGGTGAGCCGCAACTGAGCGGCGCTCTCATCGGCTCGTCCCCGCCCGAGCGGCGGACGGAGGGAGTAACGGCGGCGGCGCTCTCATCGAACCTTCATCGCGGGGTGCGACGCTCGTGGTCATGCGGGTGCTGGTGGTCGAGGACCACGGCAACATGCGCGACGTCCTCACGCGCGGCCTCGCCGAGGCCGGGCACACGGTCGAGGCCGTCGCCGACGGGCCGACCGGTCTGGCGCGAGGGGTGTCGGGGTCCTACGACGCAATCGTGCTCGACGTGATGCTCCCCGGGATGGACGGGTTCGCCGTGTGCCGGGCGCTGCGGGAGCGCGAGGTCTGGGCCCCGGTGATCATGCTGACCGCGCGCGACGCGGTCGAGGACCGGGTGCGCGGGCTGGACCACGGGGCGGACGACTACCTGGTCAAGCCGTTTGCCTTCACCGAGCTGCTCGGCCGGCTGCGCGCGCTCCAGCGCCGGGGCGCACCGCCCCGCCCGGCGGTACTGCAGTGCGGGCCGCTCTCGCTGGACCCCGCGGCCAGAGTGGTGCGGTGCCGCGGCGAGGCAGTGGACCTCTCCCGGCGCGAGTTCGCGCTGATGGAGTTCCTGATGCACAACCGTGGGCACGTCCTCTCGCGGGCGCAGATCCTTGAGCACGTCTGGGGTCACGACTACGACGGGGTGTCGAACGTCGTCGACGTGTACGTCAAGTACCTGCGCGACAAGATCGACCGGCGGTTCTCCCTGGAGCTGGTGCAGACCGTCCGCGGCAGCGGCTACCGGCTCGCCTGCGCCGAAGGGACCTCCTGACCAGGATGTCCCGGCTACCGATCAGTGTGCGACTCGCCCTGCTCTCGACGGCGTCCCTGGGCGTCCTCCTCCTGCTCGTCGGCGTCCTCGTCCACCACCAGCTGGGTACCGCGCTGCGCGCCGGAGTCGATCAACAGCTGGTCGACCTCGCCTCCGCGCTGCCCTCTCGGCTCGCCGAGGACGGGCTCGGCGACCCGACCGGCGATGACGAGCTCGGCGGCCTGGAGCTCAGCGAGCCGGTGATCCAACTGGTGGACCGGCGAGGGCAGGTAGTGAGCGCCAGCGAGGACTCCGCAGCCGGGGCGCCGCTCCTCGGCCCGGCCGACCTCGCGCGCGCCCGGGCGGGAGAGGCCGTGCTCCGCACGGTCACCGACGAAGAGGCGGAGGACGCCCTGCGGGCGCTCGCCGTGCCGTACGACGACGCCGGCCAGGTCGCCGTCGTCGCCGCCGAGCTGGAGGACGTCGAGGACGCGCAGGCCGCCCTGGTCGCCGGCTACCTCCCAGCGGCCGGCCTGGCCACCCTGCTCGCCGGCCTCCTCGGCTACGGCATCGCCCGTCGAGGGCTGGCGCCCGTCCGGCGGGCGACCGACGAGGCGCTGGCCATCAGCGCGGCGGACCTGTCCCGGCGGTTGTCCCCGCCGGCCCGCCTCGACGAGGTCGGCCGCCTCGTGCACACCCTCAACGGGATGCTCGACCGGCTGTCGGCGGCCGTCGCGCGGGAACGGACCTTCACCGCGGACTCCAGCCACGAGCTGCGCACCCCCCTGGCGATCCTGACCGCGGAGGTCGAGCTGGCCCGCGACCGGACGGAGGACCCGGCCGTGCGCGCGGGGCTCGGCACCGCGCTGCAGGAGGCCGGCCGCATCTCCGGGCTGGTCGACGACCTGCTGCTCCTGGCCCGCGCCGACGCCGGCTCCCTCGAGACCCACCGCCCCCTGGACCTCGACGACCTGGTCGGCGGGGTGCTCGCCCGCTTCGCCACCCTCGCGGCGCGGCGCGGCGTCCGGCTGCAGACCGGCGGGGCGGCGGTGGTCCGTGGCGACGCCGCCGGGGTGGAGCGAGCGGTGGCCAACCTCGTCGACAACGCACTGCGCCACACCCCTGAGGGCGGGGCGGTCAGCGTCGAGGTCCGTGCGACCGGGCCGGTGAGCGCCGAGGTCGTCGTCCGCGACACCGGTCCCGGCGTCCCGCCCGACCGGCTCCCCGGCCTCTTCGACCGGTTCAGCCGGGTGGACGACGCACGCCACGAACCCGGCGGCGCCGGGCTGGGACTGGCCATCGTCGCCGCCGTCGCCGCCGCGCACGGCGGCCGGGTCACGGCCGCCAACAGCACGCCGAGCGGGCTGACCGTCACGCTCGGGCTCGGACCGGCGGACGGGTCCCCGCAACAGAGCGGTGGACGCCGGGGAGCCGCCCCACGACTGGAGAGGAGCCAGGAACCATGACCCTGTCGCCGCACGCCGGGAACCTGCCGGAGCTGCCCCCGCCGCACGGGCCACGGCTGCCGATGCGCGCCTCGGACGCCGACCGGGACGCCGTCGTGGACGTCCTCCGCGAGGCCACGGTCCACGGGATGCTGACGCTGGACGAGTGCGACGAGCGCATGGCCGCGGCGTACGGCGCCCGCTTCCAGCACGACCTCCCGCCGCTGACCGCGGACCTGCCCCCGGTACCCGCCGCCGCGCCGGCCGCGCCCGGCTGGCGGGCCCTGAGTGGGCTGGCCCTCCTGCAGGCCCGCACGTCCCTGGCCGTGATGCCGGGGAGCGCCGTCCTGCGCTCGCGGCCCGGGCTGGCCGCCGTCCTCGCCCTGCTGGCGACGCTGCCGCTGCTGGGCGTCCTGGAGGTGGGCGAGCTCCTCGGGGTCGAACTCCTGGACGACTGACGACGGCGACCGGGCGGTGGAGGACTACATGGATCGGCGGACGTTTCTCCTGACCTCGGCGGCCGGGCTCGGGTCGGTGACCCTGACCGGCTCGCTGTGGCAGACCCTGGGCAGCCCTCCGGAGACCGCCGGCTCCGCCTACGGCCCCCTGCTGTCCCCGGACGAGAACGGTCTGCGGCTGCCCCCGGGTTTCCGCAGCCGGGTGGTGGCCCGGGCCGGCCGGAACGTCGGCCCGACGTCCTACCGCTGGCACCCCGCGCCGGACGGCGGTGCCTGCTTCCCCGACGGGGCCGGCTGGATCTACGTGTCCAACAGCGAGGTGGACGGCACGGGTGGGGCGAGCGCGATCCGGTTCGCCGCCGACGGGTCCATCACCTCCGCCACCCGAATCCTCGAGGGCACCGACCGTAACTGCTCCGGCGGTCCCACGCCGTGGGGCACCTGGCTGTCCTGCGAGGAGGTCCCCCGTGGTCGTGTCTTCGAGACCGATCCCCGCGGCCGGCGGCGACCGGTCGAGCTCCCGGGCATGGGGCGGTTCACGCACGAGGCGGCCGCCGTCGACCCGGTGCGCGAGGTCGTGTACCTCACCGAGGACGAACCGGACGGCTGCTTCTACCGCTTCCAGCCGGCAGCGTGGCCGGACCTGACCGCCGGCCGCCTCGAGGTCCTGTGCCTCCGGGACAGCGACGGCTCCGTGACCTGGAGGCCGGTGCCTGCCCCCTCCGCCGTCCGGCGGCCCACGAGGCACCAGGTGCCCGGCGCGCAACGCTTCGACGGCGGCGAGGGAGCGTGGTACGTCGCAGGAGGGTGCTGGTTCACCACGAAGGGCGACCGCCGGGTCTGGCGTTACGACGCGGACCGGAGCCGGCTGACCGTGGCGGCGGACCCGACGACGGCCCAGATGCCCCGGGTGGACAACCTCACGGCCGACTCGCGGGGCGAGCTCTTCGTCGCCGAGGACGGCCCGGCGATGCGGATCTGCACGCTGAGCCCGACGGGCCGGGTCCGGCCCTTCCTCAGCATCGAGGGTCACCCCGACTCCGAGGTGACCGGGCCGGCCTTCACGCCCGACGGCACTCGCCTGTACTTCTCCAGCCAGCGCGGCTCGACGGGCGAGGACGACGACGGCACCACCTACGAGGTGACCGGACCCTTCCACGGTGCCCGGAGAGGCTCCGGGTGATCGGTGTCCCGGGGTCTCCGCCGCGTGCAGCCGTCAGCCGGTGTGCGGAACGCGGACGGTGAGCCAGGAAATGACGGAAGTCCCGTTCCGCGGTCCGGATCGTGACGCTCGTCGGTCGGCGTCGAGAATGCGATCCAGGGCCTGCGTGTCCTCGAGGTCGACACGGGTCTCCATGCGTCGGCTGGTCCACTCCGAGGGTCCCGCATCGGCGGGCTCGGCCTCCGCGGCCGGCGGTCTGTCGACGAGTGCATCGGATGCAGCGAGCGTGCCGGTGCGGTCGACCACCGGCCGCCGGGAATGTCTGCTCACGCCCGGCCCCCTCTTCGACGTGGCCCCCTCCTTGGCGCCCCGCAGCTAGCCCCCTCCAGGGCATCCCCGAGCCGGCGAGGGGATCAAGGAGGGGGCCTTCGCCCAGGCGATGCCCCCACGGACGACATAGAAGATCGCGTCCAGCATCCGCCGGCGCGGATGCTTCTCCGGTCGCCCGCCCCGCCCGCCGGTGTTGCCCGGCGGCGGCAGCAACGGTTCGACCAACTTCCACTGCTCATCGGTCATGGGTCATCGACGAGGAGGGATAGAAACCGCAGGCGGGCGGCTGTTCGTGCCCGCGGTGGCGTGGGTCGGACATACAAGCCGGAGCCGACCGGCAAAACTGACATCCGAGCTTCTGGCTGCCACGCCGACCCCTCCGCGCCGAGTTGCGAGACGCCTCTCAGAGCGTGTTGAGAAAGCGGGCTGACAGGTTCGGTGTTGTGCGCCAGGGTGGGACATGGGCTCTTCCCCGGCCTACCCCTCGGACCTGACCGATGCGCAGTGGGCGCTGATCGAGCCGCTGGTG
>NZ_SPQN01000136.1 GCF_004571065.1 Geodermatophilus sp. DF01-2
GGCGCTGGCCGCCGAGGTGGCCGCCGCGCCCCTGCTGCCCGCCGCGCTGGACCTGGCTCTCGTCGCCGAGCGCACCGGCGCCCCCATCGAGCTGGCCGGCCGGGTGCACCAGGCGGTCGCCGAGCGGCTGGCGCTGGTGCCGCTGCGGGAGCTGGTCGTCGCGCTGCCCCGCGACCGCCGCTGGCCGTCGATGGCCCGTGCCTCGCTGCGTGACGACCTGACCGGCGAGCAGGCCGCGCTCACCGCCGAGGTGCTCACCGGCCGCAAGGCCGACACCGAGGACGCAAGCGAGCTCGTGGCCCGCTGGGTGGACGGCTGGGACGCCACGCAGCAGCGGGCGGCGGCGCAGCTGGTGGACATCACGTCGGGGGACCGGCAGGAGCTGGCCGAGCTGCTGGTCGCCGTCCGGACCCTGCGCGGCCTCCGCCGCCGCACCTGACCGCCGTGGTCATGCGCCGCGGCCCTGCCCTCGATGATCAGCTGAGCTGGTCGTTCCGGTTCCTGGCTCACCACCGGTCGTGAGCCAGGAACCGGAACGGTGAGCCAGGACGCCAGTCGAGCGTCGTCTGCGCTCGTCTAGCGTCGGCAGTAGAAAGCGTCAGACGGCGTCAGAGGGGCGGACGGCGCTCGCCGAAGCGGGTGGCCTGCTCGAAGGCGTGCCCGACCTCGAGCACCCGCCGGTCGGCCCGGGGTGCGGCGACCACCTGCAGCCCGACCGGCAGCCCGTCCGGGGTGAACCCACCGGGGACCGACAGCGCCGGGCAGCCGGTGGGCGTGATGATCGTGCAGGCCCGCATCCAGGCCAGGTAGTCCTCCAGCGGCTCCCCGGCGATCTCGGTCGGGTACTCCTGCTCGACCGGGAACGGCAGTACCTGGGTCGTCGGCGCCAGCAGGACGTCGTAGCGCTCGAAGAAGCCGACCACCCGCTCGTAGAGGGCCGTGTGCGCGGCCTCGGCGCGGGCCAGGTCGGGGCCGGTCAACCGGGCGCCGAGCGAGGCGTTCCAGCGGATCGACTCCTTCACCCGGTCCGGGTGCCGCCGGGCCAGGTCGCTGAACGCGGTGTCGAACAGCCAGGCCCGCAGTGTGCCGAACACGTCGTCGGCGCCGGAGAGGTCGGGGCAGTCGGACTCGACGGCGGCGCCGAGCTCCTCGAACACCCCCACCGACCCCTCGAGCACCGCCGTGATCGCGGGGTCGACCCGCACGCGCCCGCCCAGGTCGGGCGTCCAGGCCACCCGCAGTCCGTCGAGGCGCTCGGGCAGCGGCGCGGCGAACGGGGCGCCGGGGTCGTCGAGGGAGATCGGCACCCGCCGGTCCGGTCCGGCCAGCGCCGACAGCACCAGCGCGACGTCGGCCACCGTGCGGCCCATCGGGCCCTGCACGGACAGCTGCGACCAGCCCATCGCCGCCGGCCAGGTCGGCACTCGGCCCGGCGTGGGGCGCAGCCCGACGACGTTGCAGAACGCCGCCGGGTTGCGCAGCGAGCCGCCCATGTCGCTGCCCTCGGCCACCGGCACGAACCCGGCCGCCAGGGCCGCGGCCGCGCCACCGCTGGAGCCGCCGGCCGACAACCCGTGCCGGTAGGGGTTGTGCGTCGCGCCGAAGAGGGTGTTGAAGGTGTGCGAGCCGGCCGCGAACTCCGGCACGTTGGTCTTGCCCAGCCGCACCGTTCCGGCCGCCCGCAGCCGGGCGACCACCAGCTCGTCGTCCGCCGGCACCGTGTCGGCGTGCAACGGGGAGCCCCAGGTGGTGCGCATGCCGCCGGTGGCGTGGGTGTCCTTGTGCGTCACCGGCAGGCCGTGCAGCGGCCCGACGGACCGCCCGCCGGCGAGCGCGGCGTCGGCGGCGTCCGCCGCAGCCCGGGCGCCCTCGGCGTCCAGGGTGACGATCGCGTTGACCTGCCGATCCAGCCGCTCGATCCGGTCCAGGCAGGCGTCGGTCAGCTCGCGGGCGGACAGCTGCCGGGCGCGGATCAGCCCCGCCAGCTCGGTCGCCGGCAGCAGGCACAGCTCGTCGGTGGTGGTCACCCGAGAACTCTTGCACGGCCGGACCGTCAGGGTGGACCGGTCGCGGGGGCCTCGGCCCCCTGCAGGGTCCCGCCGCGAGCTCGCGAGTGGCGGGGAGCAGGGGGTCCTTCTGGGCACGTGGTCGCGGTGCGGTCCGGAGGACCGCAGTGTCATCGCTCAGGTGGGACGACGTCCGGGACGTCCTGCGGGCCGGCCTCGGCCGGGCGAGGGCGGTCCTGGCGGTGCAGCCGGACGGCCACCAGCGCGACGTCGTCCTCGGGCCGGCCCTCGACCAGCCGCTCGAGCACCTCGTCCAGCAGCTGCTCCAGCGGCAGGTCGCCCACCTCGGCCAGCGCCTCCCGCAGCCGCACCATGCCGGCGTCGAGGTCGGCATCGCGGCGCTCGACGAGGCCGTCGGTGAACAGCAGCACCGTGGCGCCTCGGTCGAGGGTCACCACCGATTCCTGCCGCTCGGCCTCGTGGTCGACGCCCAGCAGCAGGTCGCCCTTCCAGGCGGCCAGCTCCGCCACGCTGCCGTCCGGGTTGATCACCAGTGGCGGCAGGTGCCCGGCGTTGGCCCAGCGCATCCGCGTGATGCCGCGCCGGCGCTCGTCGTCGGTCTGCTCGAACCGGGCCACCGTGGCCGTCGCCAGGACCTCGGTCTCCAGCACCGCCATCGAGGCGTCCAGTCCGCGCAGCACCTCCACCGGCGGTGCGTCGCTGTAGGTGGCGATGCCGCGCAACAGCCCGCGCAGCTGACCCATGGCCGCTGCCGCCGCGGTGTCGTGGCCGACGACGTCACCGATCACCAGCATCGTCGCCCCGCCGGGCTGGAGGAACGCGTCGTACCAGTCGCCGCCGACCCGGGCCGCCTCGACCGCGGGCAGGTAGCGGACGGCGATCTCCCCGTGATCGGGCTGAGGTGGATCGGTGAGCAGGCTGCGCTGCAGCTCCTCGGCCAGCTGCTGCTGCTGGGCGTAGAGGCGGGTGTTGTCCAGGGCCAGGCCGGCGCGGTCGGCGACGTCCTGTGCGGTGGCGAGGTCCTCCCGCGACAGCGCCTCGCCCTGGGCGCAGTAGAGGGTCAGCACGCCGAGGGTGCGCCCCCGGCCGCGCAGCGGCAGGCAGACCGCCGAGCTCGGCGCCAGCGCGGTCAGCAGGTCCCGGGCCTCGCCGTCGGGCAGCAGGGCGAGCACCTCGTCGACGTTCGCCCGCACCGCCTCGCCGGCCAGCAGCGCCCGGGCCACGGGGGAGGTGGCCGGCATCGCGTCCAGCCGGACGGCGGCGTAGCGCTCGACCAGCGCGCGCGAGGACGGCTCGGCGTGCCACCAGCCGACGTCGCGCGGGCGCCCCTCGGCGTCGACCACGGTGACGACGCACCACTGTGCCAGCCCGGGGACGACCAGCCGGGGCAGGCGGCTCGTGGCGGTTTGCGCGTCCAGGGTCCCGGCCAACTCGGCGCTGACCTGGGCCAGGAGGGCGAGCCGCTGCGCCGACCGCTCGGCGCGGTCGCGGGCCTGCTTCCGCTCGGTGACCTCGATGAAGTAGACCGACAGGCCCTCGGGGCTCGGCCAGGCGCGCAGCTCGTACCAGCCGTCCAGCGGTGCCGGGTAGTGCGCGTCGAAGTTGACCGGCTGCCCGGTCCGCACGGCGCTGCGGTAGCTCTCCTCGAAGACGCTGTTCACCGTCGCCGGGAACGCCGTCCAGATGACCTCGCCGAGCAGCTCCTCGCGGCTGCGGCCGAGCAGCCGCTCCGCCTCGGCGTTGACGTGCGTGAAGCGCCAGTCGTGGTCCAGCGAGTAGAAGCCGGCCGGCATGGCCTCCAGCACCCGGGTCACGCGGACGTCGCCGGTGCGGTCCTCGGTGGTGTCGTACGCCGCGCCGAGCATCCGGACCGCGGTCCCGTCGGGTCCGGCCAGCGCTCGGCCACGTGCCTGCACCCAGCGGGTCCCGCCGTCGGGGTGGACGACGCGATACTCGGCCTCGAAGTCGCCGCAGATCTCGATGCAGGCGCGCAGCGCCTCCCCGACCCGGGGCAGGTCGTCGGGGTGCAGCCGCCGGTTGAACGCGGTGATCGTGCCGTCGAAGTCCGCGGCGGTGTAGCCGAACATCGCCATCAGCGGCTCGTCCCACACCAGCTCGCCGGTGCGCAGGTCCCAGTCGAAGGTGCCCACACCGCCGGCGTCCATCGCCAGCCGCCAGCGCAGGTGCTGCCGCTCGTACTCGCCGGTCAGTGCCGCGTACTCGAGCTCGGTGATCACCGAGGCGGCCAGCTGGCGCAGCGTCGAGACGTCGGTCCCGGTCCACTCGCGCGGCATCGGGTCGAACACGCACAGCGTGCCGACGACGTGCCCCTGGCTGTTGGTCAGGGGCGCGCCGAGGTAGGCGACGACCTGGCCGCCGGTGACCGCAGGGAGGTGACCGACCCGCGCGTCGGCCCGCGCGTCCGGGATCGCCAGGAGGTCGGCGCCGGCCGCGGCCAGCGTGCAGGGGGAGTCGGCCAGCGCCGTCTCCCGCGTGGCGCTGCCCGGCGGCAGCCCGGCGACGCCGGCGATCGTCTGGATCTCGTCCAGGAGCGAGATCTGGCCGGCCTGCACGCCGAGCAGCCGCGCGGCGAGCTCGACCAGCCGGTCGACGGCGGGGGAGCTGCCCTGGGCGGACCGCAGCCGGCGGGTGGCGCGGATGCGGGCGAGATCGCTCCGGAGCGCCTCCGCCGCCAGGTCGACGTCGGATGCGCGCAGGACACGGTGCTGCCGCGGGGATCGCTCCACCGGAACCTCTCCATTGTCGACGCCCGGCCCGGATGCCTCGAGCCCGCCGGCAGCCACCGCTGCTCGAGCTCCCCGCGTCCCCGCAGTTATGCCACGTCTCGTCAGCCGGCCGCAATGACCCCGACGCAGATCACGCCGCTGGCAAGGGAGCGTGCCGGTCAGCGCGTCGCGTCTCCGGGCCGGACCACGAGGGTGAGCGCGGTGCCGCCGTCGTGTTCCACGTGGAACCCCGTCCGGCGCAGCAGGGCCCGCAGCCGGACGACGTCCCCCGACTCGGCGCTGGTGGTGGCCAGGAGCCGGGCGAGGCGCCCCTTGTGCGCCTTGTTGGAGTGGCTGACGACGGCGCGGGTCCCGTCGGGCCGCTCGCTGAGCACGTCGAGCGTCACCGCGCCCGGCACGGGCGCCAGCGCCGCGTAGGCGCCGCTGCGCATGTCGATCACGAGCTCGTCGACGCCGGCGAGCACCGGGCTCAGGGCCGGCCGCCAGAGGGCGCGCAGCGTCGGCAGGCCGGGCAGGGCGGAACCGGCCGAGAGCCGGTAGGCGGGGATGGCGTCGGTGGCGCGGACCGCTCCGAACAGCGCCGACCCGACCACCAGCCGTCGGTCGGCCCGGGCGCGCTGGGCGCGGGTGAGCGTCCGCACGCCGAGCGCGTCGTAGAGGACGCCGGTGTAGCGCTCCAGCGCCGGCGTCGTCGGGGCGGTGAGCAGCCCGGCGTTGCGCGCCACCTCGTCGTCCTGTCTCACCGACAGGCCCAGCGCCGCGCGGGCGGCGCGCGGGTCGGCGGAGAGCTCGACGAGCGTCGTGACCACCCGGGCGCGGACGTCGGTCAGCTCGGGCCAGGAGAGCGCGCCGAGGTCGAGCGGGGCGCCGTCCCCGCCGGGGGACTTGGTCTCCGACGGCGGCAGCAGGACGAGCACGACACGCCACGCTACGTGCCGTTGCGGCCACGCTGCAGGGTCCCGCCGCGAGCGTGCGAGCGGTGGGGGGGCAGCGTGGTCCTTGCTCAGCTGGCCGGCGCGCCCGGCCGGAACGCGTAGACCGCGGCCAGCCGCAACCGGGTGACCGCCTCGCGCACCGGCACGCGGGCGGCGACCGCCGGCGCCGGGCGGTACCCCTCGAGCACCGCCGCGCGCAGCGGTCCGGCGTCGGTGACCAGCCCCTGGTGCTGGCGCAGCGACAGGTGGGCGAGCAGGTTGGCCAGGTCCAGGGCGGGCTCACCCGCGGCCAGCAGGTCGAAGTCCAGCAGGCCGACCGACCCGTCGTCGGCGACGAGCACCTGCCGGTCGTGCAGGTCCCGGTGCAGCGGGACGGCGGGCCCGCAGCCGCCGGCGCGGAGCTCGTCGAGGACGGCCTCGGGCAGCGGGACGTCCGCCGCACCCCACGCGCGG
>NZ_SPQN01000137.1 GCF_004571065.1 Geodermatophilus sp. DF01-2
CCAGTTCACGTAGAAGATCCGCGGCAGCTTGGTGGCGTCGTGCATCTTGCCGGTCTCGACCCAGTGGCCGAAGTAGTCGCCGGCGTTGTAGCCGATGAACGGCAGCATCGCGAAGGGGTCGCGGCGGCCGGCGGGCTGCACGTCGCCGCGGCGGTCGACCACCTGTCCGCAGGTTCGCTGGCGGTCGGCTTCTTCCTGCTCACCGCCCTGGCGCAGGTCGGGCTGGCGGCCTGGCTGGCGCTGGGCGCCTGGGCAGGCACCCGGGCCGGCCGGCGGCTGGTCGCCACGGCCCTGCTGGGCACGGCGGGGCTGCTCAGCCTCTACGTGGTCGCGCACACCACCGGCCTGCTCGACGCCTTCGCGGTGCACGACGCCGTGGGCACCGGTCACGAGCACGACGTCCCGAGCCGCGAGACGACGTCGGTCGACCCGGTCACCGGCGTGCGGTTCGCCGACGGCATGTCACTCGACTCCGCGGGACCGGTGGCCATGGACGGCGTTCCCTCGGCGGCGGGCGGGCACGGGCCCGAGGCGCTCGGCACGGCGGTGGTCGCCGCGGAACTGGTGGTCCTGACCGCGCTCACCGCCCTGCTGCCGGCCTCCTGGCGGGGTCGCGCGGTGAACGCGCTGCTGGCCCTGGGCGCGCTCGCCTGGGCGCTGTGGTTCGCCGGCGTCCTGGCGTGAGGTCCCCGCAGGGAGGCCACGCCCGGACAGCAGAGGCCCTCCGATCGTCCGCCGCGGTCATCGGTGACCCCCGCACCGGTGACCGCGGCGGCGCCCCCCGGCACCGGGCTCCCCGGGGTGGGGCGACCCCCCGGCCCGCCGCCGGAGCCGGCGCCGGCTCCGGCGGTGGGTCGTGGCGGCGTCTGCGCGACATCGGCGTGCGGGCGGCCGCGGGAACGGCGCTCCTCCTGGTCGCGTCGATGGCCGGCCTGCTGCCGGTGCAGCCCATGCGGGTCGACTCGACAAGCATGACGCCGACCATCGCCTCGGGGGACCTGCTGCTCGTCCGGCACGGCCAGGGCCCGGTGCAGCGCGGGGACGTCGTCGCCGTGGCGCACCCCCTGGAGGAGGGAATGCTGGTCAAGCGGGCCGTCGGGGTGGGCGGCGACGAGGTCGCCATCGAGGACGGCGTCCTGGTGGTGGACGGGACGGCGGTCTGCGAGCCGGGGATCGACCCGGCTCACCTCGACGGCGTCTGGTTCGGCCCGGTTGCCGTACCCGAGGGCTCGCTGTTCCTGCTCGGCGACGCCCGCGACGGGTCGGTGGACTCCCGCTCGTTCGGCCCGGTGCCGATCTCGTCGATGGTCGGCACGGTGACCGCGCGCCTGTGGCCCGCCCCGGGGCCGCTGCCCTCGCCGTCCGCCGGCTGCTGACACCCCGAACTGCCTCGGCGAGATCGGCGATCTCGCACGATGGCCCCTCTGCAGGGGCCGGCCCCGTCCTGGGCACCGCCCCGAGCTTGCGAGGAGTGGGGAGGACGGGGTCCTTCTCCGGTGGGGGGCAGGGGGGTCCTCTCTCAGCCGCGGACCGGGCCCTCCGTCGCCGGCGAGCCGGCCCCGGGGAACGGGGCGTCGTCCGCGGACCGGGACAGCTCGTGCCAGAGCCGGTTGGTGTCGTTGAGCTCGCGCTCCACTCCGGTGAGCGCCACGTGCACCGGGATCCCGGGCCGGCCGCCGACCTTGACCAGGAAGTGGCCGCGGCCCGGCGGCTCGGCCCCCGGCCCGGTGCCGGGGGTCCACGCCGGTGGGTCCTGCCAGCCGACGAGCAGGTCCTGCTCGGCCCGGGTGAGCGGGACGGCGGAGGTCAGCATCGGCATCTCGGCCGCGGGCAGCCCGCCGCAGACGACCATTCCGGAGCGCTCCACGAAGCCGCGGGCCTTCATCCGGTCCTCCTCGCCGGGCAGCGCCAGGAGGTCGCTCATCGTGTGGCTCACCATCGCCATGCCCACGCCGCGCTGCCGGTTGAGCCGGGTGAGGGCGTCCACCCGGTCGACCATGCCGCGCCCGGCGCGCAGCGCCCGCCACAGCTCGTCGAGGACGACGAAGTGGTGCCGGCGCGGCTCGAGCCCGGCGTCGGCCAGCGCGTGCGCGACGCTGATCGCCCCGAACCCGGCCGACCAGCAGGCGAGCAGGACGGCGGCCTGGAGATCGGCCTGGGCGTCGTCGATGCTGGAGATGTCGAAGGCCACCGGCCGGTCGCGGCGCATCGGCGTCGTCGTCGGCTCGGCGAAGATGCGGCCCAGCCGGCCGCCGCCGGTCAGGCCGACGAGGGTGGCCTCGAGATCCTCGGTGACGTCGTCGTAGCGGGCCCGGTCCCCGCGGTCGAGCGCCGCGGCGCGGACGTCCTCGGGGGCGGCCCGCAGCACCTCCAGCAGGTGGTGCAGCGTCGGCGCACCCTGCCGCTCGGCGTCGTGGGTGCCGTCGAGGACGCGCAGCGCCCGGTCGAGCACCGTCTCCTCGCGGTCGGTGGGCGGCGCCCCGCGCATGACCGTGATCAGCGCGGAGACGATCGCCTGCCGGCGTCCGTGCGCGTCGGCGAGCACCTGGGCGCGGGCGTCCCCGGTCAACCGGCGGGACGCCGCCAGCGCCTCGCCGGGGTCGAGCACGTTGAGGTGCCCGCGCCCGCGGCCGAGCCGGATCACCTGGCCGCCGATGGCCTCGACCAGGTCGACGTAGTCGGGTTTGAGGTCCCCGAGCACCATCGGCAGCACGCCGTATCCGGCCAAGCCCAGGCCGATGCGGCGCACCACCGTCGAGTTGTGGGTGGTGATGAAGGTGCGCCCCACTTGGTAGAGCCCGTCGTCGTTGGCCACCTGGATACAGCGCACGGGACGGGAGGCCACCCGTCGAGCCGCCGTGATGTAGCGGACCCGCGTCCGCTTGCCGTCCCCGACCGATCGAGTGCGCAACGTCTCCAGCTTCCGGGACAGACCGAAGACGGCGTCAGTGGTCGTGAAGCCGACGGTCCACACCGACCCGCAGTCACGGCCGTCGAGCGTGGCTCGGCCTTCGCGAAGCGTGGGTCGGTAGCCGAGGCTCGCGGCCAGTTCGAGCACATCCGCAGCCAGCCTGGGCGACGTGGAGGTGTACTGCACCTGCCCGCCGGCAGGTGAGACCGTGCCGTCGGTGTCCAGTAGCCCAGCGAGCAGGTTCCTGCGCTGTTGCTGGCTGGCTCGCAGGTACACCGTCGGGATGTGCTTGTCGCCCAGCACTCCGAGGCTGCGCAACCGCGGCACGATCCCGTCGCTCTTCTTGCGTCGGGTTCCCGGCAGGGTGAGTTGGTAACGCATGCGGGCCGAGGTGGGAGTGACCTCGGCGACGAGGGAGCGGATGCGATCGAGGATCTCCCTGTCCTCCGCGGTGAGGTGAGCCGCGGTCGACGTGCCGTCACCGAGCCAGGCACCCAGCAGATACGGATCGAGAGGGAGGTCCGCCTCCGGGAGGTCCAGCCCGGGCATCACAGGCACTGCGTGGTTCGCCTTGCCGCCGTGCCGCAGGGTGTGGGCGATCTGGCGGGTCGTCGTCGGCGTCCGAGGGGGGATGCGGTGGCGCAGGTCGCCACGGAGGCGAGCGAGACGCGTGTCCACCAGGCGGAGGAGATCGTGGGCGTCGTATCCACCACCCGGCAAGGGGTTGAGGGTCTTGGCCCACGCGTAGACCGTGCCCTCCCGCCCGGTGTCCTCCCAGCCGAGGATCCGGGTGACGTCGCGAACGCGGACCGGTCTCGTCGGTTCAGCCAGCGCCACAGCGAGGGCAGCTCGCTCGACTGCCGTACCGATCGGCTGCCGCTTGCGGGGTCTGGCTGACTCCATCAGTGGCCGTTGGCGTTCCATTGCGGTCTCGGTGACCCACAGATGATCGGCATCGGCGATGATCCGCTCCCCGGTGGAGAACTCCAGTTCCCAGCACTCCCGGTCGGTCATCACCTCGGACACCGCCACCACCTGGACCGGTTGCCCGTCACCGCCGATGACCTGATCACCGGGCCGCAGGTCGCCCATGCAAGCCATGCCGGTCGGGGTGGGGACCGAGGTGTCGAGGTCCAGAGCCTTCCCCACGCCCGGCTTGCCGAGCACGAACACCGACGGGTTGCTGATCAGCCGGGCCCGCTGGAACCAGCTGATGGGGTCGCAGCACAGCGTCGCGCCGGACAGCAGGTTGCGTCCCAGCGGCACCCCGGTCATCGGCGTCCCGGCGCCGGCGGCGAAGGGCCACAGGCCACACGCCTGCACCGTGGTGGCCCGCCACTCGTCGGGCGCCTGGACGTAGGTCGATGCCCCGCCGCCCCTCCCGGCCCAGCCACGGGCGCCCGGGCCGGGAGCCGGCCGGCTCCCCCGCCGTCGAGTCACAGCGCCTCCCGGAACTCGCGGGGCACGGTCAGGTGGGCCGACGGCACGATGCCCAGCGGCAGCGCGGCGGCGAAGGCGGAGTCCTGCGATCCGTACACCGGGCGCAGCTGGGTGCGGGCGGTCGCGGCGAGGCTGTCGACGGCGGCGCGGGCGACGTCGAGAGCGGCGTGCGGGTCCTCGAGCCGGTCGGCGTCGGCCACGGTCGCCGTCACGAGCATCGCGAAGTCGACCAGCCCGGCGCCGCGGGCCTCCTCCTCGGCGGTCAGCGCCGCGGCCCGCTGCTCCAGCAGCACCCGTGCGGTCGGCCGGGAGGTGGACGACGCGCGGAAGTCGGCGGTGCGCTTGTCCTGCTCGACCACCCGCGCGGAGCGGCCGGCGTCCAGCGGCCGGTAGAGCAGGGTGACCCGTTTGCGGTCGACGTCGGGGTGCGGCGCCACCAGGTCGGCCAGCACCGAGGAGAACACCTCGCCGCGGGGAGCGGCCGTCATCGACCAGGTCACCGACAGCGCCCCGTCGTGGCGGTACCAGCCCCAGCCGGCCTCCGCGGCGGCCGGGCCGACGTCGTCCCAGCGCAGCTCGGGCGGCGCCCCGACGGCCGCGGCCTCGTCGAACAGCGGTGCCGCGGACGGGTCGTAGGCGACCCGGACCGCCCGGCAGAGCTCCTGCGCGGTGGCCGGGCGGACGACGCCGGCGCCGGTGGCGGACAGCCCCGCGGTGAGGCCGGGGAGCCGGGTGGCGATGTCGCGGGCGACGTCCTCGTCGTCCCGGCGGCGGCCGCCCCCGCGGGCGGCGGCGGAGAAGGTGAGCGAGACGTAGGCGGTCACCGTGGCCGAGCCGGCCGGGTAGGTGTCGACGACCTCGCGGAGCATCGCGAGCGCCACCTCCGGCGCCCGCGGGTCCAGGTGGGTGCCGACCTCCGCGCGCAGCCGGGCACCCGAGTCCGGCGCCGTCTCGACGGTCACCGCGGCCGCCACCAGGCTCGGCTCGCTGCCGAGGGCCGCCAGCCACGCGCCCCAGTGCGCCACCCAGGTGTCCACCTGTTCCTCGTCGACGAGCGAGGCCCCGTCCGGCTCGGTGACCAGGACGACGGTGGCGTGCCGGGCGGCGGGCACGATCACCAGCGCGAACGGCCGGCCGTGGGAGTCCTGCCACTCCGACATGCGGGACGCCGCAGCCAGGCCGGGGAGCCGGCAGGTGCCCTCCGGGGTACGGCCCAGCGGACCCGAGCGGTAGAGGTGCGCGCCGCCGCGGCGCGCCCGCGCCCAGCCGATCCGTGCGGAGAGCCGCTGCACCCCCGACCGGTGGTGCCGGTCGCGGACCACCAGCGAGGCCAGCAGGAGGCCGAGCACGGCGGCCACCGAGAGCGCCCACAGCAGCCCGGCGAGGGTGAGCGTGGCGATCACCCCGATGAGGCCCGCCAGCAGCAGACCGGTCCCGAGGGCGCCGAGCCCGCCCAGCCCGGCGCTGGCCGGACGGCGCCAGTTGCCGTACGTGCGGGGCGAGGCGGGCGGGTGGGCGGCGGTCACGGGGTGGTGTCCTCTCGGTCGGGTCGAGGGCTGGGCAGGGCGACGGTCCCCGGTGCCGGGCGACCGCCGGCGCGGCCCCGCTCGGCAGCCCGACCGGACACCGCCACCGGCTCGGCACCGGAGCTGCCCGCGGAGCGCACCGGCGCACCCGCGCCGAGGCGGACCGCCGACGTCCGGGCGGCGGCGCGCTGCAGCGGGACGGGGGTCGGGCGGGACGCCGGACCGCGGGCGGAGATC
>NZ_SPQN01000138.1 GCF_004571065.1 Geodermatophilus sp. DF01-2
TAGGTTGGCCCGCGCCCGGGCGGCGGCGTCCTGCGGTCGGGCGAGCAGCGCCCAGCCGAGCAGCGGGACGGCGAGGGCGACGGCCAGTGCGGCCGCGAGCACGGGGGTCGGCGGCATCAGAACCGGATCGCCACGGTCTTCTTGAGCCACAGCCCGCCGACGACCAGCAGGACGACGACCGCCGCGGTCATGCACCAGCCGGCGAAGCTGTCGGTGAACGCGGACAGGTACGCCGGGTTGGTTCCCGCGAGGAACGCGACGATGCCGAACGGCAGGGCCATCAGCACGATCGCCGACAGCTTCCCCTCGGCCGACAGGGCCTTGACCTGCCGGCGGATCGCGTTGCGCTCCCGGATGGTGTGCCCGACGGTGTCGAGCACCTCGGCCAGGTTGCCGCCGACCTCCCGGTGGATGCCGATCGCCTGGGCGACCCACCGGAAGTCGTCGCTGCCCGTCCGCTCGGCCACCTCGTCGAGGGCGTCGCCGAGGTCGCGGCCCACCCGGGTCTCGTTGACGATGCGGGCGAACTCCTCCGACGTCGGGGCCGCGGCCTCGGTGGAGACGGCGTCCACCGCGCGCAGCAGGCTGTGTCCGGCGCGCAGGCTGCTGGCCATCAGCTGCAGCGAGTCGTCGAGCTGGTCGGCGAAGGCCGCCTGCCGCCGTCCGCGCTTGAGCCCGAGCAGCACCTTTGTGCCCAGCGGGGCTAGCGCCGCGAGCACCACGGCGAGCAGCACCCCGCCCAGCAGCAGGCCGAGCGCGCCGAGCACGACGGTGGCCAGGCCGACGAGCAGGACGACGTCCGGCAGCGCCATCGCCACCCCGGCCCGCTCCAGCGCGGCGGTGCCGGAGGCGACCCGACCACGACGGGCCAGTGCCCGCTCCACCGCGGCACCGGCCGCGGCGGAGGCACCGGCCAGCGGCGACGCCGGCGGCGCCACCGTGGGGTCGAGGCGGGACAGCGGTACCCGCCGCGGCCCGGCCGGGAGGACGACGAAGGCGACCAGCAGCAGGGCGCCGGTCACCGCGAGCAGCCCTCCGGCGAGCAGCATCAGGCCCACCCCCGCCGCGGCTCCACCGTGCCGAACACCCGCGGCGAGACGGCGATGCCCAGCTCGGCGAAGCGGTCGGTGAACCGCGGCCGCACCCCGGTCGGCACCGGCTTGCCGAGGAAGCGGCCGGCGGCGTCCACCCCGGCGGAGTAGTCGAAGAGGAACGCGTCCTGCAGGGTGACCGTCTCCCCCTCCATGCCCTGCACCTCGGTCACGTGGGTGACCCGCCGGGTGCCGTCGCGCAGCCGGGTCAGCTGGACCACGACGTCCACGGCGGAGGCGATCTGCTCGCGGATGGCCCGCAGCGGCAGATCCATGCCGGCCATGAGCACGAGGGTCTCCAGCCGGGCGATCGCGTCGCGCGGGGAGTTGGCGTGCACCGTGGACAGTGAGCCGTCGTGGCCGGTGTTCATCGCCTGGAGCATGTCCAGCGATTCCCCGCCGCGGCACTCCCCGACGACGATCCGGTCGGGGCGCATCCGCAGCGAGTTGCGCACCAGGTCGCGGATGGTGATCGCGCCCCGGCCCTCGATGTTGGGCGGCCGGGACTCCAGCCGGACGACGTGCTCCTGCTGCAGCTGCAGCTCGACGGCGTCCTCGATGGTGACGATCCGCTCGCCGTCCGGGATGAAGGAGGAGAGCACGTTGAGCAGCGTCGTCTTCCCGGTGCCGGTGCCGCCGGAGACGATGATGTTCAGCCGCGCCTCGACGCAGGCCCGCAGCAGCTCGGCCATCTCCGGGGAGAGGGTGCCGAAGCCGATCAGGTCCTCGACGCCGAACGGGTCCTTGGCGAACTTGCGGATGGTCAGCGTCGACCCGCTGAAGGCCAGCGGCGGGATGATCGCGTTGACCCGGGAGCCGTCGGCGAGGCGGGCGTCGACCAGCGGTGAGGATTCGTCGATCCGCCGTCCCACCCGGGAGACGATCCGGTCGATGACCCGGCGCAGGTGCTCCTCGGAGGTGAACCGCGCGCCGGTGCGGACCAGCCGGCCCTCCTGCTCGACGTAGACCGCGTCCGGGCCGTTGCACATGATCTCGGTGACCGTCGGGTCGTCGAGCAGCCGCTGCAGCGGGCCGTAGCCGAGGACGTCGTCGGCCAGCTCGGCGGTCAGCCGGGCCCGCTCCTCGGCCGAGAGCGGGACCTTCTCCTCCTCGACCACCTCGTCGAGCTCGCCGAGGACGACCGCGCGCAGCGCCTCCTCCGACAGCGACGGGTCGTTCATCCGGTTGCCCATGCGCTCGAACAGCGCCTTGGCCACGCGGTCCTTGAGCCGGGTGAGCGCGTCGGTCGGTGGGGCGAGGACCGCCGGGGTCGCGGACCGGGGCGCCGGGAGCGGCGTGGGCGCGGGGGCCTCCGGAGCGACGGGCCGGCCCTGGGCCGCGGCGAGACGGGAGGCGAGGTTCACGACGCCGCCCGGTGCTTGGCGCGGTACCGGCCTGGCTTCATGAGCGGGGTGGCCGCGAACCGGGACACCAGCCGGCGCAGCTCCTTGACGACCGGGTCCCGGCGGCCGTTGGCCAGGATCGGCACGCCGGCGTTGGTCGACGGCGGCACCGCGGCCGAGCGGGGCAGGACGACGTCCACCCCGGTGCCGATGGCGGTCTCGACGTCGCGCACCGACAGCCCGCCCTTGGCGTCGGCGAGGTTCATAACCACGTGCCGGCCGGCCGGGATCATGCACAGCTCGCGGAGCACGTCGAGCTCCTTGCGCAGCCCGCGGACACCGGGGACGTCCATGCTGGTCACCATCACCACGTCGGTGGCGCGGTCGAGGGCGGCGAGGGTCTGCTCGGACAGCCCGGGCGCGGTGTCGACGACGACGTAGCGGAACTCCCGGGCCAGCGAGGTCAGCAGCCGGCTGACGTCGGCGGCGGTGACCGTGTCACCGGCGGCCGGGGACTCCGCCCCGCACACGGCGTAGAGGCCGCTGGGGTGCTGGGTGAGGAAGGTCTTGAGCACCATCGTGTCCTCGGTCGCCGGGCCGTGGACGACGTCGGGCAGCGCGTACTCCGGCACCAGGCCCAGCGCCGAAGCGACGTCGCCGAACTGGACGTCGAGGTCGACCAGCACCGTCGACTGCGGCGCGGCCGCGGTCAGGCCGATCGCGAGGTTGGTCGACACGGTCGTCTTGCCCACCCCGCCCTTCGGCGAGGCGATCGTGATGACCCGGCCGGTGTAGCGCGCGGTCTCCTCGACCGGGCGCAGCACCCGCCGCCGTCCGGCCGCGGTGGAGCCGGCCCGCTCCACGGCGGCGCGGACCTCGCCGACGTCGGCGGTGGGTGGCAGCAGGTCCCGGACGCCGGCGCGCATCGCCGCCTGCCACGTCTCGGGCGTGGGGTCGGCGAGCAGGACGACGCTGATCCCCGGACACTGCACGTCCAGGCGCGCGGCCAGCGTGAACGCCTCCTGCAGCGGTGCGGACGGCCCGATCAGCAGGACCTCGGGCAGCTCGCCGTCGACCAGCTGCTCGAACAGCCGCGCCGGGTCGCCGGGCAGCCGGCCGGGCGGCAGCACGTGCACGTCGCCGTCGGTCGCCTCCTTGACCCGCAGGACGAGGTCGCCGTCGGCTGCGCCGAGCACCACGCGGCTCATGCCCACTCCTCGCTGGCGCTCGTCGCCGGCATTCGCCGGGCTGCTCCGCTCACTGGTGAGCTCGCACGCTCGCTCACTGGAAGTCCTTCTCGTAGACGTTGCCGGGGGTGACGACCTCGGTGCCGGAGAGGTCGGCGCCCTCGGGCTCGAGGGACAGCCAGACCGTGCCGTGCTCCATGCCGAAGACGACGGCCTCGGCCTGCTCGGGGCGCAGCCCGAGGGTGACCATCAGGCTCGCCGTGGGAGCGGTGCCGCCGGACGAGGCGGTGTCGGTCGCCTCGCCGTCCGTAGCGGGGGCCGGCGCGCCCTGTACCTGGGTGACCAGCACGCCGTTGAGGACGACGTGGGTGGTCTTCCCCTCGGACAGGGACACGTGCACGCCGACGGTGTCGCCGGCCGCCAGCCGGCCGCCGACGGCGCGCTGCGGCTCCAGCAGGATGCTCACCTCGGACGTGCCCTCGGGCGCGGCCACGGTGCCGGGGACGGTGAGGTCCTCCGGCGCGGCGAACCGGCCGGCCAGCAGCTGCTCGCCGGGCTGCAGGTCGACGGTGGCGACCCGGCCGGCGAGCTGCTCGAGGTCGGTGACCGCGCCCTCGACGGCGGCCTTGGCCGGCAGCTGCTCGGTGCGGACCAGGTCGGTGAGGTCCTCCCCCGGCGTCCCCTCGGCGACCGGCCGGTCCACGACGAGCACTTCCACGGTGCGTACGCCGGCCAGGGCGCGGGCGTCAGCGCCGCGCACGTAGGCCAGCAGGACTCCGGTGCCTATGGCGGCGAGGAGCAGCGCCGCGAGGGCGGCGAGCAGTCGGCGTCTCACGAGGGGCCCCTATCGGATCAGTCGGAGGACCCAAGCACCCATCTGCGGGGCGTTGGAGTCGTAGTCGAAGGCGTCGCCGAGCTCGACGAAGCGGGTGAAGTAGCCGGTCACGCAGCGTCCGTTGCCGCTGCACGGCTTCGGGGAGGAGCTGAACTGGCCGCCCAGGTGGTATCCGGTCAGCCGGAAGGCCGCGTAGCCGTAGACCCGGTACCAGGCGTTGCTGCCGGTACCGCCGAACTCGTCGAAGATCGGCAGCAGCACCGTCTGCCCGACCCAGGAGGCGAAGTCCCCGGGCGAGCACGCCGCCGGCGGCGTGTTGCCGGTCGAGGAGTACGAGCGCTCCTGGACCGCGCTCGAGGCCCGGCAGTCGCCCGGGTCGCTGACCAGGTAGCCGAAGCCCCCCGGGACGACGTTCTCGGACGGTCCGGTGCAGTCGACGGTCTGCGAGGACTTGGTCAGGTGGATCGTGTGCTGGGTCGTGCTCGACGGCAGCCCGCCACCGGTCTGCTGCTCGAACTCGCACCAGGAGAAGGTCAGCGGCAGCACGGCGGTGCCCCGGCTGGGGCCGCCCCAGGCCACCGTGGCGGTGGCCGAGACGGCGGTCGCGTCGTGCCCGATCACCGGGGCGAACCAGTGCTCCTGGGGCGTGCGACCGGAGACGGTGACGCGGTTGGGGTCGGACGCCAGGACCGGCGGTGCGGCCGTCGCGTCGCCGAGGTTGGCGTCGACCATGCCCTGCGCGGTCGCCTGCATGTCGCCGCAGGCGCCCTTGGCGCAGTCGGCGGCGACGGCCAGCGCCGCGGCGTCGGCCGCCGTCTGCAGCCGGGCCTTCTCCGCGTAGAGGGCGCCGACGTCGACGGCGATGGCCGTGAAGCCGAGCAGCGGCACGAGCAGCAGCGCCAGGAGCACCGCCGAGGCGCCGTGCTCGCCGGCCAGCCGCCGCCGGATGCGGGTGTTCGCAGCCCGTGCACTTCCGCGGAAGTGCGCCGTGCACTTCCGCGGAAGTGCGCCGTGCACTTCCGCGGATGTGCGCGGAGGGGTCAGCCGTTGCACCGCATGACCCCCGTTCCGGTCAGGTCGACGCCCGCGCCGAAGAAGTCGGTGAGGAAGGGCATCGGGTAATCGATGGTCACGCGCACGTTGGTGGGGGTCGTGCTCGTCGTCGGGCAGGCGGTCGGGGTGACGGTGATCTGCGCGTCGGTGATGGCCGGGTCGAGCGTGGGGGTGGCGTCGCGGACGGCGGTGCGCGCCGCGGCCGGGCTGTTCTGCAGGGCCATCACCCGGGCGCCCTCGCGGGCCGCGGCCGACAGGGTGCCCTGGACCTGGAAGGCGTGGCCGAACTCGGCGATACCGAGGACGAGGACGAGGAGCAGCGGCACGATGAAGGCGAACTCCACCGCGGTCGCCCCGCGCTGATCACGCAGTCGGGTGCGCACCGGTCCCCCACCTCCTCCCGCAGGTCGTCGTCGCCGGGAAGGTGCGAGGGTCAGGGAGTGGTGGCGGCGCCGCCACCGAGCTCGCCGGCGATGTCGTTGAACAGGGCGGTCAGGTTTTCGCCGAGGAGGACGACCGCGGTGATGATCGCGACGGCGAT
>NZ_SPQN01000139.1 GCF_004571065.1 Geodermatophilus sp. DF01-2
GTTGACGTGCGCGAGCGGCACCGCCCCGGAGGCGACCGCGGCCGCGCTCCCGCCGGAGCTGCCGGCCGGCGAGCGCGCCGTGTCCCAGGGGTTGCGGCTGACCGTGCCGGGCCCGTCGGTGGCGGCGTAGAGGCACAGCTCGGGCACGCGGGTGATGCCGACGACGACGGCCCCCGCCCGGCGCAGCCGCCGCACGACCTCGTGGTCGTGCGCCTCCGGCTCCCCGGCGCGGGCCGGCGAGCCGTCGGTGCAGACCTCGCCGGCCACGGCGACGTTGTCCTTGACCGCGACCGGCACCCCGGCCAGCGGCATCGCGAACCGGGTGAGCGCGGTGTCGACGGCGTGCGCTTCGGCCAGCGCCGCCTCGCGGCGGACGACGCGGAAGGCGCCGATGCGGGGCTCCACCTCGTCGAGGTGGGCCAGGTGCGCGCGGACCACCTCGACGGCGGTCAGCCCCCCGGACCGGACGCGCGCGGCCAGCTCGGTGGCCGGGAGCCCGACGACCCCGGACCCCGCCCCGCCGGGCCCGGCGCCGACCCGCAGACCTCCGCTAGCGTCCATGCGTGGACCGTAACCGCGGCCACCGACACTCCACGAACGGGAGGCTGGGATGAGCTCGGGGAGCTACACCGGGGACGGCTACACCGGTGACGTGGCGGTGGGCGGGTCGGCGGACGTCCGCGAGCTGCCGGGGCTGACGATCAGCAAGCTGGCGGTCAGCGAGATGGCCAACAACGCCTATCTCCTGCGCGACACCACGACCGGCGAGGCGCTGCTGATCGACGCGGCGGCCGAGCCGGAGGCGCTGCGCGCGCTGATCGGCGACGCCGACGTGCGCACCGTCGTCACCACGCACGGGCACTGGGACCACCACCGCGCGCTCCCCGAGGTGGTCGCGGCGACCGGCGCGGTCACCGTCGCGCACCCCGCGGACGCCGCCGACCTCCCCGTTCCCGTGCAGCGGCCGGTCGAGCACGGCGACACCGTGCAGGTCGGCGGGCAGACCCTCGAGGTCGTGCACCTGCGCGGCCACACGCCGGGCAGCATCGCGCTGGTCTGGCGCGGCTCGGGGAACTCCGGCACGCACGTCTTCACCGGGGACAGCCTCTTCCCGGGCGGGGTGGGCAGGACATGGTCGGCGGAGGACTTCGTCTCGCTGATCGACGACGTCGAGCAGCGGCTGTTCGGCCCGCTGCCCGACGACACCTGGGTCTATCCCGGCCACGGCAAGGACACGACGCTGGGCTCCGAGCGCCCGCACCTGGCGGAGTGGCGCGCCCGCGGCTGGTGAGATCGCGCGCCGGACCCGGACCGCGGCGAGCGCACCGGTCCCCGGATGGGCGCCGACGGAGCACCATCCGTGCATGGCAGAGCCGTCTGGGAACCGAGCCGCGACCCGGTCCCCGCACGAGACCGGCCCCGGCCGTGGTCACTGGGGCACCGACCTCCCGGGTGCCCGCCGGCTCGACCACCCGGGACACCTCCCGAAATTGCTGCACCCGCACCGGGCGAGGCACCTGAGGAGGCGCCGCCACCGGCTCGCCCTGGCCCTCGCGGCCGGCGTGGCCGTCGCCGTGCTGGCCGTCGCCGTGCCGGCCGTCGTCGTGTGGCGCAGCGCGGACGACCCCGCCGGCCAGGTGGACACGTCGCAGGCCGCCGCGACGCCGGAGGGGACGGGCGGAGCGTCGGACGGTGAGCCCGCCGCTCCGGCACCCCCGTCCCCGGCCGCGAGCCTGCCCACGCCGGGCGTGGGCCCGGCCGTCCCCGTCGGGCCGGCGCCGCACCACGTCGCGGTCACCCCCGACGGGCGGATCGCCTACGTCGCCGATCCCGCCGCCGCCGCGGTGGTCGTCGTCGACACCGCCTCCAGCGAGGTGGTCGGCACTGTCCCGATCGCCGAGGGCCCCCCGCAGCAGGTCGCCTTCGCGCCGGACGGTCAGCGCGCCTTCGTGTCGGTCCATGACGCCGGTTCCGGCGTGGACGCCGTCGCGGTTCTCGACGTCGCCTCCGGCACCGTCGTCGACACGGTCCCGACCGGCCGCGGTCCCTCCGCCGCCGCCGTCAGCGCCGACGGGGAACGCGTCTACGTGCCGATGTCCCTCGGCGCGCACCTCGACGTCCTCGACGGGCGGACCGGCGCCATGGTGGGCGAGATGGAGACGACGCCCAACCCGCGCGCCGTGGTGCTCAGCGCCGACGGCCGTCTCGCCTATACCGCCGACTCCGTCGCGGACGTCGTCTCGGTCCTCGACGTGGCGACCGGCGGGATCGTGGCCACGATCCCGGTCGGCCGCGGTCCCCAGGCCCTCGCGGCGTCCCCCGACGGCACCCGGGTCGCGGTGGTCAACCAGGCCGGCGAGGACGTCTCGCTGATCGACACCGCCACGCGGACCGTCGTCGCCACGATGCCGGAGGTCGGCGCGAGCCCGCAGCACGTCACCTACGCGCCGGACGGACGGCACCTCTACACGGCCAACTCCGGCGACGGCACCGTCTCGGTCGTCGACACCGCGACCGGAGCGGTGACCGCCCGGGTCGCCACCGGCGTCACGCCCACCAGCGTCGCGGTGCTGCCGGACGGGCGCCGCGCCCTCGTCACGAACCGCAGCGACGGCACGGTGCGGGTGCTGGAGACCGCGTAGCCGCCCGGACGTCCTATCCGCCCTCGAAGAGGGCGACCAGCTCGTCGGGGGTGCAGGCGACGTGCAGCGGGACGACGGACACCGTCCACTCCGGCCGGCGCTGGTCGATGCCGAGCGCGAGGTCCCAGGCCGCGTGGGCCGACAGCGGGCCGAAGCAGGCGTCGTCCCCGTCGTCGCTGACGGCCACCTCGACCAGCCAGGTGTCGGAGAGGTCGGCGGCGAGCTCGGCGAAGTCGGGCTCGGTGCCGTCCTCGGGCTCGGGTGCGTCGGCCTGGACGGGGTAGACGATGGCCATGACCGGCCTTCCTAGAGGTGGATGCCGCGGGTGAGGGCGCCGTGCACGGCGAGGTCTCGCTGCAGGTCCATCGACGGTCCTTCCGCGGTGGGTCGGGTGGGTGACGGAGCAGGCGGCTCAGGGAATCAGCACAGGGTCGCCGCGCGGCGGCGCAGGTCGTCGTGCAGCCCGCCGTAGGCGGCGGCCCGGGGCAGGAGCGATTTCCGCGCCTTCACCACGGTGCTGTAGTTCGCGTCGACGACGTTGGCGATCGGCACCTCGGCGATCTGCGAGAGCAGCTGGTAGGCGTCCATCGGATGCAGCCCGTAGAGCTCGCCGAACCAGCGGACCAGCTCCACCTGCCCGATCCGCCAGGCGTCCTCCAGCGGGCGGCTGGAGCCGACGGTCATCCAGTGGGTGTCGTCCTCGAGACGGGGCCATGACGGAGCTGTTGCCGGCGCCCCACCCTTGAGGAGCTCGACGATCAGCGTCGTGGTCATCGCGCCCTCGACGGCGGTGCCGCAGGCCTCGCCCTCGCCCTGCCGGTAGTGCCCGTCGCCGACCGAGAACAGCGCGCCCTCGACGTTCACGCCGAGGAAGCAGGTGGTGCCGGGCCGCATCTGCGGAGTGTCCATGTTGCCGCCGAACCGCTCGGGCACCAGCGAGCTGCGCACCTCCCCGCCGGCCGGCGCGACGCCGACCGTGCCCAGCATCGGCTCGACCGGGAGGGCGATCTCCAGGTCGGTGTGCTGGGCGGCGAAGGTCACCGTGTTGGCGGCCCGGTCGAGCTCGTAGATCCAGGTCGTGTCCGGCAGCGGGTCCTGCAGGGTGGCGACGCGGTCGGTGCTGGTCAGCCCGCCGAAGAAGGGGATGGCGGCCGACGCGCCCCAGTCGCGGGCGGGTTCCATCGCGACGAAGTGCAGGGCCAGGGTGTCCCCGGGCTCGGCGCCCTCCACGTGGAACGGGCCGGTCTGCGGGTTGACGAAGCGCAGGTCGACCTTCTCGCCGGAGAGGTCGGAGGGCTTCCGCAGGACGCCGCAGAACGCGTCGTCGGACCACACGCGCAACGCCGTCCCGGGGAGGATTCGCCGGAGCGGGGCGACGCCGCCGAAGGTGAAGGCGTACTGCTCAAACGCGGGCGTGACCTCGACGACGTCCATGCCGCACCCTAGGGACGCGCCGGTGACGTCGGCAACGGCGCGTTCCCGGCCCGCAGCCGCACCCGGTCCGGCGTCTGCTCCCCCACCGACGGGGCGCCGAGCAGCTGCATCCTGCGGGTCGGTCCACTCCCGGACACGGCGCCGACCCGCGGCGGGGCCTCAGACGAGCCGGGTGGTCGTCACGGTGAGTGGCTCGCGGCCGTCGCCGGCCAGCTCGGCGGGGTCCTCGTCCGGAGCGACCGGCAGCCAGCGCGCCCACCAGCGCAGCAGGTGCTCCAGCCGGACCAGCCGGTGCCGGGGTCGCCCGGAGCGGGCGAGGTCGTGCCCCTCGCCCGGGAACAGCAGCAGCTCCGACGGGACGCCGCGGCGCTTGAGCTCCCCGTAGAACCGCAGCCCCTGCTCGGGCGGGCAGCGCCGGTCGCCGTCCCCGTGGACCACCAGGGTGGGCGTGGTCACGTCCACGGCGCGGACCGCCGGCTCGGCCCCGAGGTACTGGTCGGCGAACCACCAGCCGACGTCGGACGACGCCGCGAAGCCGGCCGGGTCGGTGAGCGCCCCCTCGACGACGGCGGCGGCGAACCGCGTCGTCCGCCCGATCAGCACCGTGGCCAGCCAGCCGCCGTAGCCGGTGCCCATGACGCCGACCCGGTCGGCGTCGAGCGCGGGGTCCTCCAGGACCGCGTCGAGGAAGGCGGCGACGTCGTCGGCATCCACCGTGCCACCCGCCCCGCGGACCGCCCGGCCGTGGGCCTGCCCGTAGCCGGACGACCCACGCGGATTGCACCGGACGACGGCGTATCCGGCGGACACCAGCGCCTGGGTGTCCACGGAGAGCGCCCAGCCGTCCTGCTGGTGCGGCCCGTCGTGGACGCACAGCAGCACCGGGTGCGGCCCGGGCCCGTCCGGAACGGTCACCCACCCGTGCACCGGGGACCCGTCCGGTGCGGCCGCGGTGCGCGACTGCGTGCGGTGCAGCCGCCCAGTGGCGCCCAGCGCGCGGCCGAAGCCGGTGAGCAGTCGGCGCCGGCCCGGCGTGATCGCGATCAGCTCCCCGGCCGAGCGGTCGTGCCCGACGGTGGCGACGACGACCCCCCCGCCCGCCGCCACCCCCCGCACCGTGAACGGCCCGTCGACCAGCGCCTCCGGTGGCCCACCGTCCAGCGGCACCCGGAGCAGCTCGACGGCTCCGCGCCGCTGCACGCCGAGGTGGGCTGCTCCCCGGCCGAGCACGGTCGCCGGGGAGTCGTCGCCGCGGCAGGTGTCCGCCGGGTCGAGCACCGGCTCCAGCGCACCCCCGGCGGCCGGCACGCGGCACAGCGTGGCGCCGCGGCCGACGACGTCGAGCCCGTCGGGACCCAGGTCGGTCCGGGCGGTGAGCCAGATCCAGCTCCCCGACGGGTCGTAGGCGGGCAGCGCGCAGTCCGCCCGGCCGTCGGTGACCCGGCGCAGCGCCCCGCCCGCGGCGGGGACGGCGTACACGTCGCGGACCAGGTCGCGGTCGGCTCGCGCGTGCCGGGCGGAGACGAAGGCCAGCTCGCCGCCGTCCGGGCTCCAGGCGACGTCGACGTCGTCGGCGACACCGTCGGTGACCTGGCGGGGCTGCGGCAGTGGCGTCCCGTCGTCCGCCCCGTCGGGTGGCAGGTCGAGGACGAAGACGTGGCTGGGCCGGTCGATGACCACGCCGACGCCGTCGGCCTGCCAGCGCAGCGTGGTGACCAGCCAGGGCGGCTGCGCGGCGCGGTCGGCGCCGGTGCGGTCCGCCTCCGGCACGCGGGCGGCTTGTCGAGGCTGGAGACGACCGCGTGGTACGGCGTCAGCCCGGCGTCGGTGAGCGAGACGGTGGCCAAGATC
>NZ_SPQN01000013.1 GCF_004571065.1 Geodermatophilus sp. DF01-2
TGCTCCGCGTCGAGCAGGACGGCGGTCACCCGGGCGCCGCGGCGGGCCAGGTGCGCGCCGGCGAACAGGGCATCCCCACCGTTGTTGCCGGCGCCGACCAGGGCGGTGACCCGGGCCCCGTGCGCGCGGCCGAGCAGCTCCAGGCAGACGGTCCCCAGGCCGGTCGCGGCCCGCTGCATGAGCGTCCCCTCCGGGGTGGCCGCGAGCACCGGCTCCTCGGCGGCCCGCACCTCGACGGCGGTGTACAGCCCGATCACGCGTCCTCCCCGCGCAGCACGCCCTCGGCGACGACCACCGCCGAGGCGATGCCGCCGTCGTGGCTCAGCGAGACGTGCCAGGAGGTGACGCCCAGCTGCGCCGCCCGGCCGGCGACCGTCCCGCGGACCGTCAGGTGCGGCCGGCCGTGCTCGCCGACGGTGACCTCCGCGTCGTGCCAGCGCAGGTCGCCGGGCGCCCCCAGTGCCTTGGCGACGGCCTCCTTGGCGGCGAACCGGGCGGCCAGCGACTCGCCGGTGCGCGGCGCCCCACTCGGTGTCCGCTGCTCGGCGACGGTGAACAGCCGGTCACGCAGGCCCGGTGTCCGGGTCAACGACTCGGCGAAGCGGGCGACCGGCACCACGTCGATCCCGACTCCGATGATCACGCCGCCAGTCTGCCGCGCCGTGAGCGGAGTCGCTGGAGAGCGGTTCCTGCGCTCGAGCGACTCCGCTCAGGTCACTCGACGGTGACGCTCTTGGCCAGGTTGCGCGGCTGGTCGACGTCGTAGCCGCGGGTGTCGGCGATCTCGCAGGCCAGCACCTGCAGCGGCACCGTCGTCACGATCGGGGCCAGCAGCGTCGGCGTGCGAGGCACCCGGATGACGTGGTCGGCGTAGGGCAGGACGTCGTCGTCGCCCTCCTCCGCGATCACGATGGTGCGCGCCCCGCGGGCCCGGACCTCCTGGATGTTGGAGACCACCTTGCCGTGCACCGACCCGCGCGACCGCGGCGACGGGACGATGACCACGACGGGCGTGCCCCGGTCGATGAGCGCGATCGGGCCGTGCTTGAGCTCGCCGGCGGCGAAGCCCTCGGCGTGGATGTAGGCCAGCTCCTTGAGCTTGAGCGCGCCCTCCAGGGCCACGGGGAAGCCCACGTGCCGGCCGAGGAAGAGGATGGTGTCGGCGTCGGCCAGCGATCGGCCGAGCTCGCGCACCGGCTCCATCCGGGTCAGCACCTGGCTCACCGCGTCGGGCAGCCGGCGGAGGTCCTCGACGATCGCGGCGACCTCGTCGGCGTACTTCATGCCGCGCACCTGGGCGAGGACCAGGCCGACCAGGTAGCAGGCGACGATCTGCGCGAGGAAGCTCTTGGTCGAGGCGACGGCGACCTCGGGGCCGGCGTGGGTGTAGAGGACGGCGTCGGACTCTCGCGGGATCGTCGAGCCGTTGACGTTGCAGATCGCCAGCACACGGGCCTTCTGGTCCTTGGCGTGCCGCAGCGCCATGAGGGTGTCCATCGTCTCGCCGGACTGGCTGATGACGACCACCAGCGTGGACCGGTCGAGCACCGGGTCGCGGTAGCGGAACTCGCTGGCCACCTCGACCTCGACCGGGATGCGGGTCCAGTGCTCGATGGCGTACTTGGCGATCAGCCCGGCGTGGTACGAGGTGCCGCAGGAGACGACGAAGACCTTGTCGATGTCGCGCAGTTCCTGGTCGGAGAGCCGCACCTCGTCCAGCACGAGCTGGCCGTCGTCGCCGAGCCGGCCCAGCAGCGTGTCGGCGACCGCCTGCGGCTGCTCGGCGATCTCCTTGAGCATGAACCAGTCATGACCACCCTTCTCGGCGGCCTCGGCGTCCCAGTCGACGGTGTAGGCGGTCGGTTCCACCACCGTGCCGCCGAAGTCGGTGACGGTGAGCCCGCGGCGCCGGTCGATCTCCACCACCTGGTCCTGACCGAGCTCGCGGGCCTCGCGGGTGTGGGCGATGAAGGCGGCGACGTCCGAGCCGAGGAAGTACTCGCCGTCGCCGACACCGACGACCAGCGGGCTGTTGCGGCGGGAGGCGACGAGGGTGTCGGGCTCGTCGGCGTGCGAGGCGACCAGCGTGAAGGCCCCCTCCAGCCGGCGGCTGACCGCGCGCATCGCCTCGGCCAGCCGACCGGGCCCCTGGGGCGTCTCGGCGTACTGCTTCGCCAGCAGGTGCGCGGCGACCTCGGTGTCGGTCTCGGAGGCGAACTCGACGCCGGTCGCTTCGCACTCGGCGCGCAGTGCCGCGAAGTTCTCGATGATGCCGTTGTGGATGACCGCGACCTTGCCGTCGACGGACAGGTGCGGATGGGCGTTGCGGTCGGTCGGCCCACCGTGGGTGGCCCAGCGCGTGTGCCCGATGCCGGTCGTCGACTCGGGCAGCGGGGAGTCGGCCAGGACCTTCTCCAGGTTGGCCAGCTTGCCGGCCTTCTTCGCCGTGGCCGTTCCGCCGTCAGCCAGGACGGCGACGCCCGCCGAGTCGTACCCCCGGTACTCCAGCCGGCGCAGGCCCTCCAGGACGACATCCAGAGCGCTCTGCGGACCGACGTATCCCACGATGCCGCACATTCACGCGAGACTACCGGCGGAGGCGGACCGCTCCGTCCCCACACGAGTGGGACGGGACGGTTGTGACCGGTGTGTCAGTCGACGGCGGCGACGACGTCGGCGAGGCGCTCGGCGATCGCGTCGGCCTGCGTCTGCGTCGGCGCCTCGACCATCACCCGGACCAGCTGCTCGGTGCCCGAGGGGCGCAGCAGCACCCGCCCGTCGTCGCCGAGCTCGGCCTCGCAGTCGTTGACCGCCGCGGCCACCTCGTCGCTCTCCACGACCGCGAGCCGGTCGCGCACCGGCACGTTGACCAGGGTCTGCGGCAGCCGCTGCACCACCGAGGCCAGCTCGGCCAGGGACGACCCGGTCTCCGCCATCCGCGAGAGCAGCGACAGGCCGGTGAGCAACCCGTCGCCGGTCGTGGCGTGGTCGAGGAAGACCAGGTGCCCGCTCTGCTCACCGCCCAGGCTGAGCCCGTGCGCCCGCAGGGCCTCCAGCACGTAGCGGTCACCGACGGCGGTGGTGTGCACCGCGATGCCGGCGTCGCGCATCGTGTGGTGGAAGCCCAGGTTGCTCATCACCGTCGCGACGACCGTGTCACCGGTGAGCCGGCCGCGCTCGTGCAGCCCCAGGGCGCAGACGGCGAGGATGGCGTCGCCGTCGACGACGCCGCCCGCGGCGGTGACCGCCAGGCAGCGGTCGGCGTCGCCGTCGTGGGCGATGCCGAGGTCCGCGCCGTGGGCATGCACGGCCTCGGTCAGCGGACCCAGGTGCGTGGAGCCGATGCCGTCGTTGATGTTCCAGCCGTCGGGTTCGCCGCCGATCACGTGCACGGTGGCACCGGCCCGCCGGTACACGTCGGGAGCGCACACCGCGGCGGAGCCGTGGGCGCAGTCGACGACGACGGTGAGCCCGGACAGCGGCCGGGCGACGGTCGAGAGCAGGTGCTCGACGTAGGTGCCGGCGGCGTCGGGGAGGTCGGAGACCCGGCCGATCTCGGCACCGGTGGGCCGCGGCCCGTCGACCTGGCCGGCAGTCACCGCCTGCTCGATGGCGGCCTCCACCGCGTCGGGCAGCTTGTGGCCGCCGCGGCTGAAGAGCTTGATGCCGTTGTCGGGCATCGGGTTGTGGCTGGCGGAGATCATCACGCCGAGGTCGGCGCCGGTGTGCGCGGTGAGGTGCGCGACCGCGGGGGTGGGCAGCAGCCCCGCCCGCAGCACCTGAGCGCCGGCGCTGGCGAGGCCCGCCACGACGGCGGCCTCCAGCATCTCCCCGCTGGCACGGGGATCGCGGCCGACGACCGCGACGGGACGCTGGGTCCCGTCGCGGTCGGCGAGCACGCCGGCGGCAGCACGTGCCACCGAGAGGGCCAACTCCGGCGTGAGGTCGGCGTTGGCCCGACCCCGGACGCCGTCGGTCCCGAAGAGGCGACCCACGGACGGACCGGTCAGCGCTTCGAGTACTGAGGCGCCTTGCGGGCCTTCTTGAGCCCGTACTTCTTGCGCTCGGTGACGCGGGCGTCACGGGTGAGGAAGCCGGCCTTCTTCAGGGCCGGGCGGTCCTCGGCGTCGACCTCGACGAGCGCGCGGGCGATGGCCAGGCGCAGCGCGCCGGCCTGGCCGCTGACGCCGCCGCCCTTGAGGATGCCGACGACGTCGTACTGCTCGGCCCGCTCCACGGTCACGAGGGGCTCACGGATGAGCTGCTGGTGGACCTTGTTCGGGAAGTACTGCTCGATGGTGCGGCCGTTGAGCCGGAACTGGCCGGTGCCGGGCAGCAGCCGCACGCGGACGACGGCCTCCTTGCGCCGGCCGACGGTCTGCACCGGACGCCCCTCGGCGTCGGTCACGCTGAGAGCGCTCGTCACTGGGCCACCTGCTTGATCTCGTAGGGCTGGGGCTGCTGCGCGGCGTGCGGGTGCTCGGGCCCGGCGTACACCTTCAGCTTCTTGAGCATCTGACGGCCCAGGCTGTTGTGCGGGAGCATGCCCTTCACCGCGCGCTCGACGACGCGGTCGGGGTGCGTGCGCAGCTGGTCGCCGACGGGGATCCGTTTGAGACCGCCCGGGTACCCGGAGTGGCGGTAGGCCATCTTCTCGTCGCGCTTGGAACCGGTCAGGGCCACCTTGCCGGCGTTGACGATGACGACGAAGTCGCCGACGTCCACGTGCGGGGCGTACTGGGGCTTGTGCTTGCCGCGGAGCAGGACCGCGGTCTGGCTGGCGAGTCGACCGAGCACCACGTCGGTGGCGTCGATGACGTGCCAGGCCCGGCTGATCTCGCCGGGCTTGGGGGTGTACGTGCGCACGGCGCTCGTGTCCTCCGTCGTCGTCGGGAAAGGCTGGTGGGATCGCCTCACCGAGCACGGGAGACGGTGCGGCACGCGGGCACCAGCCGGCTGTCGCGCACCCGCGAACGACGATACCAGCCGGCTACGGGGCTCTAGCGGTCCCGGCCCCGCTGCAGGGGCCCGCCGCGGCCCCGTCCCGAGGCTCGCCCCGAGCGCGCGAGGGGTGAGGAGGACGGGGTCCTTCACCGGTGGGGGGCAGCGGGGTCCTCGATCTCGCGCAGCCGCCCGGTGTCGACGTCGTAGACGGTGCCGCGGACGTCGTCGGAGAGCAGGTACGGGCAGGCCCGCAGCTGCCGGACCGACTCGCGGACGTCCTCCTCGACGTCGGCGAACCCCTGCACGGCCCAGTCCGGCCGGGCGCCGGTGGCCTGCTCGACCTGGGCGAGGAACGCGGCCTCGTCGGTGCCCTGCATCCCGCAGCGCGTGTGGTGCACCAGCACGACCTCGCGGGTGCCGAGCAGGTGCTGGGAGATGGTGAGCGAGCGGAGGGTGTCGTCGGTGACGACCCCGCCGGCGTTGCGGATGACGTGGGCGTCGCCGGGCGCCAGGCCGAGGATGCGGTAGACGTCCATCCGCGCGTCCATGCAGGCCACGACGGCGACCGCACGGGCGGGTCTCGCCGGCAGCTCCGCGGGGGCCTGTTGCGCCCACTCCTCGTTGGCCGCCACCATCCGGTCCACCTCGGCCACGGTTCCCCTCCTCGCTTCCGGCTGGCCCGACCCTAACCACGGCTCGCGCGGTGGGCGCCCCGGTGGCGGGCCACCGCCTCGTGCAGTCGGCCCGGGGTCAGCTCCGGACGACCACCGGCGTGCGTCACGGTCAGGCCGGCCGCGGTCGACGCGGCCCAGGAGGCGTCCTCCGGTGCGGCGCCGCCCAGCAGCGTCGCGATCAGCGTGGCGACGTAGGCATCCCCGCCGCCGGTCGGGTCGACCTGCTCCCAGCCCAGCCGGGGCACGAGGACGTCGCCGTCGGCCCACCCGGGGTCGACCTCGAGCTCCTCGGCCGCGGCGCCCAACCGGGGCCCCGCCCGCCAGGCGACCAGGTCGCCCTCGTCGCCGACCCCGAGCGCCACCACCCGCGGGCCGGCGGTCAGCAGCTCGGCGACCGCCTCACGAGCGTCTTCGACCCCGGACAGCTCGCGGCCGAGCAGCAGCGCCGCCTCCGCGGCGTCGGCCCGGACGACGTCGGCCCGCGCCAGCACCGCGTCGCGCGTGGCGCCGTCCTCCGGGGCGCCGTCGACGACGACCAGCGCACCGTCGGGCACCCGCTGCAGCGCCGCGCGGACCGCAGGCCCGGGCTGCTGCAGCTGCAGGCTCACCGCCTGGGCCGCCGCGAGATGCGCCGAGGCGGCGGCGACGTCACCCGGAGTGAGCAGCACGCCGTCCGGCACGTCCTCGAGCAGTCGCCGAACCCCGCCGTCCTCGACCAGGTCCACCAGCAGCGCCGTGCTCGCGCGGCGTCGGCGCACCACCGCCGAGACGTCGATGCCGTCGGCCGTGGCCTGCGCCAGGACCTCCCTGCCGGGGAGATCCTCACCCACGACCCCGACCAGGGCGACCGGGACCCCGAGCTGGGCCAGCGCCACGGCCTGGTTGGCGCCCTTGCCGCCGAGGAGCTCGCGGCGCTCGCCGACCGTCGCCGAGCCGCCCACGTCGGGCAGGGCCGCGGTGCGCAGCACGAGGTCGCGGCCCACCTGGCCCAGGACCACGACGTCGGCCATGCGCGTCCCCTCTCGGATGCCGGCGGCGGGAATCGGTCAGGATGTGCCCCGTGCGCACGGTCGAGGAACACCAGGCGGTCGTCGCGGCGCTCCTCGCCCCGCTGGACGACGAGGAGGTGGCGCTGGCGGCGGCGCACAACCGGGTCCTGGCCCGGGACGTGACCGCGCAGGTGGCGCTGCCGGGGTTCGACAACTCCGCGATGGACGGCTACGCCGCGCGCTGGGCCGAGGTCTCCCGACCCCCGGTTCGGCTACCGGTCGCCGACGACATCCCGGCCGGACGCACCGACGTCCGCCCGCTGACGCCCGGCACCGTGCAGCGGATCATGACCGGCGCACCGCTGCCGGACGGCGCGGACGTCGTCGTCCCGGTCGAGCTCACCGACGGCGCCACCGACGTCGTCGGGATCCGGGACGCCCCCGCCGCCGGCACCCACCTGCGGCGCGCCGGGGAGGACATTCCCGCGGGGTCGGTCGCGCTGACCGCCGGCACCCCGCTCGGTGCGGCGCAGCTGGGTCTGGCCGCCGCCGTCGGCGCACGGACCCTGTGGGTGCGCCGCCGCCCGCGGGTACTGGTGCTCTCCACCGGCAGCGAGCTGGCCGAGCCCGGCACTCCGCTGCTGCCCGGGCAGATCTACGAGTCGAACTCCGCGCTGCTCGTGGCCGCTGTCGAGGACGCCGGCGGGACGGCGCGGCGGCTGCACTTCGTCCCCGACGACGTCGACCAGTTCCTCGCCACCGTGCGCGCGGAGCTGGCGAGCGCCGACCTGCTCGTCACCAGCGGCGGGGTCAGCGCCGGCGCCTACGAGGTCGTCAAGGACGCCTTCCGGGCGCTGGGCACCGTCGAGTTCGTCAAGGTCGCCATGCAGCCCGGTGGCCCGCAGGGCGCAGGCACGGTGGACGGCGTCCCCGTGGTCACCCTGCCCGGCAACCCGGTGAGCTCCTTCGTCTCCTTCGAGGTCTTCGTCCGGCCCGCGCTGCGCCGCGCGCTCGGCCACGCCGCCCCCGACCGGCTGCGCGCCCCGGCCGCACTGACCGCCCCGCTGCGCTCCCCCGCCGGGCGCCGCCAGTTCCTGCGGGGCCGCTACGACGCGGGGACGGTGTCCCAGGTCGGCGGGCCGGGGTCGCACCTGGTCGCCCACCTGGCTCGCGCCAACTGCCTGGTCGTCGTCCCCGAGGACGTCACGGAACTGTCCGCCGGCGCCCAGGTGGACGTCGTGCTGATCGAGGGAGCCCTGCAGTGAACCAGCTGACCCACGTCGACGAGGCCGGCGCCGCCCGGATGGTCGACGTCTCCGCCAAGCCGGTCACCGCCCGCGAGGCCACCGCCGCCGGCCGGGTGCTGGTCAGCGCCGAGGTCGTGGCGCTGCTGCGCGGGGAGGGCGTACCCAAGGGTGACGCCGTCGCCGTCGCCCGCATCGCCGGCATCGCCGGGGCCAAGCGGACGCCGGACCTCGTGCCGCTGTGCCATCCGATCGCCCTGCACGGGGTCACCGTGGACGTGACCGTCGTCGACGACGCCGTGGAGATCACCGCGACCGCGCGCACGGCGGACCGCACCGGTGTGGAGATGGAGGCGCTCACCTCGGTCGCCGTCGCCGGGCTCACCGTCATCGACATGGTCAAGGCCGTCGACCCGCGCGCGGCGATCACCGACGTCCGGCTGCTGGCCAAGTCCGGCGGCAAGAGCGGGGAGTGGCGGCGGTGAGCGCCGGGTTGCCGGGCGACGCCCGCGCGGTCGTCGTCACCGCGTCCAACCGGGCCTCCGCCGGCGTCTACGAGGACCGCAGCGGGCAGGCGCTCGCCGACGGGCTGCGCGCGCTCGGCTTCACCGTCGAGGGGCCGCACGTGCGCCCGGACGACGTCGCGGAGCTCGAGACGGTGCTGCGCGAGGCGGTGGCCTCGGGCGCCGACGTCGTCCTCACCACCGGCGGCACCGGTCTGTCCCCCACCGACGTCACCCCCGAGGCCACCCACCGGGTGCTGGAGCGCGAGGCGCCGGGCATCGCCGAGGCGGTGCGGCGGTACGGGGAGGGCAAGGTGCCGACCTCGGTGCTCTCCCGCGGCATCGCCGGCACCGCGGGTCGCACGCTGATCGTCAACCTCCCCGGCTCCACCGGCGGGGTGCGCGACGGCCTCGCCGTGCTCGGCCCCCTGCTGCCCCACGTCGTCAGCCAGCTCCGCGGCGGCGACCACTGAAGTCCGTGGTGGACGTCGACGTCTTCCTCGCCGGGTGGGAGATCGAGTGCTGCCAGCCGCCGCCAGCAGAGGGAGACCACGTCAGCTGGCCCCTCGTCTGGGCCGACGACCCGTCCGGTCCCGGGGCGCTGGAGCTCGCGTGGTCGGTGCGGCCGGTCGCGGCCGGGGCCGGCCGGAACGTTCCCGGCCTACTCCTGCAGCACGGTCCGCTGAGCGCCTGGTGGGCCGGGACGGCCGAGGAAGAGGTCCCCGGCCGCGGCACTCTCCTGGCGGACCTCCACGGTGGGATGCCGCACCACGTCCAGCCCACGGGCGGCCGGGTGGTGCGCGTCCAGGTCGTCGTGCAGCTCTACCGCCGGGCAGGAACTCCGACGTACGTGCCGGTCGCCGGTGAGTTCGAGCTCCGCCACGTGACTCGCAGCCCCCGGTGGTTCGACGAGGGGTCGGGCGGGCCAGAGCCGCGCCCCGAGCTCAAGCGCATGCAGAGCGGCGTCCTGGTCGGGCTCCGACCGGAGGCGGCCGCCGGCTAGTCCGGCAGAACGATGCGGTTCCGGCACGTGTAGACGTTGCAGCCGTCGCCGCGGAGGAAGCCGACCAGGGTGATGCCCACGTCGGCGGCCAGCTCCACCGCCAGGGACGACGGCGCCGACACCGCGGCCAGCACCGGGATGCCGGCCATCGCCGCCTTCTGGGTCAGCTCGAAGCTGGCCCGGCCGCTGACCATCAGCACGTGCCCGGCCAGCGGTAGCCGTCCCTCGCGCACCGCGTCGCCGACGACCTTGTCCACGGCGTTGTGCCGGCCGACGTCCTCGCGCAGGGCGACCAGCTCGCCGTCCGCGGTGAACAGCCCGGCCGCGTGCAGACCGCCGGTCTTGTCGAACACCTGCTGGGCGGCGCGCAGCCGGTCGGGCAGCGCCAGCAGCGTCTGCAGGGGCAGCCGGACGTCGTCCGCGGCCACGTCGTGCCGCGTCCTCGTCCGGATCGTGTCGATGCTGGCCTTGCCGCACACCCCGCAGGAGCTCGACGTGTAGAAGTTCCGGTCCAGCGCGGTGTCCGGCGGCTCCACGCCGGGGGCGAGGTCGACGTCGACGACGTTGTAGGTGTTGCGGCCGTCCTCGTCGACGGAGCTGCAGTAGCGCAGCCCGGTCACGTCGTCGGCCGACCCGATCACCGCCTCGGTGGCGAGGAAGCCGTGCACCAGGTCGAAGTCGTCGCCCGGCGTGCGCATGGTGACCGCCAGCGGCGTCCCGGCGAGCCGGATCTCCAGCGGCTCCTCGGCCGCCACCGTGTCCGGACGGGTGCTGTGCGCCGCGCCGCGGATCCGCAGCACCGGCGTCCGGCTCGTCACTCGTCCCACGGCTGGCGACGGTAACCCCTACCGTCGCAGCGTGTCCGCGCTGCCGCCCTACGCCGCCGTCGTGCTCGCCGGCGGCCGCGCGGCCCGGATGGGCGGCCAGGCCAAACCGCAGCTCGACGTCGGCGGCCGCACCATCCTCGCCGCCGTCCTCGCCGCCGTCCCCGACGCCACACCGCGCATCGTCGTGGGCCCGCCGCAACCCGCGCCGCCGGACGTCGTCGTCGTGCGCGAGGACCCGCCGCGCGGCGGCCCCGTAGCCGCGATGCGGACCGGTCTCGCGCACATCCCCACGGAGGTCGTGGCGTTGCTCGCCGGTGACCTGCCCTTCCTCACCCCCGGCCTGGTCCGGGCGCTGCGCGAGCGGCTGACCGGCGACGGGGTCCTCGTGGTCGACGACACCGACCGCGACCAGCTGCTCCTCGGGGTGTGGCGGACGGCAGCGCTGCGCGCGGCGGTCGCCGACGTCACCGGACCGACGTCGGTGCGCCGGGTGCTCGCCCCGCTCGCGGTGCGCCGGCTGCACCCCGCCGTCCCGCCCGGGCAGCCGCCGCCGTGGACCGACTGCGACACCCCCGCCGACCTCGCCCGCGCCCGGGCCGCCGCCCGCCGGGTACCGCGTCGGCCCCGGGGGTAGGCCCGTCCCATGCGCATCGTTCTCGCCGGAGCCCACGGGCAGGTCGCCCGCCGCCTCGGCCGCCTGCTGTCCGCCCGCGGCGACACGGTCGTGGGCATCGTCCGCAACCCGGCGCACGAGGACGACCTGCGCGCGGACGGCGTCGATCCGGTGGTCCTGGACCTCGAGCGGGCCGGCGTGGAGCAGGTCGCCGACGTGGTGTCCGGGGCGGACGCCGTGGTCTTCGCCGCGGGTGCCGGCCCGGGCAGCGGCGAGGCCCGCAAGCACACCGTCGACAAGGGGGCGGCCCTGCTGCTGGCCGACGCGGCCGAGCGGGCCGGCGTCCGTCCGTACCTGCTGGTCTCGTCGATGGGCGTGGAACAGGCCCGCCAGGGGACGCCGCAGGGCATGGACCCGGTGTTCGCCGCCTACCTGCAGGCCAAGCTGGCCGCCGAGGACGCGATCCTGCCCCGCCCCGCGCTCGACACGGTCATCCTGCGACCCGGCCGGCTCACCGACGACCCCGGCACCGGACGGGTCACCCTGGCCCACGGCGTCGACTTCGGGGAGATCCCGCGGGACGACGTCGCCGCGGTCCTGGCCGCCCTGCTGGACGCCGGCAAGACGAACGAGGTCGTCGAGCTGGTCGGCGGGGACACCCCCATCGAGGAGGCGGTCGCCGCCCTCCCCTAATCGCGACGGGTCCGGGTGACCGCCGCGCGGGCGGCGAGCTCCGCATCGGCCGGATAGTCGACCGCCACCAGCGTCAGCCCGGCCGCCGGGGCGACGACGACCTCCCCCGCCCGCTGGGTGCGGCTCAGCAGCGTGGCCGGCCAGTCCGGCGCCCGCCGTCCCTCGCCCACGGCCAGCAGGGCGCCCACCAGGCTGCGCACCATCGAGTGGCAGAAGGCGTCCGCCGAGGCCCGCACGGTCACCAGGTCGCCGTCGCGAGCCGGGGACAGCGCCAGCAGCTCTCGGACCGTCGTGGCGCCCTCCCGGCGGCGGCAGAAGGCGGCGAAGTCGTGCTCGCCGAGCAGCAGCGCCGCGGCGACGGCCATCGCGTCGACGTCGAGCCGCCGGGGCCAGCCGACCGTGTTCGCGCGGCGCAGCGGCGGCGGGCCCGCGTCGGCGTCGGTGAGCCGGTAGAGGTAATGGCGGCGCAGCGCCCCGAAGCGGGCGTCGAAGTCCGGCGGCGCCTCGTCGACCGCGGGAACGGCGATGTCGGGCGCCAGGACGCCGCGCAGCCGGCGCACCAGGCGGTCCCGCTGCTCCTCCCAGACCGCGCGCGGCACGTCGCTGTGCGCGACCTGGCCGGTGGCGTGCACGCCCGCGTCGGTGCGGCCGGCGACGGTCAGCTCGGCCGGGACCCGCAGCACGGTGGCCAGCGCCGCCTCGAGGTCACCCTGCACGGTGCGCTGCCCCGGCTGGCGCGCCCAGCCGTGCAGCGCCGTGCCGTCGTAGGCGATGCGCAGCCGGAGACGGACGAGCCCGCCACCGGGACGGGTGGCGGGCTCGTCGGACGTGCGTGGAGTGGTCAGCGACCACTCACTCGGGGTCGGGAGCGGCCTCGCCCCCGGGCGCGTGCGAACCGGCGGTGGCGGCGTCGCCGAGCTCGGCGGCCTCGACCTCCGCGGCGGCCGCACGGGCCACCTCGGGCGAGAGCGCCGGGTCGTCGACGACGGCGACGTTCTCGGCGGTCGGCTCCGGGGTGACGTCGGCGTCGTCCTGACGCTCGTCGTCGGGGTTGAAGACGTCGGTGACGACCTGCTGGGCTTCGGGGTCGACGTCGCCGGAGGTCACGGCCGGCGAGGTGTCGCCGCCGGGCCCGGTGGTCTCGCCCTCCAAGGTCGCGCCCTGGTCGCCGCCGCCGACAGGGACGCCGGCTGCGCCGGCGTTGGCGCCCTGGCCCGGGTTCTCCCGGCCGCTCACCGGGGGCCGTCCGTGCCGTTGGCGTCGGTCGGGGCCTCCGCGTCCGCGGCGACGGCGTCGTCCGTGGCCTCGGCGGTGTCGTCGGCCTCCACGGCGCTGTCGTCGGCAGCGGTGGCGTGCTCGGCGGCGTCCGCGTCGACGGCCACAGCGTCGGGGGCGGCGTCGCCCACCGTGGTCTCGGTGTCGGTCGCCGTGGCGTCCGCATCGGCGCTCTCGAGCGCGTCGGCGGTGACCTCACCGGAGGCGGCAGCGGCACCGGCACCCGTGGCGGCAGCGGCACCCGTGGCGGCCCCGGAGGCGAACCGGGTGCCGCGGGCACGCTCGGCCTCACCGACGGCCTGCTGGGCCACGGTCTGGCCCTCGACCAGCTCGATGACCGCCATGGGAGCGTTGTCACCCTTGCGCGGACCCACCTTGGTGATGCGGGTGTAGCCGCCCGGCCGGTCGGCGAAGCGCGGCCCGATCTCGGCGAACAGCGTGTGGACGACGTCCTTGTCCCGGATGGTCGTCATCACCTGGCGCCGGGCGTGCAGGTCGCCGCGCTTGGCGAAGGTCACCAGCTTCTCGGCCAGGGGACGCAGCCGCTTGGCCTTCGCCTCGGTGGTGGTGATCCGCCCGTGCTCGAACAGCGACGTGGCCAGGTTGGCCAGCATCAGCCGCTCGTGCGCAGGGGAACCGCCGAGACGGGGGCCCTTGGTGGGGGTGGGCATGTCGGTCCTTCCTCAGGCTGCCGGGCCGCGGTGCCGGCTGCGTTCCGTGGTGGTGCTGACGTCTCGCGCGCGGAGCGCGCGGTGATGCCTCCGGGACCAGTGTGGCGCGCCCGGCAGCGGTGCCGGACGGCGGGTCGCCCCGCCATCCGGCCGGCCCCGCTGCAGACCCGGTCGCGGCCCCGTCCCGGGTCCCGCCCCGAGCTTGCGAGGGGTGGGGAGGAGGCGGACCTTCTACGAGGGGTGGGGAGGACGGGGTCCTCTCAGAGCTGCTCGGTCTCCTGGTAGGAGCCGTCGTCGTACTGCGCCTGGTCGTACCCGGCGGCGAACTCCCCGTGGCCCTGGTAGGCATCGGTCTCGTAGCCCTCGTCGTAGCTCTCGACCGAGGTGGGGATGAACCCGGGCGGGCTGTCCTTGAGGGCCAGACCCATGGCCGCCAGCTTCATCTTGACCTCGTCGATCGACTTGGCCCCGAAGTTCCGGATGTCCAACAGGTCGGCCTCGGAGCGGGTGACCAGCTCACCGACGGTGTGCACGCCCTCGCGCTTCAGGCAGTTGTAGGACCGGACGGTGAGGTCCATGTCCTCGATCGGCATCGAGAAGTTCGCGATGTCGGCGGCCTCGGCCGGGCTCGGGCCGACCTCGATGCCCTCGGCGTCGATGTTCAGCTCGCGCAGCAGGCCGAACAGCTCGACCAGCGTGGAGCCGGCACTGGCGATGGCGTCGCGCGGGGCGATCGACGGCTTGGTCTCGACGTCGACGACCAGGCGGTCGAAGTCGGTCCGCTGCTCGACACGGGTGGCCTCGACGGCGTAGGTCACCTTGAGGACCGGCGAGTAGATCGAGTCGACCGGGATCCGGCCGATCTCCTGGCCGGGCTGCTTGTTCTGCGGCGCCGGCACGTAGCCGCGGCCCCGCTCGACGACCAGCTCGATCTCCAGCCGACCCTTGCCGTTGAGCGTGGCGATGTGCAGGTCGGGGTTGTGCACCTCGACACCGGCCGGGGGAGCGATGTCGGCGGCGGTGACCTCACCCGGACCCTGCTTGCGCAGGTACATGGTCACCGGCTCGTCCGAGTCGGAGCTGACGACCAGGCCCTTGAGGTTGAGGATGATCTCGGTGACGTCCTCCTTGACGCCCGGCACGGTGGTGAACTCGTGCAGGGTGCCCTCGATCCGGATGCTGGTGACAGCAGCGCCGGGGATCGACGACAGGAGGGTGCGGCGCAGGGAGTTGCCGAGGGTGTAGCCGAAGCCGGGCTCCAGCGGCTCGATGACGAACCGCGAACGTGACTCGGTGAGGGTCTCCTCGGTCAGCGTGGGGCGCTGTGCGATGAGCATGGTGGTGTTCTCCTCGATGTCCTCCGGCGCCCGCCATATGACGCCGTGAGGGGGTGGTGCAGGCCCCGGCGGACATCCGTCCGCCCGCCGGGGCCGTCGGCCCCGTCCCGAGGCTCACCCCGAGCGTGCGAGGGGTGAGGAGGACGGGGTCCTTCAACTACTTGGAGTAGAGCTCGACGATCAGCTGCTCCTGGACCGGGGTGTCGATCACCTGACGAGCCGGGACGCTGTGGACCAGCACGCGCAGCTGGCTGCTGATGACCTCCAGCCACGGCGGCACCGGACGCTCGCCGGCGCGGGCCTGGGCGACCTCGAAGGGCAGCATCCGCCGCGACTTCTCGGCGACCTCGATGATGTCGTTGGAGCTCACTCGGTACGACGGGATGTCGACCTTGCGGCCGTTCACCCGGATGTGGCCGTGGCGCACCAGCTGGCGGGCCATGTCGCGGGACTCGGCGAAGCCGGCCCGGTACACGACGTTGTCCAGGCGCGACTCGAGGATCTGCAGCAGGACCTCACCGGTCTTGCCCGACTTCTTGTTGGCCTCTTCGTAGTAGCCGCGGAACTGCTTCTCCAGGACGCCGTAGATGCGGCGCGCCTTCTGCTTCTCGCGCAGCTGCAGCAGGTACTCGCTGTCCTTGCTGCGACCCCGACCGTGCTCGCCCGGCGGATAGGGCCGGATCTCGATCGGGCACTTCGGGGACTCGCACTTGCTGCCCTTGAGGAACAGCTTCATCTTCTCGCGCCGGCACATGCGGCAGTCGGCTCCGGTGTAACGGGCCACGTCAGGTACTCCTCGTCAGTCTCGTCAGTGGCCGGTCAGACCCGGCGGCGCTTCTTGGGGCGGCAGCCGTTGTGCGGCTGCGGGGTCACGTCCTGGATCTGGCCGACCTCGAGGCCGGTGGCCTGGAGGGACCGGATGGCGGTCTCGCGGCCGGAGCCGGGGCCCTTGACGAAGACGTCGACCTTGCGCATGCCGTGCTCCTGCGCCTTGCGCGCGGCGTTCTCGGCGGCCATCTGCGCGGCGAACGGCGTGGACTTGCGCGAGCCCTTGAAGCCGACGTGGCCGGCAGAGGCCCAGCTGATCACGTTCCCGTTGGGGTCGGTGATCGACACGATCGTGTTGTTGAACGTGCTCTTGATGTGCGCGGCGCCGTGGGCGACGTTCTTCTTCTCCTTGCGGCGGACCTTCTTGGCACCAGCCGCGGCGCGAGCCCTGGGAGGCATGTCTCTCCGGTTTCCTTGCTGATCAGTGGCCTGGTGACGCGATGGAACGGCCACCCTTCAGGGTCCCGCGCCGAGCCTGCGAGACGTGGGGGGAAGGGTGGTCCTTCTACTTCTTGCCGGCCTTCTTCTTGCCGGCGATGGTCTTGCGCGGACCCTTGCTCGAGCGCGCGTTGGTACGGGTGCGCTGCCCGTGCACGGGCAGGCCGCGACGGTGACGCAGGCCCTGGTAGCAGCCGATCTCCACCTTGCGGCGGATGTCGGCGGCCACCTCGCGGCGCAGGTCACCCTCGACGCGGAAGTGCTCGTCGATGTAGTCGCGCAGCTTCAGCAGGTCCTCGTCCGTGAGATCCCTGGCGCGCAGGTCGGGGCTGACGCCCGTCGCGGCCAGGGTCTCCTTGGCGTGGGCCTTGCCGATGCCGTAGATGTAGGTGAGCGCGATCTCCATCCGCTTCTCGCGGGGCAGGTCGACGCCGGCCAGTCGTGCCATGTCCAGGTACTCCCTCAGCCCTGCCGCTGCTTGTGGCGGGCGTTGTCGCAGATGACCATGACCCGGCCGTGCCGGCGGATCACCTTGCACTTGTCGCAGATCTTCTTCACCGACGGCTGGACCTTCACCGGTGCCGCCCCTCATTCCTGTCGATCGTGCGCCGAGCGCGCCCGCCCCTTCGGGGATTGCGCGCAGCGGCGGTTACTTGTACCGGTAGACGATGCGACCACGGGTCAGGTCGTAGGGCGAGAGCTCCACGACCACGCGGTCCTCGGGCAGGATGCGGATGTAGTGCTGGCGCATCTTGCCGCTGATGTGGGCGAGCACCCGGTGCCCGTTCTGCAGCTCGACCCGGAACATCGCGTTGGGCAGCGGCTCGACGACGCGACCCTCGACCTCGATGGCCCCGTCCTTCTTCGCCATGCCCGACACGGCCTCCCTGACTCGATGGTGCTGGTGTCCCTAGCGCGCCCACGCCGGTACCCGGCGGACGCGCTCGGTTGTGTACAGAACGGATGGTGCAGACACTCCCGCGAGGGCGCCCTGGGTCGTACGGCCACAGCACGACAGCAGGACGGCGCGAGCGCCATCGGCTACTGTACCCCGCCCCGGCGCGCCTCTCCAACCTGGGCCACCGGGGATGGTGGGTGGGGAAGGGCACAGCGGACGGTGGCCGAAGTTCCCCTCCTCCTCGCCCCTCGCACGCTCGGGCCGAGCCTCGGGAGGGGGCCTTTAGGTGCGGGGGCTGACCCCGAACGGGGCCAGCCCGGCGACGCCGCCGTCCTCGGCCGTGAGCACCCACGGACCCTCGGGCGTGATGGCGACGGTGTGCTCGAAGTGGGCCGCGCGCGACCCGTCCTTGGTAACCACGGTCCAGCCGTCCTCGAGCTCGACGGTGGCCGGGTCTCCCACGGTGACCATCGGTTCGATGGCCAGGGCCAGACCGGGCACCAGCCGGGGACCGCGCCCGGGCCGGCCGTAGTTCAGCACGTGCGGGTCCTGGTGCATCTCGGTGCCGATTCCGTGGCCACCGTAGTGGTCGACGATCCCGTAGGCGTGGTGCTCGGCGGTGATCGTCTGCTCGACCGCGTGGCTGATGTCGGTCAGCCGTCCGCCGGCCAGCGCCTTGGCCAACCCGGCCCACATCGACCGCTCGGTGACGTCGATGAGCGCGGCGTCCTCCGCCGACGGCGGCCCGACGGTGACGGTGACGGCGGAGTCACCGTGCCAGCCGTGCAGGATCGCGCCGCAGTCGATGGAGATGTTGTCCCCTTCGGCGAGCGCGCGGCTGCGGTCCGGGATGCCGTGCACGACCTCGTCGTTGATGGATGCGCAGATGCTGCCGGTGAACCCGTGGTAGCCCAGGAACGACGGCACCGCGCCGGCACCGCGGATGTGGTCCTCGGCAATGGCGTCCAGCTCACCGGTGGTCACCCCGGGCCGGACTGCCGCACGCACCGCGGCGATGGCCCCGGCCACGACGAGCCCGGCGGCACGCATGAGCTCGAGCTCGTGCGGCGTCTTGATCTGGATCATCCGTCCACTCCACTTCGCCAGCAGCGGGAGCCGGCCGAGAATCCCGGCGGCGCTCATGTACGGCGCCTCTTCCTCAGCCCGCGCTCGGCCCGTCGGGACGCGCGCCTCGGCAGGCTTCCAAGGCGGTCAGCGCCCGTTGGGTGACCTCCTCGACCGCGCCGATCGCGTCCATGCGCGCGAGCAGCCCCTCGGTCTCGTACCAACCGGAGAGGGGGGCGGTCTGTTCCCGGTAGACCTGCAGCCGGTGACGCACCGTCTCGGGTTCGTCATCGGAGCGCTGCACCCACTGCCCGTCGACCAGCATGCGCCGGCCGGAGAGGCGGCGCACCAGCTCGTCCTCGTCGACGACGAGCTCCAGCACGCAGTCGAGGCCGTGGCCGAGCTCCTCCAGGGACGAGCGCAGCTGCTCGGCCTGGGCGATGGTGCGGGGAAAGCCGTCGAGCAGGAAGCCGCCCTTGGCGTCGGCCTCGGCGAGCCGGCCCTTGACCATGGCCACGGTGATCTCGTCGGGGACGAGGTCCCCGGCGTCCATGTAGCCCTTGGCCGCAAGGCCCAGCTCGGTCTTCCCGCTCACGTTCGCCCGGAAGATGTCTCCGGTCGAGATCGCCGGGACGCCGAGCTGTCCGGCGATGATCTGTGCCTGGGTTCCCTTGCCCGCACCCGGAGGGCCGAGCAGCACGACGCGCACTACTTCAGGAACCCTTCGTAATTGCGCTGGTTGAGTTGCGTCTCGATCTGCTTCACCGTCTCCAACCCCACTCCGACCATGATGAGGACCGCGACCCCGCCGAACGGGAAGTTCTGGTTCTGCCCCGGCTGGGTGACGGCGAGGAAGAAATTGGGCAGCACGGCCACCACGCCGAGGTAGAGCGACCCGGGCAGGGTGATCCGGGAGAGCACGTACTGCAGGTACTCGGCGGTCGGCCGACCCGGACGGATGCCGGGGATGAAGCCGCCGTAGCGCTTCATGTCCTCGGCTCGTTCCTCCGGGTTGAAAGTGATCGACACGTAGAAGTACGTGAAGAACACGATCAGCCCGAAGAAGACCGCGATGTGCACCGGGCTGCTCTGGTCGATGACGTAGTTCTCGAAGAACTGCCGGACCCCACCGGTCTCGTCGCCCTGCAGTTGGACGATCAGCTGTGGCAGGTAGAGCAGCGACGAGGCGAAGATGACCGGGATGACGCCGGCCTGGTTGACCTTCAGCGGCAGGTAGGTCGACGTCCCGCCGTACATCCGGCGGCCGACCATGCGCTTGGCGTACTGCACGGGGATGCGTCGTTGGGCCTGTTCGACGTAGACCACCGCACCGATGATCAGCAGTGCGAAGGCGCAGACGACGGCGAAGACCAAGGCGCCGCGGGTCTGCAGGATCGCACCGCCCTCGGCCGGGATGCGCGCAGCGATCGAGGTGAAGATCAGCACGGACATGCCGTTGCCGATCCCCTTCTCGGTCAGCAGCTCGCCCAGCCACATGATCACAGCAGTGCCGGCGGTCAGCGCGATGACCAGCACGATCGTCGTCCAGATCGAGTCGGACGGGATGATGTCCTGCGAGCAACCGGGGAAGAGCTGGCCGCTGCGGGCCAGAGCGATGATGCCCGTGCTCTGCAGGACGGCGAGGGCGATCGTCAGGTAGCGGGTGTACTGGGTCAGCTTCTGCTGGCCCGACTGCCCTTCCTTCTTCAGCTGCTCGAAGCGCGGGATGACCACGACCAGCAGCTGCACGATGATGCTCGCCGTGATGTACGGCATGATGCCGAGCGCGAAGACCGACAGCCGCAGCAGCGCTCCGCCGGAGAAGAGGTTGACCAGCGAGTAGAGGTCGCGCTGGTCGGAGGCCTGCGCCTGTTCGAGGCAGCTGTTGATGGCCTCGACCGAGACGCCGGGGCCGGGGATCGCCGCCCCCAGCCGGTACACGGCGATGATCGCCAGGGAGAACAGCAGCTTGCGCCGGAGGTCTGGCGTCCGGAACGCCGCGGCGAACGCCTGCAGCACGTGCCCTCCCCTGCTCGGTCGGATGAGGTTAGCAATGCGCGGCCCGGCGGCTGCGGAAGCCGCCGGGCCGCGGGTGACTTGCTGGAACGGCCGCCCTTCAGGGGCCCACGCCGAGCGTGCGACGCGTGGGGGGAAGGGCGGTCCTTCTTCAGATGCGGGTCGTGCTGCCCCCGGCCGCACCGATCTTCTCGGCGGCGGACGCCGAGAAGGCGTGCGCGTGCACGTGCACCTGGACACCCCCCAGGTCGCCGGTGCCGAGAACCTTCACCGGCTGCCCACGGCGCACCGCGCCGGCCTCGGCGAGGGAGTCCGGGTTCACCGAGCCGCCCTGGGGGAACAGCGCCGCGATCCGGTCGAGGTTCACGACCTGGAAGACGACCTTGTTCGGGTTCTTGAAGCCCGAGAGCTTGGGCAGCCGCATGTGCAGCGGCGTCTGCCCGCCCTCGAAGCGCGCGGAGGTGGTGCCGCGTGCGCCGGTGCCCTTGGTGCCGCGACCGGCGGTCTTGCCCTTGGAGCCCTCACCGCGACCCACGCGGGTCTTGGGCGTATGGGCGCCGGGGGCCGGACGCAGGTGGTGGACCTTGATAGTCATGTCAGCGTTCCTTCTCGCCCGTGGCTCGGCCGATCTCCTCGACGGCGACCAGGTGCGGCACCGTCGCGACCATCCCGCGGATCTCGGGACGGTCCTCCTGGACGACCGAGTCGTTGATCCGCTTGAGGCCCAGCGAGCGCAGCGTCTGACGCTGGTTGGGCTTGGTGCCGATCGCCGACCGGATCTGGGTGACCTTCAGCTGTGCCATCTCAGACCCCCTGGCCCGCGCGCGCCCGCAGCATGGCGGCGGGAGCGACGTCCTCGAGGGGCAGGCCGCGGCGGGCCGCGATCTCCTCCGGACGGACGAGATCCTTCAGCGCCTGCATGGTGGCGTGCACGATGTTGATCGGGTTCGACGACCCGAGGCTCTTGGAGAGCACGTCGTGGATGCCGGCGCACTCGAGCACGGCGCGCACCGGGCCGCCGGCGATGACACCGGTACCGGGACTGGCCGGCTTGAGCAGCACGACACCCGCCGCCGCCTCACCCTGCACCGGGTGCGGGATGGTACTGGCGATGCGCGGCACCTTGTAGAAGTGCTTCTTGGCCTCCTCGACGCCCTTGGCGATCGCCGCGGGCACCTCCTTGGCCTTGCCGTAGCCGACGCCCACGGTGCCGTCTCCGTCGCCCACGATCACCAGGGCCGTGAAGCTGAAGCGCCGACCACCCTTGACGACCTTGGACACGCGGTTGATGGCCACCACGCGCTCGATGAAGTTGCTCTTCTCGGCAGGCGCGCCGCCGGGCCCCCGCCCGCCGTCACGACGGTCGCGGCGGTCGTTCCCGCCGCCGGCGCCGCCGCCGCGTCGCTGTGGTCCTGGCATCAGACGTCCCTCTCGATCTTCTCGTTCGCGGTGTGGCTCATCAGAAGTCCAGCCCGCCCTCGCGGGCGCCGTCGGCCAGCGCCGCGATGCGGCCCTGGTACCGGTTGCCGCCCCGGTCGAACACGACCGCGGTGATGCCGGCGGCCTTGGCGCGCTCCGCGACCAGGGCACCGACCTGGCGGGCCAGCGTGGACTTGTCGCCCTCGGCGCTGCGCAGGCTGGGGTCCAACGTCGAGGCACTGACCAGGGTACGGCCGACGGTGTCGTCGACGACCTGGACGTGGATGTGCCGCGAGCTGCGGTTGACCACCAGGCGCGGGCGCTCCGGGGTACCGGCCACGCGCTTGCGCAGCCGGGTGTGCCGGCGCAGGCGGGAGACCCGCCGCGCGGTGCTGATGTCGGTCCCGACGGGCTTGTGCACCCGAGCGGGCTTCCCGGCCGTGCTTCTCGGTGTCGTGGTCCGTGCCATCACTTACCCGTCTTCCCGACCTTGCGCTTGATGACCTCACCCTGGTAACGCACGCCCTTGCCCTTGTACGGGTCCGGACGGCGCAGCCCGCGGATGTTGGCCGCGACCTGGCCCACCAGCTGCTTGTCGATCCCGGCCACCCGCAGGCGGGTCGGGGACTCGACCGTGAAGGTGATGCCCTCGGGGGCCTTCACCGGCACCGGGTGGCTGTAGCCCAGGGCGAACTCGAGGTCCGAGCCACGGGCCTGCACGCGGTAACCCACACCGACGATCTCGAGGGTCTTGGTGTACCCCTCGGTGACGCCGGTGATCATGTTGGCGATGAGCGTGCGCGAGAGCCCGTGCAGGGCGCGGCTCTCCCGCTCGTCATCGGGCCGCTGCACCTGCAGCGTGCCGTCCTCGCCACGCTCGACGGTGATCGGCGAGGCGACGGTGTGGCTCAGCGACCCCTTGGGGCCCTTGACGCTGAGGGTCCGGCCGTCGATGGCGACGTCCACGCCACCGGGCACGGGAATCGGCAGTCGTCCGATCCGCGACATGTCACTCGCTCCTCACCAGACGTAGGCGAGGACTTCCCCACCCACGCCCTTCTTGTTCGCCTGCCGGTCGGTCAGCAGACCGGTCGAGGTGGAGATGATGGCCACCCCGAGGCCGCCGAGCACCTTGGGCAGCGCGGTGGACTTGGCGTACACCCGCAGACCGGGCTTGGAGACGCGCCGGACGCCGGCGATGCTCCGCTCACGGTTGGGGCCGTACTTGAGGTCCACCACCAGTTCCTTGCGGGTGGTGCCGTCCTTCTCGACCTCGTTGACGGTCCAGCCGGCGATGTAGCCCTCCTGCTGGAGGATCTCGGCGATGTGCGTCTTCAGCTTGGACGACGGCATGGTCGTGGAGTCGTGGTACGCCTGGTTGGCGTTCCGGATCCGCGTCAGCATGTCCGCGATCGGGTCGGTCATCGTCATGGGTGTCGTGCCTCTCTCACCGCGGTTCCTCACGCGCTCCCGCGTGGGCCTCTCAGCGATCGGTGGTGCGTTAGTGAGTGGATGGAACGGCCCCGCTGCAGGGTCCCGCGCCGAGGTACGAGGCGTGGGGGGCAGCGGGGTCCTTCACCAGCTGGACTTGCTGACGCCCGGCAGCTCGCCGGCGTGGGCCATCTCCCGCAGGCAGATCCGGCACAGGCCGAACTTGCGGAAGACCGAGTGCGGGCGACCGCACCGCTGGCACCGGGTGTAGCCGCGGACCGCGAACTTGGGCTTGCGGGCCGCCTTGTTGATCAGCGCCTTCTTGGCCATCTGGGTGTCTCCTCCCCCGGCTCAGCGGGTGGTGGTGACGACGGGCTGGCCGGCGAACGGGAAGCCCAGCAGGCGGAGGAGCTCGCGACCCTCCTCGTCGTTCGTGGCGGTGGTGACCAGCGTGATGTCCATGCCGCGCGGTCGGTCGATCTTGTCGACGTCGATCTCGCGGAACATCGACTGCTCGGTCAGGCCGAACGTGTAGTTGCCGTGACCGTCGAACTGCTTGGCCGAGAGGCCGCGGAAGTCACGGATGCGGGGCAGGGCCAGCGAGAGCAGCCGGTCCAGGAACTCCCACATGCGGTCGCCGCGGAGGGTCACCTTCGCGCCGATCGGCATGCCCTCGCGCAGCTTGAACTGCGCGATGGACTTCCGAGCCCGGACGACGGCCGGCTTCTGCCCGGTGATGGCGGTGAGGTCACGGACGGCGCCGTCCATCAGCTTGGCGTCGCGGGTCGCCTCGCCGACGCCCATGTTGACGACGATCTTCGTCAGCCGCGGGATCTGCATGACGTTCTCGTAGCCGAACTCGTCCTGCAGCGCCGGGACGATCTCGTCGCGGTAGCGGGCGAGCATGCGGGGCAGCTCACGGGTGGGTGCACTCATCGCGTCAGAGGTCCTTACCGGTGCGCCGCGAGACCCGGATGCTGCGGCCTTCCTCGTCCTTGCGGTAGCCGACCCGGGTCGGCTTGTCCTCGGAGTCGATCACCATCACGTTGCTCACGTGGATGGGAGCCTCCTGCGTGACGATCCCGCCCGACTGGGCACCACGCTGGTTCGAGCTGATCCGGGTGTGCTTCTTGACCCGGCCGACGCCCTCCACGAGGACCTTCTGCAGCTTCGGGTAGGCGGCGATCACCCGGCCCTTGGCACCCTTGTCCTTGCCGGACAGCACGACGACGGTGTCGCCCTTCTTGACCTTCATCGACGGCGCCTTGGCCCTCGTGTTCTTGTTCGTCGCCATGGTCACAGCACCTCCGGAGCGAGCGAGATGATCCGCATGAAGCGCTTGTCGCGGAGCTCACGGCCGACCGGGCCGAAGATGCGCGTACCGCGCGGGTCGCCGCTGTCGCGGATGATCACGGCGGCGTTCTCGTCGAAGCGGATGTAGGAGCCGTCCGGACGACGCCGCTCCTTCACCGTGCGGACGACGACGGCCTTGACGACGTCGCCCCGCTTGACCCCCGCACCGGGCAGCGCGTCCTTGACGGTGGCGACGATGACGTCGCCGATGCCCGCGTAGCGCCGCCCGGAGCCGCCGAGCACCCGGATGCAGAGGATTTCCTTCGCACCGGTGTTGTCGGCGACCCGCAGTCGCGACTCCTGCTGGATCACGTCCTACTCCCTGATCTTTCGATGTGACAGCCGGGCCGGAACGGTGAACCGGCTGTCCGGCACCCACGTGCGGACGCACCGGCAGCGTTCGCCGCCGGTGCGTCCGAGCACGGGTACCGGGATGGGGGCGCAACCGCAAGCGCGCGCCAGTCGTCCAGCGTACCTGCTCGTGGACCTGCCCCGGAGGGCGCCCCCGACGGGGTCCGTGCGGACCCCGATCTCCTACTTGGCCTTCTCGAGGACCTCGACCAGCCGCCACCGCTTGGTGGCCGACAGCGGCCGGGTCTCCATGATCTGCACGCGGTCCCCGATGCCGGCGACCTGCTGCTCGTCGTGGGCCTTCAGCTTGCTGGTGCGACGGATGACCTTGCCGTAGAGGCCGTGCTTCACGCGGTCCTCGACCTCGACGACGATGGTCTTGTCCATCTTGTCGCTGACGACGAGGCCCTCGCGGACCTTGCGGTAGCCACGGCCGGCCAGGCCGGGGCCCGACGCGGTCGCGGTGTTGGTCTGCGCCGTCTCAGGAACGGCCGACTGGGGCTCGCTCATGCCACACCCTCGTTCGGGGCGACCGAGAGGCCCAGCTCGCGTTCGCGCATGATCGTGTAGATCCGGGCGATGTCGCGGCGGACGGTCTGCAGCCGCCGGTTGTTGTCCAGCTGGCCGGTGGCCACCTGGAACCGCAGGTTGAACAGTTCTTCCTTCGACTCGCGCAGCCGCGTGGCGAGCTCCTCGGCGGAGAGCTCACGCAGCTCGGGAGCGGTCAGACCGGCGGCCATCACACCTCTCCTTCACGAGTGATGAAGCGGCACTTCATCGGGAGCTTGTGGATCGCGCGGCGCATCGCCTCGCGGGCCACCGGCTCGGCCACGCCCGAGAGCTCGAACATGATCCGCCCGGGCTTGACGTTCGCCACCCACCACTCCGGCGACCCCTTACCGGAACCCATCCGGGTCTCGGCCGGCTTCTTGGTGAGCGGGCGGTCCGGGTAGATGGAGATCCAGACCTTCCCGCCACGGCGGATGTGGCGGGTCATGGCGATACGGGCGGACTCGATCTGCCGGTTGGTCACGTACGCCGGCTCGAGGGCCTGGATGGCGTACTCGCCGAAGTTGATCTCGGTCCCGCCCTTGGCACGACCCGAACGGCTCGGGTGGTGCTGCTTGCGGTGCTTGACGCGCCGTGGGATCAGCACGTGTCAGCCCTCCGTGTTCTGGGCGGGTTGGGTCGGAGCAGCGGCCTCCGCGGCTGCCGTGGCCTCGGGGCCTGCGGCCTCGGCGACGGTCTGCTCGGCGGCGACCTCGCCGGAGGTCACGGCCACCGCGCTGTCGGTGGTGTCCACGGCCGGGCCGGTCGAGGACTCGGCGGCGGCGCGGCCGGCCTCGGTCCCGCCGGCGGTGGTGCCGGAAGAGCCCGAGCGACGCGGACGCTGGGCTCGCTCACGGCGCTGCTGACGGGCGGCGAGGGCCTCGAGGGCCTCCCGCTCGGCACGCGAGCCGCTGACGTCGCCCTTGTAGATCCAGACCTTCACGCCGATCCGGCCGAAGGTCGTCCGGGCCTCGTAGATGCCGTAGTCGATGTTCGCCCGAAGGGTGTGCAGCGGCACCCGGCCCTCGCGGTAGAACTCCGACCGGCTCATCTCGGTGCCGCCCAGACGACCCGAGCACTGCACCCGGATGCCCTTGACCTGCGGGCTGCGCTGGGCCGACTGCATGGCCTTGCGCATGGCACGGCGAAAGCTGACCCGGCTGGAGAGCTGCTCGGCGACGCCTTGGGCGACCAGCTGCGCGTCGGCCTCGGGGTTCTTCACCTCGAGGATGTTGAGCTGCACCTGCTTGCCGGTGAGCTTCTCCAGCTCGCCACGGATGCGGTCGGCCTCCGCGCCGCGACGGCCGATGACGATGCCCGGCCGGGCGGTGTGGATGTCGACGCGGACACGGTCACGGGTGCGCTCGATCTCCACCTTGGAGATGCCGGCCCGCTCCATCCCCTTGCTCATGAGCTTGCGGATGGCCACGTCTTCCTTGACGTAGTCCTTGTACAGCTTGTCGGCGTACCACCGGGACTTGTAGTCGGTGGTGATACCCAGGCGGAACCCGTGCGGGTTGACCTTCTGACCCACTAGCGGGTCCCTCCCCTCGTGTTGCTGCTCTGCTGCTGCCCTGACACGTGCTGCGGAGCCGGGCCGGACTGGCCGGTGCGGCGGCGGGCCGTGCGCGACTTCCCGGCGAGCTCGGTGTTGGAGGAGACCTCCGCGACCTCGACGGTGATGTGGCAGGTCCGCTTGTTGATGCGGTAGGCGCGGCCCTGGGCGCGCGGACGGATCCGCTTCAGGGTCGGGCCCTCGTCGACGTAAGCGGCGCTGACGACCAGCGCGTCCGGGTCGAGCCGCAGGTTGTGCTCGGCGTTGGCGACCGCGCTCGCGACCACCTTCAGGACCGGCTCGCTGGCGGCCTGCGGCGCGTAGCGCAGCAGGGCCAGAGCCTCGTCGGTCGGCAGGTAGCGGACCAGGTCCACCACCCGGCGTGCCTTCATGGGGGTGACGCGGACGAACCGGGCGGTGGCCCGGGCGCTGCGCGTCTCCTCACCCAACTGGGAAGTCATCTTCTGTCTCGTCCCCTCGCCCGTCAGCCGCGCCGCGACCGGCGGTCGTCCTTGACGTGCCCACGGAAGGTGCGCGTGGGCGCGAACTCGCCGAGCTTGTGCCCGACCATCGCCTCGGTCACGAAGACCGGGACGTGCTTGCGGCCGTCGTGCACGGCGATCGTGTGCCCGAGCATGTCGGGAATGATCGTCGAGCGCCGCGACCAGGTGCGGATGACGGTCTTGGTGCCCTTGTCGTTCTGCGCGTCCACCTTCTTGAGCAGGTGGTCGTCGACGAACGGGCCCTTCTTCAGGCTGCGTGGCATCTGTGTCGGACTCCTCTACCCGCTCAGCGCTTTTTGTTGGTGCGCCGGCGGCGCACGATCAGGGCGTCACTGGCCTTGCGCTTGCGCGTGCGGCCTTCCGGCTTGCCCTTCGGGTTCACCGGGTGACGACCACCGGAGGTCTTGCCCTCACCACCACCGTGCGGGTGATCCACCGGGTTCATGGCGACACCACGGACGGTCGGGCGCTTGCCCTTCCACCGCATCCGGCCGGCCTTGCCCCAGTTGATGTTGGACTGTTCGGCGTTGCCCACCTCGCCGACGGTCGCGCGGCAGCGCACGTCGACGTTGCGGATCTCGCCCGACGGCATCCGCAGCTGCGCCAGGCGCCCCTCGCGGGCCACCAGCTGGACGCTGGTTCCCGCCGATCGGGCGATCTTGGCGCCGCCACCGGGACGGAGCTCGATGGCGTGAACCACGGTGCCGACCGGGATGTTCCGCAGCGGCAGGTTGTTGCCCGGTTTGATGTCGGCCGAGGGACCGCACTCCACCGTGTCGCCCTGCTTGAGCCGCGCCGGCGCGATGATGTAGCGCTTCTCGCCGTCGGCGAAGTGCAGCAGCGCGATGCGCGAGGTCCGGTTCGGGTCGTACTCGATGTGCGCGACCTTGGCCGGCACGCCGTCCTTGTCGGCCCGGCGGAAGTCGATCACCCGGTAGGCGCGCTTGTGTCCGCCGCCCTGGTGCCGCGCCGTGACCTTGCCGTGGACGTTGCGCCCACCGCGACCGTGCAGCGGCCGGACCAGCGACTTCTCGGGATGGTCGCGGGTGACCTCAGCAAAGTCGGCGACGCTGGAACCGCGGCGGCCCGGCGTCGTCGGCTTGTACTTGCGGATAGCCATCTGACTGGAGTCCTCTATCTCTGGTCCGAACGGTCCGGGCGCTCAGGCGCCGGGACCACCGAAGATCTCGATGCGGTCGCCGGGCGCCAGCGAGACGATGGCGCGCTTGGTGTCCTTGCGCTTGCCGAGCCTGTTGCCCCGGCTGCGCTTCCGCTTGCCCTGGCGGTTGACCGTGTTCACGCCGACGACCTTCACGTTGAAGATCTGCTCGACTGCGATCTTGATCTGCGTCTTGTTCGCCTCGGGCAGGACGACGAAGGTGTACTGGTTCTCGTCCAGCAGCCCGTAGCTCTTCTCCGAGATGACCGGGGACAGCACCACGTCCCGGGGGTCGCGGACGCTCATGCCTGCTCCTCGGTGGTCTCGTCGGCCGGCACCTCGGCCCGCGCGGCCTCGCTGGACGTGGTCACGTCGGCGGCGGGCACCGTGCGGCCGGGCGTGCGCGGGGTGCCCTGCGGGTCCGGCGCAGCGGCGGTCTCGACGGTGCCCTGACCCTCGGCGGGGGCGATCGACGGCAGTCCGCCCGGCGTCTCGTGCGTGGAGACGTCCGGCAGGTCGGTGTCGCGGCCCTTGCCGGTGGCCGGCCCGGCGACGAACTCGCTGAGCGCGGCCTCGGTGAAGATCACCTCGTCGGCGACCAGGACGTCGTAGGTGTTGAGCTGGCCGGCCTCGAGCAGGTGCACCTGCGGCAGGTTGCGCAGGCTCACCCAGTTGAGGACGTCGTCCCGGTCGAGGACGACCAGCACCCGCTTGGCTTGGGTGACCGACTGCAGGGTGGCCAGCGCCGCCTTGGTCCTCGGGGCGTCCCCGTCGACGAAGGTGGAGACCACGTGCACCCGGTTCTCACGGGCCCGGTCGGAGAGGGCACCCCGCAGGGCGGCGGCCTTCATCTTCTTCGGCGTCTTCTGCGAGTAGTCACGCGGCTGCGGGCCGTGCACCGTGCCGCCGCCCTCAAACTGCGGTGCGCGGGTCGAGCCCTGCCGCGCGCGGCCGGTGCCCTTCTGGCGGTAGGGCTTCGCGCCACCGCCGCTGACCTGGCCCCGCGTCTTCGTCGCGTGCGTGCCCTGGCGGGCGGCGGCCAGCTGGGCCACCACGACCTGGTGCATGAGGGAGACGTTGGCCGACGCGTCGAAGAGATGGCCGGGCAGCGTCACGCTGCCGGAGGTCTCCCCTGCCGGGGTCCGGACGTCGACCTGACGGTCGGTCCGGGTCTGGGTCGGTCCGCCGTCGACGGTCCCCGTCGATGAGGTGACGGTCACTGGTTCTCACTCCCCACGGGGCCACCCTTGACGGCCGAGCGGACGAGCACGAGCCCACCCTTAGGGCCGGGGATCGCACCCTTGATCAGCAGCAGCCCGCGCTCGGTGTCCACCTTGTGGACGTTGAGCGAGAGGGTCGTCGTCTTGACCGCGCCCATGCGGCCGGCCATGCGCAGGCCCTTGAAGACGCGGCCGGGGGTCGAGGCCCCGCCGATGGACCCGGGCGACCGGTGCTTGCGCTGGGTGCCGTGCGCGGCGCCCAGACCGTGGAAGCCGTGCCGCTTCATGACACCGGCCGTGCCCTTGCCCTTGCTGGTGCCGATGACGTCGACCTTGGCCACGCCGTCGAAGACCTCGGCGGTCAACTCCTGGCCGACCGTGAAGTTCGAGGCGTCTGCGGTGCGCAGCTCGACCAGGTGGCGCCGCGGCGTCACGCCTGCCTTGGCGAAGTGCCCGCCCTCGGGCTTGTTCACCTTGCGCGGGTCGATCTCGCCGAACCCGAGCTGGACGGCGGAGTAGCCGTCGGCCTCGGGGGTGCGCACCTGGGTCACCACACACGGGCCCGCCTTGACGACGGTCACCGGCACGATGCGGTTGTTCTCGTCGAAGACCTGGGTCATGCCCAGCTTCTCGCCGAGGAGACCACGGAACGTACTCGCCATGACTCCCCCTTACTGGATGTTGACGTCGACCGAGGCCGGCAGGTCGATGCGCATGAGCGCGTCGACCGTCTTCGGCGTCGGGTCGAGGATGTCGATGAGGCGCTTGTGCGTGCGCATCTCGAAGTGCTCGCGCGAGTCCTTGTACTTGTGCGGCGAGCGGATGACGCAGTACACGTTCTTCTCCGTCGGCAGCGGCACCGGGCCGACGACGCGCGCACCGGTCTTGGTCACCGTGTCGACGATGCGCCGCGCCGAGGCGTCGATCGCCTCGTGGTCGTAGGCCTTCAGCCGGATGCGGATCTTCTGTCCCGCCATCGCTGTCTTCTGCTCCTGCCGATCGGGTGTCTGTTTGTCGCTGGGGAACGCCGGTGGTCCGAACCGTCATCCGGTCAGGCCCCAGCGGGACGGGCGGCGATGCACACAGGCACGGCCGCCCGAGGACGGGCGGCGGTGCAGGGTGCACCGCCGCCCGTCGGGGGTGCTACTTGACGATCTTGGTGACGCGGCCGGCGCCGACGGTACGGCCACCCTCACGGATGGCGAACCGCAGGCCCTCCTCCATGGCGATCGGCTGGATGAGCTCGACCGTCATCTCGGTGTTGTCGCCCGGCATGACCATCTCGGTGCCCGCCGGCAGGGTCACGACGCCCGTGACGTCCGTGGTCCGGAAGTAGAACTGCGGACGGTAGTTGTTGAAGAAGGGCGTGTGACGGCCACCCTCGTCCTTCGAGAGGATGTAGACCGAGCCCTCGAAGTTCGTGTGCGGGGTGATCGAACCCGGCTTCACGACGACCTGACCGCGCTCGACGTCCTCGCGCTTGATGCCGCGCAGCAGCAGGCCGACGTTGTCGCCGGCCTGGCCCTGGTCGAGCAGCTTGCGGAACATCTCGACGCCGGTGACGGTGGTCTTGGTCGAGGACGGGCGGATGCCGACGATCTCGACCTCCTCGTTCACCTTGACGATGCCGCGCTCCACGCGACCGGTGACGACGGTGCCGCGACCGGTGATGGTGAAGACGTCCTCGACCGGCATGAGGAAGGGCTTGTCGACCTCACGCTGCGGCTCGGGGATGGCGGTGTCGACCGCGTTCATCAGCTCCATGAGCTTGTCGCCCCACTCGGCGTCGCCCTCGAGCGCCTTGAGCGCCGAGACGCGGACCACGGGGACGTCGTCGCCCGGGAACTCGTACTCGCTGAGCAGCTCGCGGACCTCCAGCTCGACGAGCTCGAGGATCTCCTCGTCGTCGACCATGTCGGCCTTGTTGAGCGCCACGACGATGTAGGGGACGCCGACCTGGCGGGCCAGGAGGACGTGTTCCTTGGTCTGCGGCATCGGGCCGTCGGTCGCGGCGACCACCAGGATGGCGCCGTCCATCTGCGCCGCGCCGGTGATCATGTTCTTGATGTAGTCGGCGTGACCGGGGCAGTCGACGTGCGCGTAGTGCCGGTTCTCGGTCTGGTACTCGACGTGCGCGATCGAGATCGTGATGCCGCGGGCCTTCTCCTCGGGCGCCTTGTCGATCTGGTCGAAGGCCGACGCCTCGTTGAGGTCCGGGTACTTGTCGTGCAGCACCTTGGTGATCGCCGCGGTCAGCGTGGTCTTGCCGTGGTCGATGTGCCCGATGGTGCCGATGTTGACGTGCGGCTTGGTCCGCTCGAACTTGGCCTTGGCCACTGGGTTCCTCTCCTCGTGGTGTCGCAGTCGTGCGCGAACTCTGGGGTGGGCTTGCTGGGGGTCCGGGCGGGGGGTACCCCGCCCGGACGGGTCACTCGCCGGTCGCCTCGGCGATGTCCATGACTCGGCTCCGGGATCGCTCCGCGCCTCGGGCCGTGGACGGCCCTGCGATGCTCACTCTCCCGTCGCCTTCGCGATGTCCATGGCTCGGCTCCGGGCTCGCTCCGCTCCTCGGTCGCTGGCGCTCCCTACGATGCTCACTCGCCCGTCGCCTTCGCGATGTCCATGGCTCGGCTCCGGGCTCGCTCCGCTCCTCGGTCGCTGGCGCTCCCTACGATGCTCACTCGCCCGTCGCCTTCGCGATGATCTCCTTGGCGACGTTCTGCGGGACCTCGGCGTACGAGTCGAACACCATGGTGTAGCTCGCCCGCCCCTGGGTGCGGCTGCGCAGGTCGCCCACGTAGCCGAACATCTCCGAGAGCGGGACCAGGGCCCGGACGACGCGGGCGCCGGAGCGCTCCTCCATCGCCTGGATCGTCCCGCGCCGGGAGTTCAGGTCGCCGATGACGTCACCCATGTAATCCTCGGGCGTGACGACCTCGACGGCCATCATCGGCTCGAGCAGGGCCGGGCTGGCCTTGCGCGCGGCCTCCTTGAAGACCATCGAGCCGGCGATCTTGAAGGCCATCTCCGAGGAGTCGACCTCGTGGTACTGGCCGTCGATGAGCGAGGCCTTGACACCCACGACCGGGTAGCCGGCGAGGATGCCGTACTGCATGGCGTCCTGGATTCCCTGGTCGACCGAGGGGATGTACTCCTTCGGGATGCGACCACCGGTGACGGCGTTCTCGAACTCGTAGGTCGCCGAGTCGCCACTGATCTCGAGCGGCTCCAGGGTCACCTGGACCTTCGCGAACTGGCCGGACCCACCGGTCTGCTTCTTGTGGGTGTAGTCGTACTTCTCGACCGCCTTGCGGATGGTCTCGCGGTACGCGACCTGCGGCTTGCCGACGTTGGCCTCGACCTTGAACTCGCGCCGCATGCGGTCGACGAGGATCTCCAGGTGCAATTCGCCCATGCCCGAGATGACCGTCTGGCCGGTCTCGTCGTCGAGGCGGACCTGGAAGGTCGGGTCCTCCTCGGCCAGCTTCTGGATGGCCGTGCCGAGCTTCTCCTGGTCGCTCTTGGTCTTCGGCTCGATCGCCACCGAGATGACCGGCGCCGGAAAGGTCATCGACTCGAGGATCACCGGGTTCTGCGGGTCGCAGAGCGTGTCACCCGTGGTGGTCTGCTTCAGGCCGACGACCGCGACGATCTGACCGGCGCCCACGCCCTCGCGCTCCTCGCGCTTGTTCGCGTGCATCTGGTAGATCTTGCCGACCCGCTCCTTGCGGTCCTTGGTGCTGTTGAGCACCGGGGACCCGGAGGACAACCGGCCTGAGTACACGCGGACGTAGGTCAGCTTGCCCAGGTGCTGGTCGGTCTGGATCTTGAAGGCCAGCGCCGAGAACGGCTCGTCTTCGTCGGCGTGCCGCAGGACCTCGGTCTCGCCGTCGAGAGCGGTGCCGACGATCGCCTCGATGTCCAGCGGGCTGGGCAGGTAGTCGGTGACCGCGTCGAGCAGCGGCTGGACACCCTTGTTCTTGAACGCCGTCCCGGTGAGCACGGGGTTGACCTGCGCGGCGATGGTCGCCTTGCGGATCGCGGCCTTCAGCATCTCGACGGAGATGTCCTCACCGCCGAGATACGCCTCCATGAAGGCGTCGTCGGTCTCGGCGACGGTCTCCAGCAGCTTCTCGCGGTACTCGGCGGCCTGGTCGGCCAGGTCGGCCGGGATCTCCTCGACCGAGTAGTCCTCACCCATCTGCGTCTCGCCGCGCCAGGTCAGCGCACGCATCTGGACCAGGTCGACGACACCGATGAAGTCGGCCTCGGCACCGATGGGCAGCTGCAGCACGGCCGGGTTGGCGCCCAGCCGCTCGACCATCATGTCGACGCAGCGGAAGAAGTTCGCCCCGGTGCGGTCCAGCTTGTTGACGAAGCACATGCGCGGGACGCCGTACTTCTCCGCCTGCCGCCAGACCTGCTCGGTCTGCGGCTCCACGCCGGCGACGCCGTCGTACACGGCCACCGCACCGTCGAGCACCCGCAGGGACCGCTCCACCTCGACGGTGAAGTCGACGTGCCCGGGGGTGTCGATGATGTTGATGTCGTAGCCGTTCCAGGAGCACTTCGTCGCGGCGGACGTGATGGTGATGCCGCGCTCCTGCTCCTGCTCCATCCAGTCCATCGTGGCCGCGCCGTCGTGGACCTCACCGATCTTGTAGTTGATACCGGTGTAGAAGAGGATGCGCTCGGTCGTCGTGGTCTTGCCGGCGTCGATGTGCGCCATGATCCCGATGTTGCGGGTCTTGGCGAGCTGGGCCTTGGTGTCGGCCATTCTGAGACTCCTCTTGGTTCGGGTCCGCGTGCGGGTCGTCCGGGGGTGACCCGGACAGCCCGCCGGCCGCGGGTGCTGGCGCCGGCCAGCAGGGGCACTTACCAGCGGTAGTGCGCGAAGGCCTTGTTGGACTCGGCCATCTTGTGGGTGTCCTCACGGCGCTTGACCGCGGCGCCCAGACCGTTGCTCGCGTCGAGCAGCTCGTTCATCAGGCGCTCGGTCATCGTCTTCTCACGACGGGCCCGGCTGTACTGGATCAGCCAGCGCAGGCCGAGCGTGGTGCTGCGCGAGGCGCGGACCTCGACCGGCACCTGGTAGGTCGCACCACCGACGCGACGGCTGCGGACCTCGAGAGCCGGCTTGACGTTGTCCAGCGCGCGCTTGAGCGTGACGACCGGGTCGGTGTCGGTCTTGGCCCGGCAACCCTCGAGGGCGCCGTAGACGATCGCCTCGGCGACCGAGCGCTTGCCGTCGACGAGCACCTTGTTGACCAGCTGGGTCACCAGCGGCGACTGGTACACCGGGTCGGCGACCAGCGGGCGGCGCGGTGCGGGGCCCTTGCGCGGCATGTCAGCTCTTCTCCTTCTTCGCGCCGTACCGGCTGCGAGCCTGCTTGCGGTTGCGAACACCCTGGGTGTCGAGCGAGCCGCGGATGATCTTGTAGCGCACGCCAGGGAGATCCTTCACGCGACCGCCGCGCACGAGCACCATCGAGTGCTCCTGCAGGTTGTGGCCGACGCCCGGGATGTAGGCGGTCACCTCGATGCCACTGGTGAGGCGGACGCGAGCGACCTTGCGCAGCGCCGAGTTCGGCTTCTTCGGCGTCGTCGTGTACACGCGGGTGCACACGCCACGGCGCTGAGGGGAGCCCTTCAGCGCCGGGGTCTTGGTCTTCTCGACCTTGTCCTCGCGGCCCTTGCGGACCAGCTGGTTGATCGTGGGCATGGGTGGCCTGGATCTCCTACCTGCGCTGGGTCGTGCTGTGGACGGTGCTCTGCTGTGCCGGGTGCCGGTCCTGCCGGGGCCGTACCTCACTCCGGCCGCACTCCACCGCCGGTCCCCGCGGTCGGGCGTGTCGCCCTTTCCAGGACCGGCCGGCGATTCGAACCGGATCGGTCGCCCCCCGCGACTCGGCGCCACCACCTGCCGGCAGGCGCACCACGAACGGGAGCAGGCCCAGGGCACCCTGGGCACGGCTGACCACGATACCCGCGTGCCGGAGACCGGTCAAAGCCGGGTCCGCCACAGCTCGGCGGGCGAAGTCGAGCCCTGTTCCGCCGGGGGTATGCATCGGTCAACGTCGTCCGGACCCCGGGTTGTTCCCGGGTGGACGGACCGGCGCGGGGCCGACGGTGGGGCGACCGTACCGGACGGCAGGGCGAGACGGGTCCCGCCGTCCGTCGACACCCCGGCAGCCCGTCGGACACTGCGCTGGATGTCCGACCCCGGTCCTACGGTCGGTGCCAGGACGCCCACCGACCGCAACCGGAGGACTCGTGCACGTCGACCTCGCCCGCGAGCTCAAGGCTCATCTGTCGGCACGGCTGGATCGGTCCGCCGGCCCGATCAGCGCCAGCGACGTCGGCGGGGGACGGTGGACGCGCCCGGCCCTCGGACTGGCCCCCGTCGGGCCCGGCCGGGCGCACCTGGCGATCCGCCTGGCGGCCAAGGAGGACGCCGACGTGCTGCTGGCGGGCCTGGACGACGTAGTGCTCGACGAGGTCGACGTCCGGGTCATCGGCACCGTCCGTGCACTCTCCTCCCCCACCCCCGGCGAGCTGCAGCGGCGCACCCGGCCGCTGGTCCCGGGGCTCTCCGTGGCCCATCCGACGGTGACGGCCGGCACGCTCGGGGGGTTCGTGCGCGTCGGCGGCCGGTTGGCGGTGCTCTCGAACAATCACGTGCTCGCGGCCGGTGACGCCGCCTCGGTCGGCGACCCGGTGCTGCAGCCGGGCCCGACCGACGGCGGGGACCCGGCGGTCGACCGGGTGGGGACGCTGGCGGCCTTCGAACGGTTCACCGACGACGGCCGGGCCAACCTGGTGGACGCCGCGGTCGCGGTGGTCGACGCCGAGCTGCCGCTGGAGCCGGGCCGGTTGCCCGGAGGTCCCCTGGGGGTCGAACCGTTGCAGGTGGACGACGTGGAACCCGACGAGCGGGTGGAGAAGGTCGGCCGCACCACCGGGCACACGGTCGGCCGGGTCAGCGCCGTGGAGGTCGACGGCGTGGCCGTGCAGTACGACCGGGGGGTCCACACCTTCGACGACCAGGTCGAGATCGACGGGGTCGCCGGGGGGTTCAGTGCGGGTGGCGACAGTGGCTCGGTGATCTGGCGCAGCACCGACCGGGCTCCGCTGGGCCTGCTCTTCGCGGGCAGCGACACCGGGGGCCGCAACGGTGGCGGCGTGACCTTCGCCAACCCCCTGGCGACCGTCCTGTCCGTCCTCGACCTCCAGTGGGTCGCCGGCTGAAGAAGGACGTCCTGCCCATGGCCCCCGTCCCGAGGCTCGTCCCGAGCTTGCGAGGGTCGAGTGGCCCCGTCCTGGGCACCGCCGCGAGCCTGCGAGCGGTGGGGAGGACAGGGTGGCCCCCCTGCGGGGTCCCGCCGCGAACTCGCGAGTGGCGGGGGGCAGGGGGGTCCTTGCTCTGTCGCGACGGCCTGATCGGGGGCACCATGGGTGCATGACCGACCGCACCTCCGCCCGAGCCGCCAAGAGCGCGCTGCGCGATCGGCTGGCGGCCGACCCGGGCGTCGTGGGTGTCGGCCTGGCCCGCCGGGACAGCGGTTACGTCGTCAAGGTCGACCTGGCCGACGCGCACGCCGCCGAGCGAGTGCCCCGAGACGTGGACGGCGTCCGCGTGGTCACCGAGGTCGTCGGAGTCGTCCGTCCCCTCTGAGGTCCAGGCCATCGGGTCCCCCGATACGGTCGGCGCGGCGCCGACGGTGGCGCCGCCGACCTGAGGAGTGGACGTGCGCATCGGCATCCAGGCCAGTTACAGCGGAGGGTTCCGCGCCACCGCCGCGGAGATCCGCGACCTCGAGTCCGCAGGGCTCGACCTCGCGACGGTCGCGGAGGTCTACACCTTCGACGCGGTGAGCCAGCTGGGCTACCTGGCCGCGGTCACCGAGCGCGTCGAGCTGATGAGCGGCATCTTCCCCATCTACAGCCGGACCCCGGCTCTGACCGCGATGACCGCCGCGGGCCTGGATTTCGTGTCCGACGGCCGCTTCACCCTCGGGCTGGGCGCCTCCGGTCCCCAGGTGATCGAGGGGTGGCACGGGGTCCCGTACGACGCGCCGCTGCAGCGCACCCGCGAGGTGGTGGAGATCTGCCGCCAGGTGTGGCGCCGGGAGCGGCTGGTCCACGACGGCCCGAAGTACCGGGTCCCCCTGCCGCCGGACCAGGGCACCGGCCTCGGCAAGCCGCTCAAGCTCATCAACACCCCGGTGCGGGACCGGATCCCGGTCATGCTGGCCGCCATCGGCCCCAAGAATGTGGAGCTGGCCGCCGAGATCGCCGAGGCCTGGGAGCCGATCTTCTTCGTGCCGGAGAAGGCCACGTCGGTCTGGGGCGAGTCGGTGGCCGCCGGGAAGGCGAAGCGGGACTCCGCTCTGGGGGAACTGCAGATCGTCGTCGGCGTCCCGGTCGCCATCGGGGACGACGTCGAGTCGATGCTGGACCAGGTGCGCCCTCAGCTCGCGCTCTACATCGGCGGCATGGGCGCGCGGGGGAAGAACTTCTACAACGACCTGGCCCGGCGCTACGGTTACGAGGACGAGGCCCGCACCATCCAGGACCTCTACCTCGACGGCAAGAAGGACGAGGCGGCGGCCGCCGTCCCCGAGGAGCTCGTGCGGGCCACCGCGCTGGTCGGTCCGGAGTCCCACGTCGCCGAGCGGGTCGCCGCCTTCCGCGAGGCCGGAGCGACCACCCTGATGCTGCAGCCCCTCGATGACAGCCGGGAGGCCCGGCTCCGGACGGTCGAGACCATGCGCGAGATCGCCGACCGATGAGGTCAGCCGGTTCCGTCACGTGACGGACGGGCGCCGACCACGACGAGAGGCGCCGTCCTGGCTCGCTCTCCCGGTTCCGGGCTCACAACTGGTGCTGAGCCCGGAACCGGGATGATCAGCTCAGCTGATCATCGGGGCGCCGGACAGCGGAGGGCCCCGCAGGTCGGTCGACCTGCGGGGCCCTCCTCATGGACTACCGGGGATCAGCCCCGCCAGTCGTACTCCTCCAAGCGCACGGCCTCGCCGGTGCCCTGACCGAAGACGTCCGGGCTGTAGTACTGCCCGTCGTCGTACCCGGCCATCGTGTAGACGGCGGCCCGGGCCTCCTCGGTCGGCTCGACCGTGATGTTCCGGTAGCGGCTGATGCCGGTGCCGGCCGGGATCAGCTTCCCGATGATCACGTTCTCCTTGAGGCCGAGCAGGCTGTCGCTCTTGCCCTGGATCGCGGCGTCGGTGAGCACCTTGGTCGTCTCCTGGAAGGAGGCGGCCGACAACCACGACTCGGTCGCGAGCGAGGCCTTGGTGATGCCCATGAGCACCGGGCGGGCCGAAGCCGGCTCGTTGCCCTCCGCGACGACCCGGCGGTTCTCGGTCTCGAACAGCGTCCGCTCGACCAGCGCACCGGGCAGGAACTCCGTCGCGCCCGAGTCGATGATGGTCACCCGCTTGAGCATCTGGCGGATGATCACCTCGATGTGCTTGTCGTGGATCGACACGCCCTGGCTGCGGTAGACCTCCTGGACCTCGCGGACCAGGTGCAGCTGCACCTCTCGCGGGCCCATGATCCGCAGCACCTCGTGCGGGTCCACCGCACCCTCGGTGAGCTGCTCGCCGACCTCGACGTGGGCGCCGTCCTCAACCCGCAGCCGCGACCGGCGCGACAGCTTGTCGTAGACGACCTCGTCGGACCCGTCGTCCGGGGTGATCGTGAGCTTGCGGAACTGCTCGCCGTCCTCGATCCGGACGGTGCCGGCCAGCTCGGCGATCGGGGCCTTGCCCTTGGGGACGCGGGCCTCGAAGAGCTCCACCACGCGCGGCAGACCGTGGGTGATGTCCTCACCCGCCACACCGCCGGTGTGGAAGGTGCGCATCGTCAGCTGGGTGCCGGGCTCACCGATCGACTGGGCGGCGATGATGCCGACCGCCTCGCCGACGTCCACCAGCTTGCCGGTCGCGAGCGACCGGCCGTAGCAGGTGGCGCAGGTGCCGAGCAGCGACTCGCAGGTCAGGACGCAGCGGACCTTGACCTCCGAGACACCTGCCTCGACCAGTGCCTGGATGAGCACGTCGCCGAGGTCGGAACCGGCCTGGGCGATCAGCGTGCCGTCCTCGGCCGTCACGTCGGCGGCCAGGGCACGGGCGTAGACGCTGGTCTCCGCGTGCGGGTCACGGGTGAGCACGCCGTCCACCGAGGTGGCGATCGGCATGATCACGCCGCGGTCGGTGCCGCAGTCCTCCTCGCGGATGATGACGTCCTGCGAGACGTCGACCAGCCGGCGGGTGAGGTACCCGGAGTCCGCAGTGCGCAGCGCGGTGTCGGCCAGGCCCTTGCGGGCACCGTGCGTGGAGATGAAGTACTCCAGCACGGACAGACCCTCCCGGAAGTTGGCCTTGATCGGCCGCGGGATGATCTCGCCCTTCGGGTTGGCCACCAGGCCGCGCATGCCGGCGATCTGGCTGATCTGCATCATGTTGCCTCGGGCGCCCGAGTTGACCATGACCCAGACCGGGTTGGTGGTCGGGAAGTTGTCCACCATCGCCTGGCTGACCTCGGCCCGTGCGCGGGTCCAGATCTCGATCAGCTCGCCACGACGCTCGGCGTCCGTGATGACACCGCGCTCGTACTGGCGCTCGATCTGCCGGGCCTCGGTCTCGTGCCGGTCGAGGATCTCCTGCTTGGCCGGCGGGGTAACCACGTCGTCGATGGCGATCGTCACGCCCGAACGGGTGGCCCAGCGGAAGCCGGCGGACTTGAGGGCGTCGAGCGTGGCCGCGACCTGCACCTTGGGGTAGCGCTCGGCGAGGTCGTTGACGATCGCGCCGAGCTCCTTCTTCGGCACCTGGTAGTTGACGAAGCGGTAGTCCTCGGGCAGTGCCTCGTTGAACAGCACCCGGCCGAGGCTGGTCTCCACCAGCGTCGGCTGACCCGGGGTCCAGTCCTCCGGCTGCTGCCACGGCTCGTTGACCTTGCCGTTGTCGACGCCGAAGACCTCGTCGAGGCGGATGAACGCCCGCTCCTGCAGCCCGAGCGCACCCTTGTCGAAGGCCATGACGGCCTCGGCCGCCGAGCCGTAGGCCGCCGGCTGACCGCCGTCGGCCTCGTGCCGGCTGGGCACCAGGGTGGTCAGGTGGTACAGGCCCAGCACCATGTCCTGGGTCGGTGCGGTGATCGGGCGACCGTCGGCCGGGCTCAGGATGTTGTTGCTAGACAGCATCAGGATCCGGGCCTCGGCCTGGGCCTCGGCCGACAGCGGCAGGTGCACCGCCATCTGGTCACCGTCGAAGTCCGCGTTGAACGCGGTGCACACCAGCGGGTGGATCTGGATGGCCTTGCCCTCGACCAGCTGCGGCTCGAAGGCCTGGATGCCCAGGCGGTGCAGCGTCGGCGCCCGGTTCAGCAGCACCGGGTGCTCCGTGATGACCTCCTCGAGCACGTCCCAGACGACCGGCCGCGCACGCTCCACCATCCGCTTGGCGGACTTGATGTTCTGCGCGTGGTTGAGGTCAACCAGCCGCTTCATGACGAACGGCTTGAACAGCTCCAGCGCCATCTGCTTGGGCAGGCCGCACTGGTGCAGCTTCAGTTGCGGGCCGACGACGATGACCGAGCGGCCGGAGTAGTCGACGCGCTTGCCCAGCAGGTTCTGCCGGAACCGGCCCTGCTTGCCCTTGAGCAGGTCGCTCAGGGACTTCAGGGGCCGGTTGCCCGGGCCGGTGACCGGACGGCCGCGACGGCCGTTGTCGAACAGCGCGTCCACGGACTCCTGGAGCATCCGCTTCTCGTTGTTCACGATGATCTCGGGGGCACCGAGGTCGAGCAGACGCTTCAGCCGGTTGTTCCGGTTGATCACGCGGCGGTACAGGTCGTTCATGTCGCTGGTGGCGAAGCGGCCACCGTCGAGCTGCACCATCGGGCGCAGGTCCGGCGGGATGACCGGGACGCAGTCGAGCACCATGCCCATGGGCGAGTTGCGTGTCTGCTGGAATGCCGCGACGACCTTGAGCCGCTTGAGGGCCCGCAGCTTGCGCTGGCCCTTGCCGCTGCGGATGGTCTCGCGCAGCGAGGCGGCCTCGGCGTCGAGGTCGAAGTCGGCGAGCAGCTTCTGCAGCGCCGCGGCACCCATGCCGCCCTCGAAGTACTCACCGAAGCGGTCGCGCAGCTCGCGGTAGAGGCCCTCGTCGGCGATGAGCTGCTTGACCTCGAGCTTGCGGAAGGTGTCGAGCACCTCCTCGAGGCGGTCGATCTCCCGCTGGGCGCGGTCGCGCAGCTGACGCATCTCGCGCTCGCCGCCCTCGCGCACCTTGCGGCGGACGTCGGACTTGGCGCCCTCGGCCTCGAGCTCGGCGAGGTCGGCCTCCAGCTTCTGCTGGCGGGCCTCCACGTCGGCGTCGCGGCGGCTCTCGAGGTTGTGCTTCTCCGCGCTGATCTCGGCCTCGATGGTCGGGAGGTCGCGGTGGCGCGTCTCGTCGTCGACCGAGGTGATCAGGTAGGCCGCGAAGTAGATGATCTTCTCGAGGTCCTTGGGAGCCAGATCGAGCAGGTAGCCCAGGCGCGAGGGGACGCCCTTGAAGAACCAGATGTGGGTGACCGGCGCGGCCAGCTCGATGTGGCCCATCCGCTCACGCCGCACCTTGGCACGGGTCACCTCGACGCCGCAGCGCTCGCAGATGATCCCCTTGAACCGGACGCGCTTGTACTTGCCGCAGTAGCACTCCCAGTCCCTCGTGGGACCGAAGATCTTCTCGCAGAAGAGACCGTCCTTCTCCGGACGCAGCGTCCGGTAGTTGATGGTCTCGGGCTTCTTCACCTCACCGTGCGACCACTGGCGGATGTCGTCGCCGGTGGCCAGACCGATGCGGAGCTCGTCGAAGAAGTTGACGTCGAGCACTGAGTGGACCCCTTTCCCGGGGTTTCGTTACTGAACGATCACTGTGGAGTCTTGGCTGGAAGGCCCCGCCCGGAGGCTCACCCCGAGCCTGCGAGGGGTGAGGGGGGCGGGGTCCTCTCTCAGACGTCTTCCACGGAGGACGGCTCGCGGCGGGACAGGTCGATGCCCAGCTCCTCCGCGGCCCGGAAGACCTCGTCGTCGGTGTCGCGCAGCTCGATCGCCTGCCCGTCGCCGGAGAGGACCTCCACGTTCAGGCAGAGCGACTGCAGTTCCTTGAGCAACACCTTGAACGACTCCGGGATGCCCGGCTCGGGGATGTTCTCGCCCTTGACGATCGCCTCGTACACCTTGACGCGGCCGAGGATGTCGTCGGACTTGATGGTGAGCAGCTCCTGCAGCGCGTAGGCCGCGCCGTAGGCCTGCATCGCCCAGCACTCCATCTCACCGAAGCGCTGGCCACCGAACTGCGCCTTACCACCCAGCGGCTGCTGCGTGATCATCGAGTAGGGGCCGGTCGACCGGGCGTGGATCTTGTCGTCGACCAGGTGCAGCAGCTTGAGGATGTAGACGTAACCCACCGAGATCGGCTCCGGGAAGGGCTCCCCGGACCGGCCGTCGAACAGCCGCGCCTTGCCGGTCGGCTCCACCATCCGCGCGCCGTCGCGGTTCGGCGTCGTCGAGCCGAGCAGGCCGACGATCTCCTCCTCGCGGGCACCGTCGAACACCGGCGTCGCCGTCCGGGTGCCCGGCGCGGCGGCGCGCGCGGCCTCCGGCAGGTTGGCCGCCCACTCCGGGGTGCCCTCGACCTGCCAGCCGGACTTGGCGACCCACCCGAGGTGGGTCTCCAGGACCTGGCCGACGTTCATCCGGCCGGGGACGCCGAGCGGGTTCAGGACGATGTCCACCGGAGTGCCGTCCTCGAGGAACGGCATGTCCTCCTGCGGCAGGATCTTGGCGATGACGCCCTTGTTGCCGTGGCGGCCGGCGAGCTTGTCACCGTCGGAGATCTTGCGCATCTGGGCGACGTAGACCCGGATCAGCTCGTTGACGCCGGCGGGCAGCTCGTCGCCGTCCTCGCGGGAGAACACGCGGACGCCGATGACCTTGCCGGACTCACCGTGCTTGACCTTGAGGCTGGTGTCGCGGACCTCGCGCGCCTTCTCGCCGAAGATCGCCCGCAGCAGCCGCTCCTCGGGGGTCAGCTCGGTCTCGCCCTTGGGCGTGACCTTGCCGACGAGGATGTCGCCGGGGACGACCTCGGCACCGATGCGGATGATCCCGCGCTCGTCGAGGTCGGCGAGGACCTCCTCGGAGACGTTGGGGATGTCCCGGGTGATCTCCTCGGCACCGAGCTTGGTGTCGCGGGCGTCCACCTCGAACTCCTCGATGTGGATCGAGGACAGGACGTCGTCCTGCACGAGGCGCTGCGACAGGATGATCGCGTCCTCGTAGTTGTGGCCCTCCCACGGCATGAAAGCGACGAGCAGGTTCTTGCCCAGCGCCATCTCGCCCTCGTCGGTGCACGGCCCGTCGGCGATGACCTGGCCGACCTCGACCCGCTGGCCCTCGTCGACGACGGGGGTCTGGTTGATCGAGGTGCCCTGGTTCGAGCGGCGGAACTTCAGCAGCCGGTAGGTCTGCCGGGTGCCGTCGTCGGCCATGACGGTGACGTAGTCGGCGGTGGAGTCCTCCACGACACCGGACTTCTCGGCCACCACGACGTCGCCGGCGTCGACGGCCGCCCGCAGCTCCATGCCGGTGCCGACCAGCGGCGCCTCGCTGCGCAGCAGCGGGACGGCCTGACGCTGCATGTTCGCGCCCATGAGCGCGCGGTTGGCGTCGTCGTGCTCGAGGAACGGGATCATCGCCGTGGCGACCGAGGTCATCTGCCGCGGCGAGACGTCCATGTAGTCGACGTTCTCCGGGGCGAGGTAGTCGACCTCACCGCCCTTGGTGCGGACCAGGACGCGGTCCTCGGCGAACCGGCCCTGGGCGTCCAGCGGCGAGTTGGCCTGGGCGACGACGAAGCGGTCCTCCTCGTCGGCGGTCAGGTAGTCGATGGAGTCGGTCACCACACCGTTCTCGACCTTGCGGTACGGGGTCTCGATGAACCCGAAGGCGTTGACCCGCCCGTAGGCCGACAGCGAGCCGATGAGACCGATGTTCGGGCCCTCCGGCGTCTCGATCGGGCACATCCGGCCGTAGTGGCTCGGGTGCACGTCTCGGACCTCCATGCCGGCCCGCTCACGGGACAGACCGCCCGGGCCCAGCGCCGACAGGCGGCGCTTGTGGGTCAGGCCCGCGAGGGGATTGGTCTGGTCCATGAACTGGGACAGCTGGCTGGTGCCGAAGAACTCCTTGATGGAGGCGACGACCGGCCGGATGTTGATCAGGGTCTGCGGCGTGATCGCCTCGACGTCCTGAGTGGTCATCCGCTCGCGGACGACGCGCTCCATGCGGGAGAGGCCGACCCGGATCTGGTTCTGGATCAGCTCGCCGACGGTGCGCAGGCGGCGGTTGCCGAAGTGGTCGATGTCGTCGACGCCGTGGTCGGGCTCGCCCGCGTGCAGGCGCACCACGTACTCGATGGTGGCGACGATGTCGTCCTCGGTCAGCGTCAGCGTGCTCTGCGGCACCTCGACGCCCAGCTTCTTGTTGACCTTGTAGCGGCCGACCTTGGCCAGGTCGTAGCGCTTCGGGTTGAAGAACAGGTTCTCCAGCAGCGCCTGCGCCGACTCGCGCGTCGGCGGCTCACCCGGCCGCAGCTTGCGGTAGATGTCGAGCAGCGCCTCGTCCTGCCCGGCGATGTGGTCCTTCTCCAGGGTGGCGAGGACGGTCGGCGACCACTGGAAGTGCTCGCGGATGCGGTCCTCGGTCCAGCCCAGCGCCTTCAGCAGCACGGTCACCGGCTGGCGGCGCTTGCGATCGATGCGGACGCCGACGGTGTCGCGCTTGTCGACGTCGAACTCCAGCCACGCACCGCGGCTGGGGATGACCTTGGCGCTGAAGACGTCCTTGTCGGAGGTCTTGTCCAGGCTCCTGTCGAAGTAGACGCCGGGGCTGCGGACCAGCTGCGAGACGACGACGCGCTCGGTCCCGTTGATGACGAAGGTGCCCTTGTTCGTCATGATCGGGAAGTCGCCCATGAACACCGTCTGGCTCTTGATCTCGCCGGTGGTGTTGTTCATGAACTCGGCGGTGACGAACAGCGGCGCCGCGTAGGTCATGTCCTTGTCCTTGCACTCCTCGAGCGACGCCTTGACGTCCTCGAAGCGCGGGTTGGAGAAGGACAGCGACATCGAGCCGCTGAAGTCCTCGATCGGGGAGATCTCCTCGAGGATCTCGGCCAGGCCGCCGACGGCGTCGGCCTGCTCCTCCGGGGAGAGGGTGGCGCGCCACTCGGGGCTGCCGATGAGCCAGTCGAAGGAGGCGGTCTGCAGGGCCAGCAGATCCGGCACCTCGAGCGGCTCGGAGATCTTGGCGAAGGAGACGCGCAGCGGCGCGCCCGGGATCTTCTGCTGGTCGGCCTCGCCGGTACGGGGACCGGTCTGGGGAGTCTGCTGGGTCGTGCCGGTGGGACCTGACTCGGTGGTGCTGGCGGAGATGCTGGTGGGGCGAGAGCCTGCCAAGATGCGTCCTTCCAAGGACCTCACGACGTGCGGGCGGTGGGTGCTGATTCGTCCTGGGTCGTCGTCGGCGGTGATGGCGGGGCTGTCCGTCTGAACTGCTGAACGGGCCTGCCCGGACGGTCGACGGGCGTCCGGGAGGTCCTCCCCCGGGCACCCCAGGCGACCCGTCTCGGCGGGCAAGCAGTCAGGGGGCAGCGCAACAGAGAACCTTACCCCTGCGCGGACGGGCTGTCCACGTCGGGGGTCCACGCACGATGGGGACCACACCCCGGGAAGGGCAGCCGGCCGGGCAGGGCCGGGCCGCCCACGACGGCACGGCCATGATGCCAGTCCGAGGGCCGCCGTGGGGCCACCACGCCGAGCGCGTCCGGGCGGGACGGCGCGCGGCCTCCTGCCGGGTCCCGGTTCCGTCCGGGCACTGCCCCGAGCCTGTAATGGAAATCGGCGATTCCCATCGTTCGAGGCGGCCCGCAGGGGCCATGGATCCTGCGAGGGGTGCGGGAGGACGAGGCCCTTCTACGAGGGCGGGGAGCAGAGGTCCTTCTTCAGCCGGTGGTGAGCGGGCGCCAGGTCGCCGATCTTCCACGTACCGCCGACCCGCCCGGGCGCCGCAGGGGCCGCCCTCGGGATGAGGACGGCCCCTGCGGGTCGGACGAGGTGGTGCTCACCCGGCGGTCGGAACCGCCGGGTACCGGGTCACTTGACGGTGACGGTGGCGCCGGCGCCCTCGAGAGCGGCCTTGGCCTTCTCGGCGGCGTCCTTGGCGACCTTCTCCAGGACCGGCTTCGGCGCGCCGTCGACCAGGTCCTTGGCCTCCTTGAGGCCGAGCGAGGTCAGCCCGCGCACCTCCTTGATGACCTGGATCTTCTTGTCGCCGGCGTTCTCGAGGATGACGTCGAACTCGTCCTGCTCCTCGGCGGCGGCGGCACCGCCGTCGCCACCGCCACCGGCCGGCGCGGCAGCCGCGACGGCGACCGGGGCAGCAGCGGTGACCTCGAAGGTCTCCTCGAACTGCTTCACGAAGTCGGACAGCTCGAGCAGCGTCATCTCCTTGAACGCGTCGAGCAGTTCCTCGGTGGACAGCTTGGCCATGGTCTCTCCTCGGGTGGGTCAGTCGGTGCTGGCCGCGGTGTCGGCGGCAGCGTCGGTGTCGGTGGTGGTGTCGGCAGCAGTCACATCGGTGGCCGGTGCGGCCGCCGCGGGAGCGCCCTCGGCGGGCTTCTTCTCCTTGAGGGCCTCGGCCAGGCGGGCGACCTGCGACAGCGGGGCCTGGAACAGCCCGGCGGCCTTGGTCAGGTTGCCCTTCATCGCCCCGGCCAGCTTGGCCAGTTGGACCTCGCGCGGCTCGACGTCGGCGAGGGCGGTGACCTCGGCGGGGCCGACCGTGCGGCCCTCGACGACGCCGCCCTTGACGACGAGCAGCGGGTTGGCGCGCGCGAAGTCACGGATGGCCTTGGCGGCGTTGACCGGGTCGCCCTCGATGAAGGCGATCGCGGTCGGACCGTTGAGCAGCGGACCGAGGTCGGCGTGGCCGACTTGCTCCGCGGCCCGCTTCGTCAAGGTGTTCTTGACGACGGCGTAGCTGCTGCCCTCACCGAGGGAACGGCGCAGCTGGGTCAGCTGGGCCACGGTCAGCCCGCGGTACTCGGTGAGCACCGCCGCGCTGGACGACTGGAACCGCTCGGTGATCTCGTCGATCACTGCGGCCTTCGCCTGCGTGGGCATGGGCCTCCTCTCGTCTGTCGGGCGGACCACCGGCCGGTGCGCGACGGCAGGCGATCAACCGGGCCCGGAGACGAGGAACGCCCCGGCGCAGGCGCACGGGGCGAAGGACGCGGGCGCGGAACGCCACGTCGGTCGAACCGTCCTCCTGCGCGGGCCGCCCGGGATCCGGGACCTTCGATCGCACGCGGACGTGCGACGACCAGCGGTCTTGGGGGGAACGCCGGCCAGCATACGCCATGCCGGGCGGACGCCACCGTCGCCGTCCTCACCCGGCGAGGTCGCCGGTCTCGCCCGCGCGACGGCCCGTAGCCGGGCGAGATCGCCGATGTCGCCGCGACGTCGGCCCCACGACGAACGAGGCCCCGCAGCGCGGTGCGCTGCGGGGGCCTGCCGAGCCGAGTATCGGCCCCGTCCAGAGGCTCACCGCGAGCCGGCGCGCGGTGAGGGGACAGTCCTACTGCTCGTCCACCGTCAGGTTGCGGGTGCGGTTCGGGTCGACCGGGATGCCCGGGCCCATCGTGGTGGAGATGGTGACCTTCTTCAGGTACCGGCCCTTGGCGGCGGCCGGCTTGGCCCGGAGCACCTCGTCCAGCGCCGCGGCGTAGTTCTCCACGAGCCTGGTCTCGTCGAACGATGCCTTGCCGATCACCAGGTGCAGGTTGGCCTGCTTGTCGACGCGGAAGTTGATCTTCCCGCCCTTGATGTCGTTGACCGCCTTGGTGACGTCGGGGGTCACCGTGCCGGTCTTCGGGTTCGGCATGAGGCCGCGCGGGCCGAGGATGCGGGCGATCCGGCCGACCTTGGCCATCTGGTCGGGGGTGGCGATGGCGGCGTCGAAGTCCAGGAAGCCGCCCTGGATTCGCTCGATCAGGTCGTCCGAGCCGACGACGTCGGCGCCGGCGGCCTCGGCCTCGGCGGCCTTGTCACCGGTCGCGAAGACGATGACGCGGGCGGTCTTGCCGGTACCGTGCGGCAGGTTGACCGTGCCGCGGACCATCTGGTCGGCCTTGCGCGGGTCGACACCCAGGCGCATGGCCACCTCGACGGTGGCGTCGTAGGACGTCGGAGACGTCTCCTTGGCCAGGGTGGCCGCCTGCAGCGGGGTGTAGAGGTTCTCGCGGTCGACCTTCTCGGCCACCGCGCGGTACTTCTTGCCGTGCTTCGCCATGGTGTGTCCTCTCCCCCGGCGCCTCGGCCGGGAGTCGTGTGGTGCGCGGGCCTGGCGGGGCCCTCCCACGAAGGACCCCGCTACCCCCCACACCTCGCAAGCTCGGCGCGGGACCCTGCAGCGGGGCCGCAAGGGTTGCTTGTCGTTGCTGCCCTACTGGACCGTGATGCCCATCGACCGGGCGGTGCCGGCGATGATCTTCTCCGCCTCGTCGAGCGAGTTGGCGTTGAGGTCGGCCATCTTGGTCTGGGCGATCTCCCGGACCTGGTCCCGGGTGACCGTCGCGACCTTGGTTTTGTGCGGCTCACCGGAGCCCTTCTCCACACCGGCCGCCTTGAGCAGCATGCGCGCCGCCGGCGGGGTCTTGGTGACGAAGGTGAACGAGCGGTCCTCGTAGACCGAGATCTCCACCGGGATCACGTTGCCGCGCTGCGACTCCGTGGCGGCGTTGTACGCCTTGCAGAACTCCATGATGTTGACGCCGTGCTGGCCCAGCGCCGGACCCACGGGCGGAGCGGGCGTGGCCGCACCGGCGTTGATCTGGAGCTTGATGACCGCGGTCAACCGCTTCCTGGGGGGCATGACTTCCTTCTGGTGACGGGATGGAACGGCCCCGTCGCAGGGCCCCGCCGCGAGCGTGCGAGCGGTGGGGGGCGACGGGGTCCTCCTACAACTTCTGGACCTGGTTGAACGAGAGCTCGACCGGCGTCTCCCGGCCGAAGATGGAGACGAGCACCTGCAGCTTCTGCTGCTCGGCGTTGATCTCGTTGATCGTGGCGGGGAGCGTCGCGAACGGGCCGTCCATGACGGTGACCGACTCGCCTACCTCGAAGTCGACGACGGCGGTCGGCGCCGCGGCCGCGGCGGTCGTCGTCTGGGCGGCCTTGGCCGCCTGCGGGGTGGCCGCCGGGGCCAGCAGGCCGACGACCTCGTCGATGCTCAGCGGGGAGGGCCGCGACGTCGCACCGACGAACCCGGTGACCCCGGGGGTGTTGCGCACGGCACCCCAGGACTCGTCGTTGAGGTCCATGCGGACGAGCAGGTAGCCGGGGAGCTTCTTGCGGTTGACCTGGGTGCGCTTGCCGTTCTTGATCTCGGTGACCTCCTCGGTGGGCACCTCGATCTGGAAGATGTAGTCCTCCATGTCCAGCGACTGGATGCGCGACTCCAGGTTGGTCTTCACCTTGTTCTCGTAGCCGGCGTACGAGTGGATGACGTACCAGTCGCCGAACTGACTGCGCAGCACCTTGCGCATCGCCTCGGCCGGGTCCTCGTCCTCGTCGTCCTCGGCCTGCTCGCCGAGGTCGCCCAGATCGGACGCCAGCGCGGGGTCGGCCAGCGGGTCGGTCGCCAGGCTGTCCGGGTCACCGCCCTCCACGTCGGGCGCCACGTCGGCCACGCCGCTCTGGGTGTCCTGGTCGGCGGTGTCGACGGAGCCCTCGGCGGCACCGGGCTCGCCGGCGCCGGTCTCGACGTCCGCGGTCCCCCGCACGTCGAAGCGGGCGTCGTCGAGGTCGATGCCGTCGACGGCGCTGTCGGTCTCGAAGGGCTCGCGCGGGTCGGTCACGGGATTGCTTCCTTGTCGTCGTCGTCGTCGATGGCGTGCGGGCGCGGGTGAGCTCAGCCGAAGACGGCGAGCACGCCCTGGGCGAAGAGGAGGTCCAGGCCGGCCACCAGGGCGACGATGAAGGTCACGAAGATGATGACGACGGTCGTGTAGGTGATCAGCTCCCGCCGGCCCGGCCAGATGACCTTGCGCAGCTCGGCCACGACCTCCCGCAGGAAACGCCGGATGCTGCGCCCCTGTCGGGTCTCGGTGGCGCGGGCCCGCTGCGCGGCGGCCCGCGACCGGGTCGCACCGCCCTCCGCGGCCCGCCCGGCGGGCCGGGACGGGGTGCGCTCGCGGGCGGCGCGACGGGTCCGGGACGTGGCCGGCTCGTCGTCCTCGTCGTCCTCGGTGGTGATCCGACCCCCGCGCCGGGCCCCACCCGGCCGCGCGGCCACGACCTTGTCCTCGTCGGCCTCGGCCTCCGCGGCGACATCGGCCTCCGCGGCCTCGAGCTCGGCGGCATCCGCCACGCCCGGCGCCTCGCGGTCGAGCTGCTCGTCGGTCGGCTCGGCGTCGGAGGCGGCGCGGGGGTCGTCCTCGCGTGCCGGCTTCTCGTCGCTCACTGCGCCTCGCTCGCCTCGCTGATGGTGGCCGCTGTCCTCGGGCCGACGGTCGGTGGTCCTGCTGTCGTGCGGGTCGTGCGCGTCGCCGGCGCAGACGCCGGCGGCACGGGCAGGGGTGACAGGACTTGAACCTGCAGCCTGCGGTTTTGGAGACCGCTGCTCTGCCAATTGAGCTACACCCCTATGCCCTGGGCGGCTGCCCCGAGCCGGGCCGGGACGGCGTGGCCCGCTCCGGCCAGCACCGTCCCCGCAGGGTTCCGGGGCACGCCGGTGGCGGGGTCGACTGCCCCAGGACAGCCAGTGTACGGGACCGCCGAGCGCGGCAGCCAACGTGCCGGGCGGGACGGCGCCGCGGTGGTCGCGGCCGGGAACGCAGGCGACCGCGGACCTCGCCCTTTGACACGATGGGGCCATGACCGCCGTCTCCCGCTCGGAGTCCGCTGCACCGTCCCCCGGGCTGCCGCCCGCCGACCGGCGCATCTCCCGCCGCATCGCCGCCATCGCCGAGTCGGCGACCCTCGCGGTGGACGCGAAGGCCAAGGCGCTCAAGGCGGCGGGCAAGCCGGTGATCGGCTTCGGTGCCGGAGAACCGGACTTCCCGACGCCGGACTACATCGTCGAGGCCGCCGTCGCCGCCTGCTCCCAGCCGGCGATGCACCGCTACACCCCCGCGGGCGGCCTGCCGGCGCTCAAGGAGGCGATCGCCGCCAAGACCGCCCGTGACTCGGGGCTGCGGGTCACCCCGGCCAACGTGCTGGTGACCAACGGGGGCAAGCAGGCCGTGTACGAGGCCTTCGCCACGATGCTCGACCCGGGCGACGAGGTGCTGCTGCCCGCGCCGTACTGGACGACCTACCCCGAGGCGATCGCCCTGGCCGGCGGCGTGCCGGTACCGGTGGTGGCCGACGAGGAGAGCGGCTACCTGGTGTCGGTGGCGCAGCTGGAGGCCGCCCGGACGCCGCGCACGAAGGTGCTGCTGTTCTGCTCGCCGTCCAACCCGACCGGCGCGGTGTACCCGCCCGAGCTGGTCGAGGAGATCGGCCGCTGGGCGGTCGAGAACGGGCTGTGGGTGCTCACCGACGAGATCTACGAGCACCTGACCTACGACGGGGCGACCGCGCCCTCGATGCCGGTCGTCGTCCCGGAGCTGGCCGACCGCTGCGTCGTCGTCAACGGGGTGGCCAAGACCTACGCGATGACCGGCTGGCGGGTGGGCTGGGTCGTCGGGCCGGCCGACGTCGTCAGGGCGGCGACCAACCTGCAGTCGCACGCCACCTCTAACGTGGCCAACGTGTCGCAGGCCGCCGCGGTCGCCGCCCTGACCGGCGACCTCTCGGCCGCCGCGGCGATGCGCGAGGCCTTCGACCGGCGGCGCCGCACGATCGTGTCGATGCTGCGCGAGATCCCCGGCGTGGCCTGTCCCGAGCCGCGCGGCGCCTTCTACGTCTACCCGTCCGTCAAGGCCCTGCTGGGTCGGCCGATCGGCGGGCGGACGGCGAACGACAGCGTCGAGCTGGCCGAGATCATCCTGGAGGAGGCGGAGGTCGCCGTCGTCCCCGGTGAGGCATTCGGCACGCCGGGCTATCTGCGGATGTCCTACGCCCTGGGGGACGACGACCTGGTCGAGGGCGTCGGCCGCATGCAGCGGCTGCTGGGCTCGGCCGGCTGAGGCCCCGTCCAGGGCACCGCCCGGGCCTGCGAGGGGTGGCGGGGTCCTTTCTCACGCCAGCTGGACGGTGGCGCGGGCCAGCGACAGGACCTTCTCGCCGGCGCTGGTGACGGTCAGGTCCACCCGGGCGCGGCCGTCCTCGCTCAGCGCGCCGACCCTGCCGCGGACGGTCACCCGGGCACCGGTGTCGTCGTCGGGGACGACGACCGGCCGGCCGAAGCGGACGTGGTACTCGACCAGCGCGGCCGGGTCCCCGGCCCAGGCGGTGACCGCGCGCGCGGCCAGCGCCATGGTGAGCATCCCGTGCGCGATCACGCCGGGCAGGCCGACCTCGGTGGCCACCCGCTCGTTCCAGTGGATGGGGTTGAAGTCCCCGGAGGCGCCGGCGTAGCGGACCAGGCCTGCGCGGGTCACCGGGTAGGTCTGCTCGGGCAGCTCGGTGCCGACGGAGACGTCGGCGGCGCGCACGGTGGCGCTCATGCGGTCCCCCGGGCGACGAGCATGGACGTGGCGGAGCAGACCGGCTCGCCGTCTTCGGTGGCGACGTCCACCCGCGTGGTCAGCAGGTCGTTGCCGCCGACGCTGCGCACGGCCTCGATCGTGGGGGTGGCGACCAGCCGGTCACCGGCACGGATGGGCCGGTGGTGGGTGAACCGCTGCTCGCCGTGCACGACGCGGCTGTAGTCGAGCGCGACATCGGGGTCCTCGGCCACCACGCCGGCCGCGGAGAGCGTCAGCGCGATGGCGAAGGTCGGCGGGGCGATGACGTCGGGGTGGCCGGCGGCGTGGGCGGCCTCGGCATCCCGGTGCACCGGGTCGGTCTCACCGATCGCTTCGGCGAACTCGACGATCTTCTGCCGGCTGACCTCGTACAGGGCCGAGGGCGGGTAGCTTCGCCCGACCAGTGCCGGGTCGAGCGCCATGCTCCCGCCCTCCTGTCGCAGCCGCTGGGGTCAGCGGGTCTCGCGGTGAATGGTGTGCTTGCGGTCCTTCGGGCAGAACTTCTTCAGCTCGAGCCGGTCGGGGTCGTTGCGCCGGTTCTTGCGGGTGATGTAGTTGCGGCTCTTGCACTCCTGGCAGGCCAGGGTGATCTTCGGACGGATGTCGGTGGCTGCCACGGGGCGCTCCTCGCCTTGTCGGTGCCGGGCCGGCCGGGCCCGGGGACGTGCGGGCGGGCGCCCGCACGGTGCTGCAACACGCCGACGGACCCCGGGGTGCGGGGTCCGTCGCAAGTAGCGGTGACCGGATTTGAACCGGTGACACAGCGATTATGAGCCGCTTGCTCTGCCTGGCTGAGCTACACCGCCGGACGTGCCCGTGCGATCCGGTCTCGGCGACCGGGCCGAGCGGCCACTGTGTTGTTCCAGAGCCCCTTTACGGAATCGAACCGTAGACCTTCTCCTTACCATGGAGACGCTCTGCCGACTGAGCTAAAGGGGCGGGCTTCGAGCCGTCAGGAACTCTACCCGACGCCTGCGGACGGTCGTCGCGGGGGCCCCTCCACGGGTTTCAGGAGCGCACGAAGAGCCGCCGGTGCGGCGTGCCGGACACGGCGGAGCGGACGCCGGTACGGGCCAGGATCCAGCTCTCCAGCCGCTCGTCCGGCAGCGGCCGGCTGACCAGGAAGCCCTGCAGCTTGTCGCACCCCATCTCGGCGAGCAGGTTGCGCGTCAGCTCGTCCTCGACGCCCTCGGCGACCACCCGCAGGCCCAGGTTGTGCGCCAGCTCGATGATCGAGCGGGCGATGAACGACTCCCCCTGGCTGGTCGACATCCCCAGCACGAAGGACTTGTCGATCTTCACCTCGTCGATGGGCAGCTGGCGAAGCTGGGACAGCGAGGAGTAGCCGGTGCCGAAGTCGTCCATCGACAGCCGCAGGCCCAGGGCGTGCAGGTCGGCCAGGACGGTGCTGCTGCGCACCGAGTCGTCGACCACGCTGCCCTCGGTGAGCTCCAGCGTCAGCAGCTCGCCGGGGACGCCGTGGCGTCGCAGCGCCCGCCGGACCCGGTCGACCAGGTCCGGCTCGGCGAGGCAGCGGGCGGAGAGGTTGACCGCCACCGACAGGGCGATGTCCCGGTCCCGCCACCGGCGGCACCGGGCCAGTGCCAGGTCGAGGACGTGGTCGGTCAGCGGGCCGATCCGGCCGATCTGCTCGGCCAGGTGGATGAACTCGTCCGGTGCGATCGCGCCGTAGCGGGGGTGCGCCCAGCGCACCAGTGTCTCCACCGAGACGATGTCGGAGGTCCGGGCGTCGATGATCGGCTGGAAGACGACGCTGATGTCGCCCTCGACCATCGCGTGCTCCAGCTCGGTGCCCAGCTGCAGGCGGCGCAGGCTCTGCTGGTCGAGCACCGGGTGGTAGCTGGCCACGCCGCTCGAGCCCGTACCGGCGAGCAGGGCGACGTCGGCCCGCTGCATGAGCGTGCCGGCGTCCGCACCGTGCACCGGGGCGGCGGCGATGCCGATGGTGAGGGCGACCTCGAGGTCCAGCCCGGCCACCCGGACCCGCGTGGAGGTGGCCTCGCGCAGCCGGCGGGCAGCCCGCTCCGTGGCGGTCAGGGACAGCCCGGGCAGGAGGACGGCGAACTGCTCGCCCTCCATGCGCGCCACGAGCGCCTGCGGCGGCGCGTGCTCGCGCAGCAGGCCCGCCGTGACCAGGAGCAGCTCGTCGCTCGCGGCGTGGCCGAGGGTGTCGGTGACCTCGGTGTAGTTCTCCAGCGACGCGAGGATCAGCCCGGCCCGGGCGGCCACGGGGTCGGCCGCGAGCAGCTGGTCGATCTCCACCGCCAGGCGCTGCCGGTTGGGCAGGCCGGTGAGCCGGTCGTGGTCGGCGTCGTACCGGATCTGGGTGAGCAGCTGCTGCTGCCGGATGGCGGCGTTGACGTGGGTGAGCATCGAGTCGAGTGCCGCCCGGTCGCCGTCGGCGAAGGAGACGACGTCGCTGCGGCGGTCGCAGATCTCCAGGTAACCCGGCTCCCCGGCGGCGGTGGCCACCGGCGCGGCGAGCAGGTCGCGGGCGCCGCGGCGGGCGAGTGCGGCCGTCTCCGCCTCGGTGGCGCGGGTCAGGGAGATCAGCAGCGGACCGTCGACCGACCCTTCGGTGGCACGCCGGCGGAAGAGGTCGTCGGGGTCGCTGGGGCCGTCGTACCAGCCGCAGCCGTCGTCCGAGGCGACGACGAGCCGCGGCGCCTCGTCGAGGTAGGGCGGCAGCCAGAGCGCCACGCGCTCGGCGTTGAGCAGCTCGCGGATCGCATCCACCAGCCGGCGTGGCCCGTCCTCGTCGGGGCCGATCTGCTCCACCTGCCGAGCGAAGGCGTAGACCTTCTCCAGGTCCTGCCCCTCACGCGAGACCGCGGCGAACCTGCGGTAGAGGAGGACCAAGCCGCCCAACAGCGGTAGCACGAGGAGCAACGACCAGAGCGTCTCCCTCACCAGCAGGAGCACCGAGAGGCCAGCGAGGACTGCCATGGGGGTGACCGTCGAGGCGGCCAGCAGAAGACTGGTCCAAAGCGCCCGTCCGGGGTATCCCTGGGTCGCGATGATCGCCAGCCGGATGAGCACGCCACCCACCAATGTCGCCAGGACGATCGCGACCAGGTAGGAGAGCCAGGTCGCCGGCGCGGTCACCTCCACCACCGGCAGGAGATGCAACGCCGTCACCGCGACGCCCACCTCGATGACTGCCACGGCCGTATTGGCTACGACTTTGGCCGTGTCGTACCGCTGGACAAGGCACACCCCGCTGACGGCCAAGGCTCGCAGGATGGCGGTCCAGGTGGGACCGATTTCGACGAGGGCCACGACGAAGGCCAGTTCGGACGCGGAGATGAACACGCTCTGCCGGCGGAACTCGACGTGGACGTTGTAGATCTCAGCGACAACGAAGCCGACGAGGACGATGAGGATGGCGACCGGGCCCACAGGCTCGAGCCGAGGCGGGAGCATGAGGACTGCAACGATTAAGGCGACGACCAGGCTGAGCCAGCCGATGGTGGCTGGCCCCAGCGAGGCCGCCGGCCAGCGTTGCGCCGGGACGTCCTGCTCAGCCACTGAGACCTGTATTCGCCGAGGGGGATGGGCGGACAGAGGCTAACAGCGGGACACCACAGGCCTGAGGGCCCGCGTGACCTCTCCCACTCCATCGAGGGAGGCGCCACGCAGACGGTCGTCCACGGTACGGCCGCCGTCGGTCGAACCGGCGACCGACGGCGGGCTACAGCAGGGCCGCGCTCAGGCGGCCTGCCGACCCCACTTGTGACCACGACCCCACTTGTGACCGCGCCCCCACTTGTGGCCACGGGTGTTGATCGTCGAGACAGCGTTGCTCATGACGCCTCCTCAGGCATGAAAAACTGCTGTGTGAAAGAGCGGGGCAGTCGTCCAGGCGCGGGGACAGAGCGTTGGGTACGGACCGCGCCTGAAACATTGCTGCCCGTCACCCAATCGGGGCAAGCCCGCAACCCGGACGGCGGATCACTGGGATGTGTCACGTCGTCATGCCGTCACCTACTGTGACGTTCCGTAGGCGTACGGTCACCCGGTGGGATGACACGAGTGATGGAGGGGGCTCCTGGGGTCGGCTGCACTCTGGACGGCGATGCGCCCGGCGTGTCGCGGTGCGTCCACAGGCGCCGGGGCGGACGCCCAGGGTTCCCCCGATCGGGTCCACAGTCCTCCACAGCGCCGTCCACAGGTCGTGGACAAGGTCGGACGCCCCTACGCTGCGCCCCGTGCGACGGGACGCGGAGGCCGCCGAGCGGGGCTCGACGCTGCCGCTGGTCCTGGTGTGCTGGCTGGTCGCCGCGCTGATGACCTTCGGTGCGATCGCGGCGTCCGACGCCTTCCTGGAGCAGCAGCGGGTGCAGACGGTCTGCGACGGCGCGGCGCTCGCTGCGGCGAATGCCACGGACGAGGCGTCCCTCTACGCCACGGGCGTGGGGACCACGCTGCTCCTGACCCGAGCGAGCACGCAGGCGGCCGTGGCCGACCAACTCGCCGACGGCGGGAGCGCGCTGCACTCCTGGTCGACCGAGACCGACGGGGTGGAGGTCACCGTGCGGTGCACCCGGTACGTCGAGATCGCGTTCGGCTGGCTGTTCCTCGGCGGGCAGCCCCTGGAGCGCACCGCCGTCGCCAGCGCCCGCGCGCCGACCCTGCCGTGAGCGGCGCCCTCTCCGCGAAGAGCAGCGGCCCCCGACCTCGACGAGGTCGGGGGCCGCTGCTCTACCCGGGTGTGGCGGGTGAAGGATTCGAACCTTCGTAGGCTAAGCCGACGGATTTACAGTCCGCTCCCATTGGCCACTCGGGCAACCCGCCGTGGTGGTACCGGTGGAAGCGTACAAGACGCCGGAGACCGGCCTCGGCGGCGACCCCGTGGGTTCGTCCGTGGCCGGTCGGCGACAGACGGAAGGAGCAACCGACACATGGCCGACTCGTCGTTCGACGTGGTGAGCAAGGTCGACCGCCAGGAGGTCGACAACGCCTTGAACCAGGCCGCGAAGGAGCTCTCGCAGCGCTTCGACTTCCGCGGCACCAACGCCACGATCGCCTGGGCCGGCGAGGCCGGGGTGACGCTGAGCGCGGACACCGAGGAGCGGGTGACCGCGGCGCTCGACGTCTTCAAGGAGAAGCTGGTCAAGCGGGGCATCTCGCTCAAGGCCCTGGACGCCGACGAGCCGCAGTCCTCGGGGCGCAGCTACAGGATCGCGGCACGCATCAAGCAGGGCATCGAGTCGGACAAGGCCAAGCAGATCGCGAAGATCATCAGGGACGAGGGCCCCAAGGGCGTTCAGGCCCAGGTCCAGGGTGACCAACTGCGGGTGAGCGGCAAGAAGCGGGACGACCTGCAGGCGGTCCAGCAGCTGCTGCGCGGCAAGGACCTCGACGTCGCGCTGCAGTTCGACAACTACCGCTGACGGGTCGGCCCCCTCGCAGGGGCCCGCCCCCGAGGAACGAGGGGTGGGGGCGAGGGGGTCCTTACTCGAGCTCCCGGGCCATCCGCTCGAGCCGGGCGACGCGCTCGGGCATCGGCGGGTGGGTGGCGAACATCGACGCCAGCCCCTGTCCGCGGAACGGGTTGGCGATCATCAGGTGGCTCTGGGTCACCAACCGGTCGTCCTGCGGCAACGGCCGGGCGGCCGCCCCGGAGGCGATCTTGCGGAGGGCGGAGGCCAGGGCGAGCGGGTCCTGCGACAGCGCCGCCCCCGACGCGTCGGCCTGGTACTCCCGGCTGCGGCTGACCGCCATCTGCACCAGGCCGGCGGCCAGCGGGCCGAGGAACACCAGCAGCAGGCTGCCCAGGGCGTTGCCGCCGCCGCGGTCCTCCTCCGACCGGCCGCCGAACAGCGACGCGAACATCGCCATGTGCGCCAGGTAGGTGATGACGGTCGCCATGGCGCCGGCGACGGAGCTGATGAGGATGTCGCGGTTGTAGACGTGCGACAGCTCGTGCGCGAGTACGCCACGCAGCTCGCGCCGGTCGAGCAGCTCGAGGATGCCCTGGGTGACGCAGACGGCCGCGTTGCGCGGGTTGCGCCCCGTCGCGAAGGCGTTGGGCTGGGTGGTCGGACTGACGTAGAGACGCGGCATCGGCTGCCGGGCCTCGGTGGCCAGCTCGCGCACCATCGCGTAGAGCTGCGGCGCCTGCGTCTCGGTCACCGGGAAGGCCCGCATCGCCCGCAGGGCCAGCTTGTCGGAGTTGAAGTAGGCGAAACCGTTGACCGCGAGGGCGATCACCAGGGCGATGAACAGGCCACCCCGGCCGCCGACGAGGGCGCCGGCGGCGAGGATCAGCCCACCCATCAGGCCCAGGAGCACCGCGGTCTTCAGTCCGTTGCTCCAGCGCTGCACGTCCCGACCAACGCGGCGCCTGGGGAGGCCGTTCCCCGGACCGCCCTCGGCCGGTGCGATCGCGCTCACGGAATGGGGCCCTCCCCGGCCGGGTTGCTCGTAGTGAGGTGCCGGAGCGTCCGGCGCCCCACTGTCGTCCGGCTCACAGGTCCGTGGACCGTGCCGTCCACGTAACCTCGGCCGGTGGAGGTGCAGCACATGACCACGACCGACCCGTCCGTCGGCACGAGCACGGCGGGTTCCTCCGCGCCCGGCGGCCTGGTGAAGAGCGTCGTCGAGCTCGACCGCGTCGTCATCCGGCTGGCCGGTGACTCCGGCGACGGCATGCAGCTCACCGGCAACCGGTTCACCAGTGAGACGGCGTCCTTCGGCAACGACCTCTCGACGCTGCCCAACTTCCCCGCCGAGATCCGCGCACCGACGGGAACCCTGCCCGGCGTCAGCTCCTTCCAGCTGCACTTCGCCGACCACGACATCATGACCCCGGGCGACGCCCCGGACGTGCTGGTCGCCATGAACCCGGCCGCGCTCAAGGCCAACCTGTCCGACCTGCCCGGGGGCGGGCTGCTCATCATCGACGCCGACGAGTTCACGCCCCGGAATCTGGCCAAGGTCGGTTACGCCACCAATCCGCTCGAGGACGGCTCCCTCGAGGGCTGGCAGACCGTCAGCGTGCAGCTGACCACCCTGACCCTCGAGGCGCTCGCCGACTCCGGGCTCGGCAAGAAGGAGGCCGAGCGCTCGAAGAACATGTTCACCCTCGGCCTGCTGAGCTGGATGTACCACCGGCCCACCGAGGGAACGGTCCGCTTCCTGGAGCGCCAGTTCCGCCGCAAGCCCGAGATCGCGGCAGCCAACATCGCCGCGTTCCGGGCCGGCTACAACTACGGCGAGACGACCGAGGCGTTCGCGGTCTCCTACGAGATCAAGCCCGCGCCGATGGCGCCGGGCCGGTACCGCAACATCTCCGGCAACCAGGCGCTGGCGCTCGGCATCGTCGCCGCCGGACAGCGGTCGGGCCTTCCGGTGTTCCTGGGTGCCTACCCGATCACGCCGGCGTCGGACATCCTGCACGAGCTGTCCCGGCACAAGGCCTTCGGCGTCCGGACCTTCCAGGCCGAGGACGAGATCGCCGGCGTCGCCTCGGCGATCGGCGCCTCCTTCGGCGGCGCGCTCGGCGTGACGACGACCTCCGGGCCCGGCGTCTCGCTGAAGTCCGAGGCGATCGGCCTGGCGGTGATGACCGAGCTGCCGCTGGTCGTCGTCGACGTGCAGCGCGGCGGCCCGTCCACCGGCCTGCCCACCAAGACCGAGCAGTCGGACCTGCTGCAGGCGATGTTCGGCCGCAACGGCGAGGCCCCCGTGCCGGTCGTCGCGCCGCGCTCCCCTGCCGACTGCTTCGACGCCGCGATCGAGGCCGCCCGGATCGCGCTGACCTACCGCACCCCGGTTCTGCTGCTCTCCGACGGCTACCTGGCCAACGGCGCCGAGCCATGGGCCATCCCGGACACCGAGGAGCTGCCGGACCTGCGGGTCGAGTTCGCCACCGAGCCCAACGCCACCACCCCCGACGGGACGCCGGAGTTCCAGCCCTACCTGCGCGACCCGGAGACCCTGGCCCGGCCGTGGGCGATCCCGGGCACGGCCGGCATGCAGCACCGCATCGGCGGCCTGGAGAAGGCCGACAAGACCGGCAACATCTCCTACGACCCGGCCAACCACGACCTGATGACCCGGCTGCGCCAGGCCAAGGTCGACGGCATCGCGGCGAGCATCCCGCCCACCGACGTCGACGACCCGGACGGCCCCGACGGTGAGAAGGCACGGGTCGCCGTCATCGGCTGGGGCTCGACCTACGGCCCCATCGGCGCAGCCTGCCGGCGGATCCGCCGTTCGGGACGCTCGGTCGCGCAGATCCACCTGCGTCACCTCAACCCGATGCCGGCCGACCTCGGTGAGGTGCTGCGCCGCTACGACCGGGTCATCTGCCCGGAGATGAACCTCGGGCAGCTGTCGCTCCTGCTGCGCGCCAAGTACCTCGTCGACGTCGAGAGCCACACCCAGGTGCGCGGGCTGCCCTTCCGGGCAGCCGAGCTCGCCGCGGTCGTCCAGGACGTCATCGACTCCACCACCGGAGGTGCCCAATGACCACCATCGACCTCGGCATGCCGGCCGAAGGCCCCATCGCCGACGCGATCGCCCGCTCCATCGACAGCCACGGCGAGAAGCAGACCGCGCTCAAGGCCAAGGACCTCAAGACCGACCAGGAGGTGCGCTGGTGCCCCGGGTGCGGTGACTACGTCATCCTCAACGCGGTCCAGAGCTTCCTGCCCAGCCTCGGCATCGCGCGCGAGGACATGGTCATCGTCTCCGGCATCGGCTGCTCCTCGCGCTTCCCGTACTACATGAACACCTACGGGATGCACTCGATCCACGGCCGCGCACCGGCGATCGCCACCGGCCTGGCCGCTTCCCGCCCGGACCTGTCGGTGTGGGTCGTGACCGGGGACGGCGACGCGCTCTCGATCGGCGGCAACCACCTGATCCACACGCTGCGCCGCAACGTCAACCTCAAGATCCTGCTGTTCAACAACCGGATCTACGGGCTGACCAAGGGCCAGTACTCGCCCACCAGCGAGGTCGGCAAGGTCACCAAGTCCACCCCGATGGGCTCGCTGGACCATCCGTTCAACCCGGTGTCGCTGGCGCTCGGCGCCGACGCCACCTTCGTGGGCCGGGCCATGGACTCCGACCGCAAGGGCCTCACCGAGGTGCTGCACCAGGCCGCCGAGCACCAGGGCACCGCGCTGGTCGAGATCTACCAAAACTGCAACATCTTCAACGACGGCGCATTCGACCTGCTCAAGGACCCGGCCACCGGCGTGCAGTGGTCGATCCCGCTCGAGCACGGCAAGCCTCTGGTGTTCGGCCCGGACGGCGCCTCGTGCGTGGTCCGCGACGAGTTCGGTGGCCTGCGGATCGCCGAGACCAACCAGGTGGCCGCCGACGAGATCGTCGTGCACGACGCCACCCGGGAGGACCCCTCGTACGCCTTCGCGCTGTCGCGGCTGTCCAGCCAGGACCTCCGCTACACGCCGATGGGCGTCTTCCGCTCGGTGCAGAAGCCGACCTACGACCGGATGATGGCCGACCAGGTCGAGGAGGCCCGCACCTCCTCGTCGGCGGACCTGGACGCGCTGCTCACCGGCAGCGACACCTGGACGGTCAGCGCCTGAAAAAGGGCCCTGTCCTCCTCACGGCTCGCAAGCTCGCGGCGAGCCTCTGGACAGGGCCCGCCGGGTTCTGCGCCTCTGACGTTCACCGCCTCGGGTCGAGCACGTGCTGCAGCGCGCTGGTGAGCACCTCCAGCGCTCGGGCCAGGTCGGCGCGGGTGGGCGCCGCGAACCCCACCACCAGTCCGGCCCTGTGCGGCCCGGGCCCTGCGCAGTGGCGCCCGAGCCCGCCCACCGCGACGCCGCGCCCGGCCGCCGCGGCGATGAGCCCCTCCTCGGCGTCCCGGTCGGGCAGCGACACCAGGACGTGGGCGCCGGCCGGGTCGCCCTCGGCGTGC